>DATGIH010000044.1:0-4102 GCA_035295865.1 Bryobacteraceae bacterium
TAAGGGAGCCAGCCCTTGGTGTGCAACTCCACCACGCCATCCACTTCGCGCACCGCCAAATAGACGGCGGGCCACCAGCGCGGGAGATCCTCGGGAGCCCCTAAAATGTCGGAGACTTGTTCCACCGTCCCAGCCACCCGCCAATGCGAGACGAAATGGTACTCATTCGCGCTCATGCAGCTTTTTGTAAACCTCGCGCTTGGAGAGTCCGCGTTGGCGAGCCACGGTTTTGAGCGCGTCCATGCGAGGGACGCCGCTGGCCACCAGCTTTTCTACCGCGTCGTCCAGTGGAGTGTCGTCGATCGGCTCGGATTCTGCTCGCGCGATCATCACCGTGAACTCGCCTTTGACGGAATCGCGCGCAGCGAGCTTGACGGCGAGTTCCGACGGAGTGCCGCGCAGAAACTCCTCGTGGATTTTGGTCAACTCGCGCGCCAGCACCACGTGCCGCTCGCCTAACGTTGCCGCGATGTCTTCCAGCGTTTCCAAGATCCGATGCGGAGCTTCGTACAAAACAAGTGTTGCCGGCAGGCTCTTCCATTCCGCGAGCAGCTTGCGGCGCTGGCCTTGTTTGGCCGGAAGAAATCCGATGAAAAGGAATGCATCGGTCGGCAATCCGGAAGCGCTCAACGCCGCGATGAACGCGCAGGCTCCGGGTACTGGAGTAACAGTCAATCCTTGCTCGCGAGCTTGTTCCACCAATCGGTAGCCCGGATCGGCAATTAGCGGAGTACCTGCGTCCGAAACGAGCGCGATGTTTCTGCCCGTTTGCAAATCGGCTAGCAGTTCCGTGGCGCGCGCCTGCTCGTTGTGCTCGTGATAGCTGACCAATGGTCTGGAGATTCCGTACCGGTCCAACAATTTGCGGGTATGGCGCGTGTCCTCGCAGGCGATGACATCCACTTCGCCCAAAATACGTAGCGCGCGCGGTGAAATATCTTCGAGGTTGCCGATCGGTGTCGCCACCACGTAGAGTGTTCCGCTCACTGAGCCAGATTACGATAAACCATCGGATAGAGTCAGCACGCCGGGGCTAACGAATCATCCGCCACTTCGCGCATAACTAATTTTTCTTTCTTGGAAAGAAGATCCGCGCGAATCCGCGCGCCGGGCTGAATCTCGCCTGCCGCAATCAAAGACGCCAGCGGTTGAATCAACTGCCGCTCCATGGTCCGGCGTAGTTCGCGCGCGCCAAACTCACAACTCGTGCCGCGTTCGAGCAAAAAACGGCGCGTCCGTGCGGGCACTTCCAGCCGAAAGGTGTTTGAACCAAGCCGTTTGTCGAGATGATTCTGCAAATCCTGCACGTAACCATCGAGAATCGCAGCAAGCGCATCGGCGCCGAGCGGCTGATAGGTGATCACGGCGTCGATGCGATTTATGAACTCGGGCGAGAAGTTCCTCCGCAGTGCGTTCATCCCGATGCCGTGAAGCTTGGATGTATCGCCGGACCCCGCGGCGCCCACCATGGACTCGAATCCGAAGTCGGGATTCAGCTCGCGATTCATTGCACGAGCGCCCAGATTGCTGGTGAGGAAAATCATGCTCTTTTCGAAATTCACCACGGTGTTGTCGCCCAGCCGCAGAACGGCCTTGTCCAGGACGCCGAGCAGCAATCGCGCCACCGATGCCGCCGCTTTTTCGATTTCATCGAACAACACAATGGAAAGGTCGCAGGCGTCGCTGGATACGCCATTCACTTTCTGCTGCGTGAGCAACGGCTGCGTTTCGCGATGTCCCAGGTATCCGGGCGGCGCACCCAGCAACTTAGCCACTTCGTGTTCCATCTGAAACTCGCCGCAATCCACTCGCAGGACTTTCTTGGAACTCCCGTGCAGCACATCCGCCAGCGCTTCTACCGTTTTCGTCTTGCCTGTCCCGGTGGGACCCAGCAGCAGAAACACGCCCGAAGGACGACCCTCCGGCGCGAGCATCGCCCGATGCATTTGGACAAACGGAATAATTGCTTCGATCGCCGCGGGCTGGCCGACCAGGCGTCGCGCCAAGGCGTTCGCAATATCATCAGAGGAACGGTTTAACCGCGAGCCGTTGTTTGAAGCCCGCCTCTTCGATCCAGTCACGCCCTCATTATGCTGGGCGACCAGCGCGCTGCCAGCACAGTATCAGCGCCCTGCTTGATGCACTTTGCGTTATCAGGTTGGAAAATGAACAGATTAGAGAATATGGAAAATCGGCCCGCTACTTATGCCGATATGTGATCCGGCCCTTGGTCAGATCGTAGGGAGAGAGTTCCAGCGTGACACGATCGCCCGCCAGCACCCGAATCCGGTTGCGGCGCAGCTTTCCGGCGAGATGAGCGAGTACGGTACGTTCTTGATCCAGTTGGACACTAAAAAGCCCGCTGGGGAATTTTTCGACGATCGTCCCGGTGACTTCGATGCAGTCTTCTTTACTCATCAGACAGCCCTGGCGGATATATTATCAAACAGCCAGGATGGTTGGGCAGCGATTCTGAGAGCGGAATTAGAACGCGTGGACCGAGTGAATGCCGTTCGCTTGCAGCACCACTTGCATCTTCTCTAGAGCCGATTTATGGATTTGCGAAACGCGGCTTTCGTTGATGCCGAGGATGCCGCCGATTTCCTTCATGGTCATCTCGTTCGTGTAATAAAGGAAGACCACTTTCTGATAGCGCTCGGGCAGAGTCTTCATCGCGACGCCCAACACCGACCGCATTTGTTCATGCGAGCACATGTTGTCGGGCTGAGTTTCGGGCTTGCTCGGGAAATCGGGAGCGGGTAGATCGTCGTGCTCCGGAGCGCGTGAAGAAGCCGAGATCAATCCGACGCTGCGCAGGTCTACCATCATTTGGCGCCAGCGTTCCACATCGACGCCGAGCTTCAGAGCGATTTCCGATTCCGTGGGAGTCCGCTGCAGCGTGGCTTGCAGTTCGCGCGTAGCGGCTTCCACCTGCTTGTGACGGCGGCGCAGATCGCGCGAGGCCCAATCGAGCTGGCGTAGACTGTCGAGAATCGCACCCTTGATGCGATGCTTCGCGTAGCTGGAGAATGCCACCTGTTTTTCGGGATTGAATTTGCTGGCCGCATCAAAAAGGCCCAAGACACCGGCGTGAACAAGATCGTCAAGATCGACATGCACGGGGAGATTTTCGTGCACGCGGATCGCAATGGCTTTTACCAGCGGAAGATGTTCGATGACGATGCGGTCCCGTCGTGCGATCTTCGCCGCCTGGCTGGTGTGAGAGGTCTTGGTTTTCATTAGAATCTGATTCCCTTTTGCCTTTGGAGTGTGTGGTTTTCTCATCTCGACGTCGCCTCTAAGTGCAAGCCAGCGGCCAGAATCCGGCTTAGGGAAAATTGCTCAACTACGCTTAGACCTTTCCTCAAATCGCGTACAGGATCGTCCTCAGGGTCAACAGGATGGGCATCAGGTCCGTACGGAAGGGTGGCGTAGTGTATCGAAAGTACTAAAGTCCGGCTAAACCCTGGAAATCTCGTAATGGAACCGATCGCCTATCTCGCGGATACCAAATTGGTATTCACGTTCCAAAATGAAACACGATCTAGTCGCGCTCCTTCTACACATATCGGACCAGGGTCGTAGAAGCGTGAGGGACTAGGGTTTTCGCAAAGTATGGAGATAGGTCCGGACAACTAGTCCGGCTAGGAATATCCAAACGATCAACCGGAAGTTGCCATCCAGCGTGAAAGTGGCAAGAATCGCGATGACCGCATAGCAGGCCAATGCAGTGTAAAACCGTGGTCTTGTTTTGCCGCTATCCGGCTCGGGATTTTCGTCTGAGGGCAAGCTCACATCTTAAAGCTTGTTCAACCCTTCGGTCAGCTCTATATAGGTCCCCCAGGGATCCGTCAGAAAGGCAAGCGACAGATTCAAAGCCGGTATCTTGCGGTATGGAACATCGAATTTCACTCCAGCCGCTTCCAGCTTCTTCGTGAACGCCTCCAGGTTTTGCACTTCGAATCCGATGTGATCCAAAACGCGGCCTTTGGTCGGAGCTTGCGGAGCATCGTTCGGAGTAAAGCTGAGATTCGTGCCGGGAAGATCGGCCGCATCGAACTTGCCGCGCTTTCCAGGAATAGCTCCAAATGTATCGGCGTAC
>DATGIH010000045.1:0-13131 GCA_035295865.1 Bryobacteraceae bacterium
GCGCCAACGGTCCTCGAATGTGATGCGCATGTCGTCGGCAAACTCACGGCGGAACGGAGCGGGGAAACAGCGGATTAGCGCGGCTATAATCGCCCGCATCAGGCGTCGCCCTCCGGCAGCAGCTTGCGCATACGCACTAGATCCACCAGTCCGGCCAGACGCGCCGCTTCTTCTTTCAAAACGCGCCGGCCGAGGCGAGTCAGACGGTAATAGCGGCGCCGCTCATCTCCTTCGCCCTCTTCGAGCAATCCTTCCGACAGGAGCCGAGCCAGCAATCGATAAAGGGAACCGAGTTCCAGGCGGACATCGCCGCCCGACTCGCGCTCCACTTCTTTCATGATTCCGTATCCGTGGCGGGGACCATCGGCGAGAACCAGCAGGATATGGAAATCCGCGGGCTTGAGCATGTCAGTAATCCGAATATAAGTAAATTACTGATATCTGTCAAGCCGAGCGGTACTATTTGGCGGGATGATAGCCGATGCGCTTGAGCCAAAGTTCCTTCCACTCGATGGAACTTTTGCCGGTGGCGCGCTTCAGTTCGGACTCAAAATCCTTCGCGTTGAAGACGGTACTGAGCTTCTCGACCTTGGCTTTCTGGACGATGAACTTCACCAGCGACTGCGCCATCACATAGAATGGCGCGGCGACATTGGAACGGTCGTAATTGATGGCTGGAGGCTCTCCAGGAGTTCCAATAAACCCCACTACGGCTTCCCCGCGATCCGAAGCCAGCCAGCGCTTGGCGTCCTGGTCGACTCCGCGATTCCCGCGCCGCGCAAAGATGGCTCCATCGTAGCCGCTGCCGTGTTCGCTCACGTAACTCTGGACGTAGGACGCCAATCCTTCGCTGAACCACATGGGGCAGTCCTCGCAGGGCGCCACTACGTGGGTGGTCTCGTGCAGATACGGCGCGGTGCGGTTTTGGACCTTCTCAATGGGGAGAAAAATCGAGCGCCAGGTGGAATGCGAAATCTCCACATGGCTGCTGATGAAGTATCGGACTTTTCGAATCCCGATGCGCGAACCGCCGAGATACTCTTCAATGTCCCCGATGCCGCGATTCACCAGCTTAGCGAAGGCGTCCATCTCTTCGGGCGTCATCGCGTCCATGTCGAACCAGAGGCTCGCCCGCTCGGTGCTGATGGCGATGCCGTTCCGCGTGAGGTAATTAGCCAGTTCGCGATCGTTCACCCAGGAATCCATTTGGGCGGAAGCCCGCTGGCAAGTAAACCCTGCCAGTAGTACCAGGGTAGTTACTGCCGCCTTCGTTGTCATTGGGTGAATCGGGTCTGCCATATAGTTGACGGACCGATTCGACCGTGGTTACGCGAGTTCGTGAAGTTTTAACGCTACCTAACGCATATAATAGCCGCATGCTTCGCTTATTCCTGGTCACTTTGTTTGCAATTTCGGCCATCGCCCAGACGCCTACCATCGATCAATCGCTTGGCATGCAATCGGTATCGAACGCCCGCCTCTCGCCCAACGGCCAATACGTGGTGTACAGCGTCACGCAGACCAACTGGGAAGAGAATGAATTTGTCCCGCAACTTTGGATCGCTGTAGTCGCGACCGGCGAGCGGTACCAGCTAACCAGCGGCAAGAAATCGAGCGGGAATCCGAAATGGTCGCCCGATTCCACGCGCATCGCGTTTACGTCCGATCGCGATGGCAAGCGGCAAATCTACCTCATTCATCCGCGCGGCGGCGAAGCGCAACAGCTTACGGGCGAGGAAAACGGCGTGGAGTCCATGGAATGGTCGCCGGATGGTTTGTCGATGGCCTATATATCCACTGGCGCCGACCCAAAAGAAAAGAAGGATCGCAAAGACAAATACGGCGAGTTCGACATCATCGGCGGTGATTACACGAATCTTCGTCTGTGGCTGATCAAAGTTCCGGCCGAGATCCCGGCAGATCCCAAGCAGCGGCCGCAGCCCGTCTCGCTAACCGATGGCCAAAAATTCACCGTGAGCGATTTTGAATGGTCGCCGGATTCGAAGCATCTTGCCTTCAGCGGCGCGCGCGATACCGATCTTAGCTCTGCGGAGACCGGCCAGATCTATACTATCGACGTCGCCGACAAGCTGGTGAAGCAGCTTGTAAACGGAAAAGGGCCGAATTCACGGCCGCGCTGGTCGCCCGATGGAACACAACTGGCTTTCCTCACACAGAACGGCGAGCCGTTCTTCTTCTACAAAAACGCCCACCTGGCCGTGATTCCAGCATCCGGCGGCGAGCCGAAAATCGTCAGCGCGAAGTTCGACGAAAATCCGAACATCATCGATTGGGGGCCGGACGGAATCTATTTCGCGGGCATTCAGAAAACGAACGCGCATCTATTCCGCGTAAATCCCGGGACGCTCGCGGTCGAGCGCCTCAGCTCGCCCGATGCCTACTTCGTTTCCGACGCGTCTTTCACGCCGGACCATCGCATGTTCGCGGCTGTGGGCGCCGCACCGAACCATTTTTCCGAGGTGTTTGTCTCGAACACCAAAGATTTCGCGCCAAAATATCTCAGCAACATGAGCGAGCAGTGGAAGAGCTTCAAGCTCGGGACGAAAGAGGTGGTCGAGTGGAAGTCCGCGGACGGTACGCCCATCCAAGGCGTTTTGCTGAAGCCTGCGGATTACGATCCTTCGCGAAAATATCCGCTTCTTGTCGTGATACACGGCGGACCCACCGGCGTTGACATTCCGGAGCTCCAGGCGGATCGCTATTATCCGATGGAGCGCTTCTTGGCCAAGGGCGCGCTGATTCTGCGCCCCAACTATCGAGGATCGGCCGGCTACGGCGAAGCGTTCCGGTCTCTCAACGTGCGCAATCTCGGCTTAGGCGATTACCAGGACGTGATTTCGGGCGTGGATTCTCTCATCGCAAAAGGGATGGTCGACAAAGATCGCGTGGGCGCGATGGGCTGGAGCCAGGGCGGCTACATTTCCGCCTTCATCACCACGTACAGTGACCGTTTCAAAGCTGTTTCCGTCGGCGCAGGCATCTCCGACTGGATGACGTATTACGTCAATACGGACATTCATCCGTTCACGCGCCAATATTTGAAAGCCACGCCGTGGGAAGATCCCACCA
This sequence comes from Bryobacteraceae bacterium, assembly GCA_035295865.1. GTDB lineage: Bacteria > Acidobacteriota > Terriglobia > Bryobacterales > Bryobacteraceae > Palsa-89. Next base: position 3,091 of record DATGIH010000045.1, read on the forward strand.
TTTACCAAAAAACTTCACCGATCTTCTATATCAACAACGCCAAAACACCGACGCTGATCCAGCATGGCGATCAGGATAAGCGCGTGCCTCCTCCGAATGCTTTTGAGCTGTATCAAGGCTTGAAAGATCGGGGGGTTCCCGTAAAGCTGATTCTGTATAAGGGATTCGGGCATCCCATCAACAAGCCGAAGCAGCAGCGCGCCGTAATGGAACACAACTACGAGTGGTTCGCGAAATATATCTGGGGCGAGGAGCCGCAATCGGCCACGGTGACGAAGTAAACTCAAGAGCTATGACAACTCTTCCGCGCAAAGCCGCCGTCGCGGCGCTGCTCGCCTGCACGGCTGGATTCGCGCAAAACCAGCCTATCGTTCTCAAAGCCGCGCGCATGTTCGACGGGCATAAAATGACCTCGCCCGGCTTGGTGGTGGTGAGCGGCGCTACCATCCTTGGTGTTGGCGCGGATGCTCCGACACCGGCCGGGGCGCGCGTGATCGATTTCGGCGACGCAACACTCTCGCCGGGATTGATGGACGCTCACACTCACCTCTCGTTCCCCAATAGCGACGACATGCGGCAAATGCTATTGGATGGCCTGCAAAAGACCATCCCCGAGCAAACTTTGGACGCGACTCCTGTTTTAAAGAAAACATTGATGGCCGGCATCACTACCGCGCGCGACGTTGGTTCGGGCGAGTTCATGGATATCGGGCTGCGCAACGCCGTTCGGGCCGGAATCATCCCAGGTCCCCGCATGCTGGTTGCCGTCCACGCGATCGGCGCGACTGGAGGTCATTGCGACTCGCAGGGCGGATTTCGCTTCAACGTTTTTGGCCATGAATCGGGACCGGAGGACGGCGTCATCAACGGACCCGAAGAAGCGCGCAAAGCCGTGCGATTGAACGTGAAGTACGGCGCGGATGTCATCAAAACCTGCGCCACTGGCGGCGTGCTGTCGCTCAATGACGCCATCGATACTCCCCAGCTCACCCAAGAAGAGCTGAACGCGATCGTAGACGAAGCCCACGCGCTGGGTAAGAAGTCCGCGGCCCACGCGCACGGAGCGGAAGGGGCCAAGCGAGCGATCCGCGCGGGCATCGATTCCATCGAACACGGCACGTTCCTGGACGACGAAGCGCTCGACATGATGAAAGCGCGCGGTACGGTTTTGATTCCGACGTTGATGGCTCCCGAAGGCGGAAAAGAGAAACTCGCGAAAGGATTATATCCGCCGGCCGTCGCTGCCAAGATGCGCGCCGCGATCGAGGCCATTAATCAAACCGTACGCAAAGCAATCGCCAAGGGCGTAAAGATCGGCATGGGCACCGATGCCGGCGTCTATCCGCACGGCCGGAATCCGGAAGAGTTTCACAAGATGGTGGATCTCGGAATGTCCCCGCTCGACGCGCTGCGCGCGGGCACAACGGTGGATGCGGAGCTGTTGGGCATCCAAAAGACCGTCGGATCGCTCGAAGCCGGCAAGCTGGCCGACGTCGTGGTGATCCCAGGGGACCCGATCCAGAACATCCGGCAGGTGGAGAAGATTGTTTTCGTGATGAAAGAAGGAGTGATTTACCGCGATGATTCGCATTAGTGGGCTTCTGCTCTTAGCGCTCAGCTTGCTCGCTGAGGAGGACGCCCCGCACCGCCTGGCGACGCGCGCGAAAGGCGACACGCCAATCTTCACGGATCTGCGCGAACTATGCGATGGCATCGGCGGACGCCCCACAGGTTCGCCGGCCTGCGATCGTGCCGTGGAATGGGCGGCGAAGAAATTCCACGACATCGGCATCCAGAACGTGAGCGTGGAACCGTATCAAGCGAAAAGCATGTGGCTTCCCGTTTCCGCCGAAGCAAACGCCGTTTCTCCCGCGGCATTTCCGATTCGCATCGCCGCCGCGCCGATGAGTCCCTCGACCAAGGGCGCGATTGAAGCCCGCATCGTTGACGCGGGCGAAGGAACGCCGGAAAATTTCACCAAACTGGGCGGCGCAATCCGCGGAGCAATTTTGCTGATCCACTCGGCCGAGATGAAGAGCTTCGACGACCTGTTCGCCGAGTATATGCGGAACTCGGTGCTGCTCGACGCGGTGAAGAAACACCAGCCCGTGGCGCTGCTGCTCGAATCCACACGGCCGCGTGGTTTGCTGTACCGGCATCCCATCTCGCTCGACCTCACCTACGCTCCCATCCCCACCGCAGTCATTGCTCGTGAGCATGCGGAGCGCCTGGCGCGTCTGGCGGAGAAGGACTCGGTGCGCGTGCGCTTGTCCATCGTCAACAAGACGGCGCCGAGTTATACGGCGAAAAACGTCATCGCCGAAATTCGAGGCCGCGAGAAGCCGGATGAAATCGTGCTGGTGGGCGCGCATCTGGATTCCTGGGATTTAGGTACCGGCGCTGAAGATAACGGCGTGAACGCTGCGCTGGTGATTGACCTCGCGCGCACCTTTCACGATCTGGGAATTGTTCCGCGCCGGACCCTTCGATTCGCACTATTCACCGGTGAGGAGCAGGGCATGCTCGGATCCGAAGCGTATGTCGCGCAGCACAAGGGCGAATTGGACAAGTTCGCCGCGGTCATTATCTTCGACACCGGGTCCGGCCACTTGACCGGCTTTTATCTCAACGGCCGTCCGGAACTCAAGCAGCCGGTGAATGACGCGCTCGCGGCGGTGGAAGGCCTGGGCGCGGGCGATCAGGTGATGGATGCCCTCGATGGCACCGACCATTTCGATTTCTTGATTTCTGGCGTGCCGAGTTTAGTGGGCAATCAAGACCCGGTTCCGTACCTGCCGGATTATCACGCCGAATCCGACACCTTTGATCGCGTCAATCAGGGCGAAGAGAAGAATACCGAGGCTGTGGCGGCTGTGTTGATGTGGGGTTTAGCCGAGAATCCGGAGAGAGCAGCCCGGTTAACGCGGCCGGACGTGGAGAAGCTCGTCGTCGACACGAAGCTCGATGAACAAATGAAAGGCTTCGGACAGTGGGACGATTTCAAAAACAAAAAAAGGGGTTGGTAGTAAACTGAACCGCGACCGCAAGGGAGCGCTACCACGACCGCTGGTTGTAGCGCTCCCTCGCGGTCGCGGTTCAGTCCCCAGTTTCTTCCAGGAAACAGCTCTCAAACGCCCGATCCAACAAATCGTCCGTCAACTGGAACGGATGCTTCTCGAAGTGGATCATGTCGATCACGTGCGATAGCACGTCGCGCGGATGGCAGCGCCGGAAAGCTTTCCCCGTATTCCGGTAATGCTTCTCAATGAAGCGCATGATCGAGCTTTCCTCGTGCGGCAGGTTCTTCGCGTTGCAGAAGCTCCGGAAAATGGAGAAGAACTCGTTCTCATCCGGACTGCGCAACAGCATCTTGTATTGAATCCGGCGCAGGAACGCCTCATCGCCTAACTGATCCGGCCGCAGGTTGGTCGAGAAGATCAAGAACGCCTCGAACGGCACGGTCATCTTCCCTCCGGTCAGGAATTTCAGATAGTCGACGCGCCGCTCCATCGGAACAATCCAGCGATTCAGCACCTCGGAGGGCGCGCACTGCTGGCGGCCGAAGTCGTCGATCAGGTAAATGCCGTTGTTGGCTTTCACCTGATACGGCGCGTCGTAAACCTTGGACGTCGCGTTGAATTTCAGATCCAGCATCTCGAGCGTCAGCTCGCCGCCGGTTACGATGAACGGCCTGCGGCACTTTACCCAGCGCCCGTCATACAGATGATTGCAAGCCAGCACCGAGCGCTCGGCCGGATCGTCCACCGGCTGATGATAAATCGGATCGAACACCTGAATGATACAGCCTTGCGATTCGATGGCGTACGGAACAAAAATGCAGGAATCGTCCAAGTCGCCCAGCGCTTCCGCCAGAAACGTTTTGCCGTTGCCCGGCTGCCCGTAAATCAGAAAAGAATTTCCAGAGCTCACCGCCGGCCCAATCTGCGAGAGCACGCGCTCCGTCATCACCATCCGGCGATATGCATGCGCCAGCGCTTCCGGCGTGAGCCAACCATCCGCGCGTTTCTGCCGCCGGACCATCTCGCTGTACTGCGCCAGCGGAACCGGCGCAGCCCCCGTGTACTGATTGATGTCCATGCTTTCGCGAGCAGCGGCTCGTCCCGCGTCCGTCAGAGCGAATACGGATGTGCTGTTCCCCATCCCCATGGACTTCTTCACCTGGATGAAGTGGTTCCTCTTGAAGAACTCGAGGAACCCTTCCACCAGACTGAACTTCAATCCGATTGCTTCCGACAGATCGCGGCCCAAAAGATCGCCGCGCGAATAGAGCATCTTCAGGATGAGCTGTTCGATCACCGAACCCGCCAGCCCCGTGTCTTCGAGAGTCTCCGGAAGCGGCGGTCCGTAACCGTCCTGACCTTCCGTTTGCAGCACAAGATTCTGCAACGAAAGAGTTTCTTCCTGTTGGAGTTGATGATCGAGCTCGTCGGTGGGTACGGTAACCATGGTTGATTCGATTTTGACGGCGCGGCCGGTACCTCAGCAATAGGATTTTGGTCCTGATCGACTAAGTTGAATCGCTGGACTCACGAGTCCGGAAAACCCGCGCTCCTTGCGGCGTCCGAGTACTAGTCCAGCGCTCGGCGTGCAGTCCACTCTGCCCCGGCAAGAATTACCATCGAAGCAACAAATCCCCAAAGAATGATCGTCACGGTGTAAACGAACGGACCGTACTCCAGCGCGAGTTTCTGCCTAAGGTAGGGCCAAGTGAGAAGATTCACGTACTTCAGGAGCTCGAGCAGCAACCCGACGCCGATCGCTGCTGGAATGATCCGCACCGGCTGAATATCGCAGTTCGGCAGCAGCCAGTAAATGAGGAAGAGCAACAGCATCGACAACGGAATCGCGGCGACTTTGAAGAATTCGTTGTTCAAGGCGGTCAGCGTGATGGAGATTAACATCAGGCCGCCGCAAACCAGAATCAACCCAAGGCCGATCAGTTGATTCTTCCAATAACTGCGATTCTCCTGGCAGCGCCAGATGCGATTCAGGGCAACTTCCAGCGATTCGAAGATTCCGCTGGCGGTGAAGAAGAGCAGGATGAGCGAAATGAACTGCACCGGTCCGCGCGACGCGACGGTGACTTCGAAATTGCGCCGCAGAAAATGTCCGAAGGCGTCGGGAAAATAGTCGTCAAGCGTAAGGTAGATCGCGTTGACTGCCGCTTTCCAGTGCAGCACATGCTGGCACAGCGAAAGCATGACGATCAGGAACGGAAAAAACGAGAGCAGCATTCCGGCCGAGACCGAGAACGCGTAAACGTGTACCTCCGTTTGCATCAGGTAGCGCGCCGCCAGCAGAAACGCCCGCCACGCGCGCTTCCGCACGCTGTTCGATTGGGTTGGCTGCAAGCCTTTATCGTAGCGTTTGAGGCAACTCGCAGCCGCGCCGGAACCCGGCTCTCCCTTCCGGGCCCCGGCGCAGCTTCCCCTGGCTAGCGAAATCGTGTCAGCTCGCTGTAAACTCTGCTGAAATCTTTCGAGACGTTCGGCAGAAACATGCCGGAAACCACCGCGATGAACCCAGCGATCATCGCGTAGTCAATCAGATCCTGACCATGCAGGTCACTCCAGATCTGAAGGTTGATTACCGAAACCCACATCTTTTGCATTTCGCCTTTACTTAGGCATCTGTCATGCCAAGGCTGTACGGACGGGTAAACGTAACGGAACAAAGGATGTGCGGATTTGGGGCGTCGCTCCCCCGCGGGACAGGACGTCGCGCTTGTCCCCTGAATGCATGACAACTTGTCTCAGGTACACTTGATCCAATGTGCTTTTCGGCCGCCGCTAATTTTGTCGGCAGTGGAGTACTCGGAACCGTCGGGGTCATCACTTTAACGCGTGTAAAACACCGCCGCGAACTGCTTTTCGCGACCCTGCCCACGCTGTTCGCCGTTCACCAACTCATGGAGGGCTTTGTGTGGCTGGGCCTCCAGGGGGATTTCTCGCCCGGCTTCACACATGGTATGGCCGCTGCCTTCATGCTTTACGCGCAGGGGCTGCTTCCGTTCATACTGCCGCTCAGCGTTTACCTGTTCGAAGCCAACGCCAGAAGCCGCCGGCGAATGATTCCGTTTTTGGCGATCGGCACCGGAACGGCGCTTTACATATTGTGGGCGCTCACCGCGTATTCGCTCGAAGTATCGATCCAGGACCACAGCCTCGCCTACGTGAATGAGGCAACGAATAATGAGATCGTCGCTGTGCTGTACATAATCGCAACCTGCGGTTCCCTTTTCTTTTCCAAAATACCCGACATGGTGACCTTCGGCGCGGCCAATATGGCGATCCTGATTATCGTGATGCTGGTGAAGCGCTACGCCTTCACCTCACTCTGGTGCGCCTACGCGGCGCTCGCGAGCGTGATCATCCTCGCATACTTCTGGAAAAGCCATCGTGACCGGCCGTTCTTGTACTCGTTCTGAACCGCGACCGCGAGGAGCGCTACCACCCAGCCGCGGAACAATTACGCTTCCTTGCGGTCGCGGTTCGGAAAAACCAGCACTCGACGATCCTCCAGGCGCCAACCTCCAGCAAGCACGATTGAAATCGCCTCGCTATAAATGCGATGCTCCTCGGCCAGGATTCTGGAGGATAGTGAATCCGCAGTGTCGCTGTCGAGCACAGGCACCGCCGCTTGCAGCACAATGGGGCCGGCATCCAGTTGCGGATCCACAAAGTGCACCGTGCAGCCGGTGATCTTCACGCCGTGATCGAGCGCCTGCTTCTGGGCATCCAATCCCGGAAATGCGGGCAGCAGCGACGGATGAATATTCAGGATCCGCATCGGGAACGCCGCGCAGAATTCCGCGGTCAGCAGGCGCATGAAGCCGGCGAGGCACACCAGGTCCACACTTCGATTTTTCAACTCCGCGACCACGCGCCGGTCGTACTCTTCGCGCGGGACATCTTTCGATGGGATGCAGAGCGCAGGCAATCCGCGTTCGCGGGCGATTTCAAGTCCGCGCGCCGACGGTTTGTTCGAAATCACCGCCGCGATCTCCGCCTGGATACGGCCCGCCGCGACGCTATCCGCAATGGCCTCGAAATTCGATCCGCGGCCGGAAAGCAGGATGCCCAGCCGTTTCACCGCCTCTCACCCACATAAACCACGCGCGCGCCGCTCGATTCCACCACCGAACCTATCTCATGGAATGGCTGCTTCAAGTTCGCCAACGCCGCACCGGCTTTCGCGAGATTTCGTTTCGACACCACCAGAATCATTCCGATCCCGAGATTGAACGTGCGCCGGTAATCCGCTAGATCGATATTTCCGATCTCGCGCAGTTTTTCGAAGAACGGCGGGATGGTCCAGGTGGAAACATCCACCCGCACCGCCAGACCTTTCGGCAAAATCCGAGGCGTGTTGTCCGTGATGCCGCCTCCCGTAATGTGCGCGGCGCCTTTCAACACTCCGGCATCGATGAGCGCGCGGATCGGCCGCAGATAACTGCGATGCACCTTCAGCAATTCGTCGGCAAGCTCAGCGTCAAGCGGCAATCGCGCTACGTCGAACAGCAACTTGCGCGCGAGGGAATAGCCGTTGGTGTGGAGACCGTTCGAAGGCAGTCCGAGCAGCACGTCGCCCGGACGAATCGATTTCCCGGTGAGCATCGCGTTTCGCTCCACCGCACCCACGATGAATCCGGCGAGATCGTATTCGCCGCCCTGGTATAAGCCCGGCATCTCGGCCGTCTCGCCGCCGATCAGCGCGCAACCATTGTTGCGGCAACCGCGCGCCACGCCTTCGATCACCTGGCCGGCCACGCCGGCATCCAATTTCCCGACCGCAAAATAATCCAAAAAGAAAAGCGGAACCGCGCCTTGCACCGCAATATCGTTCACGCAATGATTTACCAGATCTTCGCCAATGGTATTGTGACGGCCGCTTTGGAACGCGATCATCAGCTTGGTGCCCACGCCATCGGCCGAGCTGATCAGAACCGGCCGCTTGAAACCGGCGAGCAAATATCCACCGCCGAAACTTCCGATATCCGTTAAAACCTGCTTGCTGAACGTGCCACGGGCATGTCCGCGAATAAACGATACCGCGCGGTCCGCCTCGTCGATGTTGACGCCGGCATCCTTGTAACCAATTCGTTTTTTCAACGCCATTTCACTCTACAATTGTTGGAGAACTACCATAATAAGCGATTGCCTATGAAGCGACTTGTGTTCTTGCTTTCAGTGATCGCGGGTGCGATATTCGCTGCGCCTCCGGGCGCCATCGCGATTCGCAACGCACGCGTGGTTCCAGTGAATGGTCCCGTGATTCCCAAAGGCACGGTGGTGTTGCGCGACGGATTGATCGATGCCGTCGGCGCGGATGTCACCGCTCCCGCCGATGCCTGGATCATCGAAGGCGAGGGGTTGACCGTGTACCCCGGCCTGATCGACGCGCTGAGCACGTTCGGAATTCCCGACGCCGCGCCTACAACAGGCGGCGCGCGGGGTGCAGCGCCGCAGCCGGCACAACCCGCTACGCCCGCGCCTCCGCCTGCCAAAGGCCCTGAGGATCGTCCGTTCACCACGAGCTGGGTGAGAGCTGCGGATCTGGTAAAGCCGTCGGACAAGCGACTGGAATCGGTGCGCGCCGAAGGCTTCACCACCGCCGTGACATTTCCCAACAAAGGCATCTTCGCCGGTCAAGGCGCCGTGGTGGATCTGGCTGGTGAAACCGCAGGCGAGATGATAGTCGCGCCCAACGCGGGACAATACGTCACCTTCACCACTACGCCCGGGTTCGGCGGGGGCTTTCCCAACTCACTGATGGGAGTGATGGCCTACATTCGCCAGGTCTACCTGGACGCCGATCATTACAAACAAGCCAAGCAGTTCTACTCGAGTCACTCGCGGGGCACGCCGCGTCCGGAGTATGACCGCGCTCTCGAAGGCGTGCTGGAATCTCCGCGTGTGCTTTTTCCCGCCACACGCCGCGTGGATGTCGACCGTCTTATCCGCTTCGCGAACGAATTACACGTCGAAGCGTTGCTTTACGGACTCCCGGAAGGGTATCGCTCGGCCGATCTGTTGAAAAATTCAACGGCGACGGTGCTTGTGAATTTGAAATGGCCGGAAAAAGCCAAGGATTCCGATCCCGATGAACCGGACAGCATGCGCACTCTCCAAACGCGCGATCATGCACCGTCCACCCCTTCGGTGTTGGCGCGAAGCGGCGTCAGATTCGCGCTCTACTCCGGCGGAATCGACAAGCGCGCCGACCTCTTCAAAGCAGTGAAACGCGCCATCGATGCCGGGCTTTCTGCCGAAGACGCCCTGCGCGCCATGACGCTCACGCCGGCCGAAATTTACGGCGTCGCGGATCGCCTGGGCAGCATTGAAAAGGGTAAGATCGCGAACCTCGTGGTCACTAAGGGCGACCTGTTCGTAGAGAAGACCGAAGTGAAATACGTCTTCGTGGATGGCGTCAAGTTCGAACCGGTGGACGAACCGCCGGCGAAACCCGGCGCGCCCGAGGCTTCCGGCCCTGGAGAAAACCAATGAAGCTGACATTGCTTGGGTTCGCGTTTGCAGCGCTTGCGGCCGCAGCTCCTCCCATTGTCATTCAAAACGCCACCATCCTGACGGTGACAAAAGGCACGTTCACCGGATCGGTGCTGATTCGCGATGGAAAGATCGCCGAGGCCGGCGAGCGGATCGCAATCCCGCCCGATGCGAAAGTGATCGACGCTTCGGGACAGTTCGTCATGCCCGGAATCATCGACTGCCATTCGCACATCGCCGCGGACAGCATCAACGAAGGCAGCGTTTCGGTTTCCTCGATGGTCGGCATCGAAGATGTTTTGAATCCGGATGACATCGCCATCTACCGCGCGGTCGCGGGCGGCGTCACCACCGCGAATATCCTGCATGGAAGCGCGAACTCCATCGGCGGAAAGTGCACCGTCATCAAGCTGCGCTGGGGCAAGGACGCGCACGACATGATCTTCCAGGGCGCGTTGCCTGGCATCAAGTTCGCGCTCGGCGAAAATCCAAAACGCGCTGGGAATCCCACCGG
>DATGIH010000046.1:0-7584 GCA_035295865.1 Bryobacteraceae bacterium
TGGTTGCCATATAATCAATCCACGGAGTTGTGACGAGCGGAATGGCTTGGATGCGTGCGGCTGCTATGGCGCTGGTGGTGTCGGCGAGCGCAGTCGCTGCCGACGTCAGCTATTTTCGCGATGTCCGGCCGATCATCCAAAGACAATGCCAGGGCTGTCATCAGCCGAATCTCAAGTCGTCCAATCTCGATCTCACGACGTTCGAGGGATTTCAGGCAGGCGGGAAACACGGGCCCGGCGCTGACACGCTGGTAGGGTACATCACGGGCGACAGCAAGCCGCAAATGCCGCTGGGGCAGCCACCGCTTCCGGCGGATCAGATTGAGTTGATCAAGAGCTGGATTGCGGCAGGCGCGAAGGACGATACGCCGGCCGAGGCGAAGGATTCCGACAAACCGATTGTCTATGTGCAGCCCCCTGTGATTAATGCGCTCGCGTTTTCGCCGGATGGCAAGCGATTGGCGGTTTCGGGGAATCGCGAGATCTTGATTCATGCGCTGGATGGATCGGCGTCGCCGCAGCGGCTGCCGGGATTGTCCGATCGCATCTTGTCGCTCGTGTTTTCGAAGGATGGTTCGTTGTTAGTGGCGGCGGGAGGCACGGCGTCGCGATTCGGCGAAGTTCAGATTTGGGACGTGGCGGCGGGGAAGCTGAAGCGGTCGCTGACTCTGACCGGCGACACGGTGTTCGGGGCTTCGATTTCGCCGGACGCTTCGCGGATCGCGGTCGGGTGCACGGACAATTCCGTTCGGATATTGGATGCGGCGACTGCGAAAGAGATTTACAAGATCGGGAACCATGAGAACTGGGTGCTCGGCACAGTCTTCGGGGTGGATGGAAAGCGGATTGTATCGGTGGGGCGCGACCGCGCGGCTAAGCTGACTGACGCGACATCCGGTGCCTTTCTCGAGAACGTGAATCTGCTGCGCGGCGAACTGGCGGCTATCGCGCGGCATCCGAGCAAGGATGTGATCGTGATCGGTGGCGAGGACCGTGTGCCCTACGTATATAAGATGGACCGGGCCCAGAACATGAAGATCGCCGACGACAGCACGTTAATCCGCAAATTAGATCGGCAAGATGGGACGATTGCAGCGCTCGCGTGGTCGGAGGATGGCGCGCATATTGCGGTGGGCGGATCGGCGACTGAAGTCACGATTTACGACGCGGAGTCCGGCAAGCGCACGGCATCGTGCAAGGGGCATCGGGCGGGGATTTACGCGGTTGCAATCAGTCCGGATGGCCAGACGCTCGCGACCGGTGGATTCGATGGCGAAGTTCGGTTGTATCGCGTCGGCACGGGCGAGCTGGTGAGGGAGTTTGTTCCAGTGCCGCTTTCGGAGAATTTGAGGAGCCAGCGATGAGGCAGAGTTTCGTAGTGGCTTTGCTCACGCAAGCGGCGTTCGCCGGCGCGCCGATGATCACCGAGCTGCAGCCGCGGGGGGCGGAGCGAGGGCATCCGTTCACGCTGGCGATCATTGGCCGCGACCTGCCTTCGGATGCGCGCGTATTTTCCACCATGCCTGCGTCGTTCACGCTGGTGAAGGCGCCGCGCGAGGGCGGCGAATCGAAAGGCATCGAATTTTTGGTGGAACCGAAATCCGATATCGCGCCTGGCGTGTATCCGATCCGGATTGAATCGCCCAAAGGCATTTCGAACGTACTGTTGTTCACGATCGGGACTTTTTCGGAAGTGACGGAGGAAGAATCGCGGCCCTACGCACGGCCGCACTTGAACGATTCCATCGAGACCGCGGAGGCGATCCAAGCAGGGCCCGTGGTGGTGAACGGCACGCTGCGTGGTCCGGAGCGCGATGTGTTCCGCGTTTCCGGAAAAGCCGGAGAGCGGCGCGTTTTTGAAGTGGAGGCGAGGCGGTGTGGATCGGCCATCGATCCGGTGCTGCGCATTTTGGACGGAACCGGCAAGCAGCTTGCGATCAGCGATGACGCTCCGGGCGCGGGCTTGGATGCGCGCATCGATTTTACGTTCCCGCGCGAAGGCAACTATTACGTGGAAGTGCATGACGCTCGGTTCAGCAGGCAGGCACAGAATTTTTATCGCTTGAAGATGGGGAACTATGCGTACGCCGATGGAATTTTTCCGTTGGGCGGCAAGCGCGGCGCGGCGACTGAGGTGACTTTTTTTGGATCGAGCCTGAAGACGCCGGTAAAGACGTCTGTGGATCTCAGCAAAGTTTCGAGCGAAGAGCGCGTGACGATGATCGCGGTGCCGGATTCGCCGGTGCTTCCGATGACCTTCGCGGTGAGCGATCTTCCGGAGCTGATGGGTCCCATTGAGGGAGCGCTGCCGGTTCCGAGTGTGATGAATGCGCGCCTGGGGAAGCCGGGACAAATCGACCGGTATAAAATTGCGGTGGAACCGGGCGAGAATCTGCTTTTCGAGTTGCAGGCGCGCGAGTTGGGGACGTCGCTGCTTGAGGGCATCATTACTGTATACGATTCGTCCGGCAAGAAGCTCGACTCGGCCGGTGATAAGCCGCTTCCGGAAGACGTCTTCGCGATTCAGGGCAGCAGCCGGACGAGCAGCGATCCGTTTTTGAATATCACCGTGCCGAAGGATGTGCATGAAATTTCCGTCACGGTGGAGGATCTGGCCGAGCGCGGCGGTGCGCTGTACGGGTATCGGTTGAGCACGCGCAAGGAAGCCGAGGATTTCCGGCTGTCGCTGGGCGAGCCCTATGTGAACATTCCGGCGGGTGGGACCGCGATGTTGAACGTGGTTGCGGATCGGCGCGGTTACGATGGGCCGATTCGATTAACGATTCCGGATCTGCCGAAGGGAATCCAGATCGACGGTGGCTTGATCCCGCGCGAAATTGTGAACGGAACTTCGCGCAGCATTAACCGCGAAGGGATTTTGACATTGACCGCTGAGCAGAATGTGGAGTTGGCCACGCGGCAGCTTGTGGTGTGGGGCGAAGGCAAGCTCGCGGATGGTACGACCATCCGGCGGCGCGCGCGAACTCCGGGCATGCTGGTGCGCGTGGCGGGAGCGACAGAGCAAGGCGTGGTGGATCGGCAGCGCCCGGTTTCGGCGAGCTGGCTCAACTTCGATCTTCCGGCTGCGATTTCCGAACCGCCGCCCGCAACTCTCGAAGTGAAAGAGACTGGGCGGAAGCAGTTGGAAGAGGGCGGGCGTTACGAATTCGAGTACACGTGGAATTTGAAGAACGGAACTCCGCCCAAAGAAGTGGATGTGGAGATCGTGGGGGCGCGCGATATTCGCGTGACGGACATGAAACCGTCGGAGAAGGGCGGGACATTCATCGTGAACACGACGAAGGCGACCGATCCGGCGCGCTACGACCTTTATATTAACGGCACGTTGAAGACGGACAACGGCGAGGAGACGATTGTTTCGCGGCCGATTGCGTTTGAAGTTACCGGGGGGAACAACTGATGAGATTTGCGATTCCGCTGCTGGCCGCGACCTCTCTATTCGCGGCGAACGAAGCTGCTCCGGTGACGTTCGTGCGCGATGTGGCCCCGGTGCTGGCGAAGGCCGGCTGCATGTCGGGAACTTGTCATGGCGCAGCGAAGGGGAAGAACGGGTTCAAGCTTTCACTGCGCGGTTACGATCCGCAATTCGATTACGAGGCGCTGCTTTACGATTTGGGCGGGCGGAGGTTTAATCGCGCCGATCCGGGCCGAAGTTTGATGCTGACCAAGCCGACGCAGCAGGTGGCGCATGGCGGCGGGCTACGCTTCGAAATCAACTCCGATTATTACAAGATCATTTACAACTGGATCGCGCAGGGCGTGCCGTTTGGCGATCCGGCGAAGGATGGAGTGAAGTCACTGGACGTGGAGCCCAAAGATATTTTGATGGAGAAACCGGGCGGAACGGCATCAGTGAAAGTGGTGGCGACGTTCAACGACGGCGGGACGCGCGATGTCACGCGGGAAGCGAACATCGACAGCAACGTTCCGGATGTCGCGACGGTGGGCGATCACGCGGATATCAGGGGCGCGCGCATTGGCGAGGCGACGCTACTGGTTCGCTATCAGGGAAAATTCACGTCGGTTCCGGTAACGGTTCTGAATCCGGCGCCTGGTTTTGCGTGGAAGCAGCTTCCGCAAAATAATTTCATCGATCAGTTGATCGATGCGAAGCTGCAGCGGTTGAAGATTCAGCCGTCGGGACTGGTGGACGATGCGGGATTTCTGCGGCGCGTGTCGTTGGATCTGACGGGTCAGTTGCCGGAACCGAATGAGATTCGCGCGTTCGTGGCCGATCCGACGCCGACCAAGCTGAAGCGCAGCCGGTTGATCGACAAACTGATCGGCAACTCGGCGTTCATCGATCACTGGACGCTCAAGTGGGGCGATCTGCTGCAGGCGAATCGCAAATATCTGGGCGAAAAGGGCGTGTACGAATTCGATGAGTGGATCCGCGAATCGTTCACGGCTAATAAGCCGTACGACAAGATGGTGCGAGAGATTTTGTCGGCGACTGGAAGCTCGAATCAGAATCCGGCGGCGAATTTTTTCCGCGTGACACGCGACCCGAAGCCGACCATGGAAAAGACCACGCAGGTTTTCCTGGGCGTGCGGATGGTGTGCGCGCAATGCCACGATCATCCATTCGAGCGCTGGACGCAGAATCAGTATTACGAGATGTCGGCATTTTATTCGGCGCTGGGCATCCGGCCGGGCTACGAAGTCGGCGAAGAGATTGTGTACAACCAACGCGCCGATTTTGATATGAAGCATCCGAAAGACGGCCGCGTGATGAAGCCGGCCTTCATCGTGCCTGCGTCTTATGGAGCAACCCCTGGCAACGCAGGTCCGGTGCCTTCCGATTCGCACCGCCGCATGGCGTTGGCTGAGTGGGTGACGGCGCGCGACAATCCGTTTTTTGCGAAATCCACGGTGAATCGCGTGTGGAGCTATTTCTTTGGGCGCGGGATTATCGATCCGGTGGACGATATTCGGGCGTCGAATCCGCCGAGCAATCCGGCATTGTTGGACGCGCTGACCAAGGATTTTCTGGATCACAATTTCGATCTCCGGCAGCTGATGCGTACAATCACGAATTCGCGGACGTATCAGGCCAGCCTCGTTACGAACGAATGGAACGCGGGCGATGTGGACAATTTTTCGCATGCGGCACCTCGGCGATTGGCAGCCGAAGAGCTTCTCGATGCGTTGACACTCGCGACCGGAGTCCGGCCGGATCTGCCGGAAGTTCCGCCGGATACGCGCGCGGAGCAGTTGCCCGATCCGCATGTGGGCAAAGATGGTTTTCTGGATCTGTTCGGGCGTCCGTCGCGCGAATCGTCGTGCGAGTGCGAGCGGCGCAGCGATATCAGTCTTCCACAAGCGCTGAATCTGGTGAATGGGCAAACAATTTCGGACGCGGTGGCAGGCGGCAACGGGCGCGTGGCGAAGGCGATCCTCAGCGGCAAATCGGATCGCGATTTGGTGGAGGAATTTTATCTGGCTTCGTTCAGCCGCATGCCGACCCCGGCGGAATCGGAGCAAGCGGTCAAATATCTGAGTTCCGGCACGCGCGGGCGAGCGGCGCTGGCGCAGGATCTGCTGTGGGCGCTCGTTAACAGCAAGCCCTTTTTGTACAACTACTGAGGAGGATGCCATGCTCGTAATTCCTGGACGCCGCTGTTACACGTGCGAAGGTCCGACGCGGCGGGAACTTCTGCGCGCCGGATCCATAGGATTGTTCGGCCTCAACCTGGCACAATTCCTCTCATGGCAAAGCATGGCGAAGGGTGCGAGCAAACTCGAAGGCTCGCGCGGATTCGGCAGCGCGAAATCGGTGATCATGGTTTTCCTGCAGGGCGGGCCGAGCCACATCGATATCTGGGATCCCAAACCCGACGCTCCGCTGAATATTCGCGGCGAGTTCAAACCGATCAAGACGAAGATTCCGGGAACACACTTCAGCGAGACGATGCCGATGATGGCGTCGGCGATCAGCAAAGCCACGCTGATTCGCTCGATGAGCTACACGCCGAACGGGCTGTTCAATCACACGGCGGCGATTTACCAGATGCTGACCGGATATCCGCCGGATCGCGTGTCGCCCTCGGGACAGTTGGAGCCGCCGAGTCCCGCGGATTTTCCGACGGCCGGTAGTCATGTATCGAAATTGAAGCCGCCGACGGAAGCGGTGCTGCCGTTTGTCGAGTTGCCGCGCCCGCTGCAGGAATCGGGCGTGATCGGAAAAGGCGGGGCGGCCGGATTTTTGGGCAAAGCGTACGATCCGTATCGGATGTACCAGGATCCGGCGAAGCCGCTGCAGATCGACGATTTGTCGCTGCGCAAGGATATCGGAGCGGATCGGTTGAAGGACCGGTTCGAGTTGTTGAAGGGAATCAACGGATCGATGCCGGATCTCGAGAAAGCGCTCAATGCGCAGGCGATCGATGCGTATTACGGCAAGGCTTTTGATTTAGTGCTGTCGGGCAAGGCGCGCGATGCGTTCGACCTGGCGAAAGAATCGGACAAGATGCGCGAGCGTTACGGTATGACGACGTTCGGGCAGGGATTGCTGCTGTCACGACGGTTGATCGAAGCCGGAACGCGCTTCGTGCAAATGAACTGGCCGGCGGTGGCGAACGGAAATCCGGAGATCGATGCGTGGGATACGCATGCGGCGAATTTCGGACCGCTCAAACATCTGCATTGTCCGAAGCTCGATCGCGGACTTTCTGCGCTGCTCGAAGACATGGACGATCGCGGTTTGTTGAAAGAAACGCTGGTCGTCGCGGTGGGAGAATTCGGCCGCTCGCCGCGCGTTGGCGTGAGCACGTCCGGCAATTCGAATGCGCCGGATGGGCGCGATCATTGGCCTTATTGCTACAGTGCGGTAGTTGCGGGCTGCGGAATCGCGCGCGGCGCGCAATATGGGGAATCGGATCAGACTGCGTCGTCACCCAAGGATAAGCCGGTACATCCGAACGATCTGCTGGCCACGACCTATTATGCTTTGGGCATCGATCCGGATATGCAGGTGCTGAATCATCTGAACCAGCCACGTGAGCTCGTGAAGGGGAAGGTCGTTACGGAGCTTTGGACATAGCGAGGTTGTTTCGGGGCGTTTTGTGCGCTGCGGCTGCGGTGCTGTTGCACGCGCAGACTGCCGATCTTATTCTCATCAACGGAAAAATTCTGACCGTGGACGCGCAGGATTCTGTCGCGGAGGCGGTGGCGATTTCGTCCGGCAAAATTGTTGCCGTTGGATCGAACGACGCTGTAAAAAAGCTGGCGGCGAAGAACACGCGGGTGATTGATCTGCACGGCCGGACTGCTACGCCCGGACTCATCGACACGCATTGCCATTTTCAGGAAGCGGCGGTGTTGTACGACGTGGAGGTGAGCGATCCGGCGATCAAGCAGATTTCCGATGTGCTCGCGCGCGTGGCGGATAAGGTTCGCACGTCGAAGCCAGGTGAGTGGATTCGCGGCAGCGGCTGGGACGAAGGGAAATTCGCCGAGCTGCGCTATATTTACGCCTCCGATCTGGATAAAGTAGCGCCGAACAATCCGGTTTGGCTGGAGCACACGACGGGACACTATGGAGCCGCGAACACGGCTGCGATG
>DATGIH010000047.1:0-29001 GCA_035295865.1 Bryobacteraceae bacterium
CGGCGCATTCGCGCAAACATTCGACAATGAGCCTGGTCTGCGCATCCAGAGTCGCGGCCGTGCTTTCGTAGCCGGTGAAAATGCGGATCAGGTTGCATCCCAGATCGCGCGCCATTTCGGCCAGCTCCACCACGTGCCCGATCTGAAATTCGCGCGTCGGAATATCCCGGTGTTCCAGATCAGCGGTGAAGTTGGTGTATCCGGCGAGGCACGCAACTCGCAGGCGCAATTTCGCCGCATGAGATCGTAACCGGTCGCGCGCGGCGGCGTTCCAATCGAGAACCGACAGGTGAGGCCGCTTAGCCATCAACATCACCGCATCGTAGCCGAGTTCCGCCGCTTTATCGAGGAACTGCTCCGGGGAGAGAAAATGTTGGCCCCAGGATCCGGAGTAACTCACTGAATGCAACACGAGTTCATGATTCATTTTCGTTAGACCTTTTCCGGAACGACAAAACCATCGCGGTAGTTTCGGCTCAGCATCGCGTTGGCTTCAGTGTCGTTTCCAAAATTTTCTTTCTCGGGATCGAAGGCGAGGCTCCGTTCCAGCCGGTAGGACGCGTTGGCGAGATGGCAAAGCGTCGCCGAGATGTGGCCTTCCAGAATGTCGCAGTTCAGATCGCTGCGCTTGCGGCTGCGGACCGCTTTCAGGAAATTTTCAATGTGCGGGAGAGTGGCCCAGCCTTCCGTCTCCACGTGCTTGACGTATTGCGTGCGCTCTTTCTTTTCGCCCATGAAGACCTGGAAGCCGTTGCTATCCACGGTGAGATATCCTTCGCTGCCGAGAAAGATCACGCCGATGTAGTGCTGGTTATCTTCAAGCGTCATGTTTCCTTCGGTTCCGGTAATGAGGCCGCGCACTTCGAAGACCTGTTCACAATCGTCGTACTTAAACGAGGCTAACTGGGTGTTGGGAGTTTCCTGATCGTCGTCATAGACGAACTTCCCGCCCATCGACATCACTTTCGTCGCCGGCGTGCTCTTGCCGAGTCCCCAGCGGCCGATGTCCATTTCGTGGACGCCTTGGTTGGCGATGTCGCCATCGCCGGTGTTCCAGAACCAATGCCAGTTGTAATGGAATCGATTCGGATTGAACGGCTTCATGGCGGCTGGACCGGTCCACAAGTCGTAATTCACTCCCGGCGGCACGGGACCGTCCGGTTTGCGGCCGATCGACTTGCGCCGCTTGTAGCACAGCCCTTTCGCCAGATAAACTTTGCCGATCCCGCCGCTTCGCACCAACTGGATCGCCTGCTGGTAATGTCCCAGGCTCCGCGCTTGCATGCCACACTGCACCATGCGGTCGTACTTGCGGGCTGCTTCCACGGCGCGGCGGCCTTCCCAGATATTGTGGCTGGCCGGCTTTTCCACGTACACATCTTTGCCTGCCTGACAGGCCCAGATCGTCGCGAGAACATGCCAATGGTTCGGCGTCGCGATGGAAACCGCGTCGATATTCTTGTTATCGAAGACGCGGCGCAGATCGCCATATGTTTCTGGCGTGGGACTCTTGAGTTGCTCCAGCAACTTCTTGCCTCGGCCGATCTGCTCCTCGTCGATGTCGCAAATTGCAGCGACGCGGCATCCGCTAGCCTTCGAAAAATTCTGCATGTGATCGCGGCCGCGTCCACGCAGCCCGATCACCGCTACGTTAATTCGATCGTTTGCTCCCAACACGCTCGCGCTCGCCGCAGCCGCGGCAATGGATGATTTAAGAAAAGTGCGCCGGTTCTGCTCTGACATTGCTCCTCGCTTTCTCGCTCGTACTGTGCTCTGGTCATGCGATCCTAAGTCTGCATGGCCGGACACGCGGTGCGTCTCCTCGACGAACAGGATACTCCCATTGCGTACCGGCTTTCTTGCGAGGCCGGATGGAATCAGACCGAAAACGATTGGCGGATGCTGCTGCGCCTGAGTCCGGAGAACTGTTTTGGAATCGATGCGGACGGCCGGCTTGTGGCAACGGCAACGCTGATTTGTTATGGAAAACAACTCGCTTGGATCGGCATGGTGCTCACCCATCGCGCGTATCAACGGCGCGGTTTTGCACGCACGCTCTTGCAGAGCACCATCGATCGCGCTGATGAGCTCGGCATCGAGTCACTGAAGCTGGATGCGACCGATCAGGGCCAGCCGCTCTACCAGACTCTGGGTTTCCGGGCGGAGCAACCGATAGAGCGCTGGTGGCGTGCGGCTGGTGGTTCAGTAAGTGGGGCAAGCCTCCGGCTTGCCAATCTCTCCTCTCTAGATGACGAAGCTTATGCCGCAGACCGCTCTTGCCTTTTGCACGCCCTGGCCGAACGCGGGCCGGTTTACGCGGGCGCCGGTGGATTCTGTCTCTCCCGTCCCGGCCGGCGCGCCAACTACATCGGCCCCTGCATTTCACAAACTCCGGAAATCGCACGCTGCGCCATCGAATCGCTTGCAAGCGAAGAATCGTTTTGGGACCTGCTGCCGGAAAATAGCAATGCGCTCGCAATCGCGAAAGAACTCGGCTTTACACCCCAACGAAAGCTGATCCGAATGGTCCGCGGCCGCGACCTGCGAGGCCGCGAGGATTGGATTTACGCGATCGCCGGCTTTGAACTTGGCTGACACATTAATAAAACATGCAAATCAATAACGAAACAGAACTCGAAGAACGCTTGTCGCGTCCGACGGAAAAGGATGCCGCGGCCATGGCCGAGCTCGACGGCGACCTTCTCATCCTTGGCGTCGGCGGAAAAATGGGGCCGAGTCTCGCGAAACTCGCGCGCCGGGCCGCGCCAAACAAACGCATCATCGCCG
This sequence comes from Bryobacteraceae bacterium, assembly GCA_035295865.1. Lineage (GTDB taxonomy): Bacteria > Acidobacteriota > Terriglobia > Bryobacterales > Bryobacteraceae > Palsa-89. The sequence goes on from DATGIH010000047.1 coordinate 2,788, forward strand.
TGGCGCGCTTTTCCGATCCGAATACCGCCGCTGAACTTCACGCCTCGAATATTGAAACAATCGCCTGCGATCTTTTGGAACCCGGTGCGCTCGGGAAGCTTCCCGACGCCCCGAACGTCATTTTCATGGCAGCGCGCAAGTTCGGAACCACCGGATCGGCGCATCTGACCTGGGCGATGAACACGTATCTGCCTGGTCTCGTCGCGGAACGTTATCGCGATTCGAAGATCGTGGCGTTTTCGTCCGGCAACGTCTACGGCCTTGTGCCTGCCGCAAGCGACGGATGCACGGAATCGCATCCCGTGACGCCCGAGGGCGAATACGCGCAGTCGGTCCTCGGCCGCGAACGGATGTTCGAATACGGATCCGATCGGTGGCATACCAAGATTGCGCTGCTGCGCCTCAACTACGCGGTGGATCTTCGCTACGGTGTTTTGGTGGACATCGCCACTGCTGTATTTGAGCGACGTCCAGTCGACGTGCGCATGGGCTGGGTCAATGTGATCTGGCAAGGCGACGCAAATTCGATGTGCCTGCGATCCTTCGCGTATTGCGATTCCCCGCCCCGGATTTTGAACATCACCGGGCCGGAAAAGCTGTCCGTTCGCGAAGTTGCCAATCAACTTGGGCGGCGATTTGGGAAAGCCCCGATCTTTTCCGGGACCGAGGGGCCCACGGCGCTTTTGAATAATGGAACGGAAGCACACCGGCTGTTTGGTCCGCCTGAAGTATCCGCCGCTGAATTGTTGGACTGGGTGGCGCATTGGATCGAACAGGGCGGCCGGTTACTTAATAAACCAACTCACTTTGAAGCACGGGACGGCAAATTCTGACATGGATATCCGGCAACATCTGAAGCAGGGACAGGTAATTCCCGCCCATCCGCTCGCGCTGAATGCGTCGCGCAAACTGGACGAGCGCCGCCAGCGAGCGTTAACGCGATACTATCTCGCGGCGGGCGCGGGGGGAATCGCGGTCGGAGTCCACACCACGCAATTCGCTATTCGCGAACCGAGATTTGGACTCTTCCGCCCTGTGCTGGAACTGGCGATGGAAGAAATGCGCGACCACGGAGTGGCGAAGATCGCTGGTGCGTGTGGACAGACGCCGCAGGCCGTGAAAGAAGCTGAATTGGCGGCCTCGCTCGGGTATGATGCCGTGCTGCTGAGCCTGGGCGCCCTGCGCGACGCGTCGATCCCACACTTGATCGAACATGCGCGCACGGTGGCGAAGATCATCCCGGTAATCGGCTTTTATCTCCAGCCAAGCGTGGGTGGGCGGCTGCTTTCCTACAGCTTTTGGCGGGAATTTTCCGAGATTGACAATGTCGTGGCCATTAAAATCGCGCCATTCAACCGTTATCAGACGTTGGATGTGGTTCGGGCTGTCGTGGAATCCGGACGAGCTGCGGAAATTTCGCTTTATACCGGCAACGACGACAACATAATTAATGACCTGCTCACGAAATTTGACTTCGGCGGCCCCAGCACGCGCTTTGCCGGCGGATTGCTTGGTCATTGGGCGGTGTGGACGAAAACTGCCGTCGCTCATCTTTCGGCGGCCCGGAGCGGCGAGCCCTCCGCATCCCTGCTGACGCTCGCGCAACAGGTGACGGATTCGAATGCCGCTCTCTTCGATCCCGCAAATCAGTTTCGCGGATGCATCGCGGGCCTGCACGAGATTCTTCGGCGCCAGGGATTGCTCGAAGGAATCTGGTGCCTGGATCCTGACGAAGCCCTGTCCCCCGGCCAAAGCGAAGAGATCGACCGCGTTTGCCGTGCTTATCCCCACCTCGTTGACGACGACTTTGTCCGCCAGCACGTGGACGAGTGGCTAGGCTAAAGCGGCTTCAGATCTCCCAGCATGGTCGGAATCAACTCCGATACGGTCGGATGAATATGCACCGCCCGCTGGATCACAGTGTAGGGAGCTTTCGCATACATCACATCTAAAATGCAGTGGATGGCCTCGTCGCCCCCCACCCCTAAGATCGCGGCGCCTAGAATTTGCTTGCTCTCGGCATCCACCAAGACCTTCATAAACCCCAGCGATTCGCCCTTTTCCACAGCGCGGCCCACTCGCGTCATCGGCCGCGTTCCGAGCAGCGCAGGCCGTCCCGTCTTTCGCACTTCGGCTTCCGTCATGCCTACGCGGCCCAGCGGAGGATCAATATACAATCCGTAACAAAGGACACGGTCGCTCACTCGTCGCGGATCGTTGTCCAAGAGGTTCGCCGCTACGATCTCATAGTCGTTGTACGAAGTGTGCGTGAATGCACCTTTTCCATTGCAATCGCCCAGCGCCCAGATGCCTTCGACGTTCGTTCGGAGCTGATCGTCCACTTGGATGAAACCGCGCTTGTCCATCAGAACTCCTGCTTTGTCCAACCCAAGATCATCCGTGTTGGGGTGGCGGCCTACCGCCAGCAGGACATGGCTCCCGACAATCTCGGGCTCGCCTTCCTTGCAGTTCGCCTGCACAACGACGTCGTCGCCGCGCTTGGAAAGAGCGATGCATTCGGCATCGGTTCGAATATGAACGCCTTCTCCTTCCAGAATTTCGCGAATGGCCGCTGAGACATCCTCGTCCTCGCGATGCGCCAGACGCGGCGCCATTTCGACGATGGTCACTTCACTGTCGAAGCGCCGGAACATTTGCCCGAACTCGAGCCCCACATAGCTACCGCCTACGACCACAAGATGCCTGGGAAGAAAATCGAGATCGAGCAGCGACGTATTTGTTAGGAATGGTACCTGATCCACGCCCGCCAGCTTGGGGACAGACGCGCGCGCGCCAACGTTGATAAATATCTTGTCCGCCGAGAGCCGCTCGGCACCCACGCTCACTTCGTGCGCCGATTCAAATCGGGCGTGCCCGGTATAGACCGTGCAATTCTCCTGCTTCCGCAGAGAGCTTTCCACAGCAACACGCGACTGGCCGGAAATTGCGTCCTTCCTGGCCTTCACGCGCTTCATGTCCACGCTGACGTTCCGGGCATCCACGCCGAAATCCGCCGCTCGTCTCGCCATGTGCGCGGCATACGCGCTCGCCACCATCGTTTTGGTCGGAATGCAGCCCACATTGACGCACGTGCCGCCGAACAATTTGCGCTCGATGATGGCGACCTTGGTTCCTTTGGCGGCCAATGCACGCGCGAGCGAAGGACCGGCCTGTCCCGTTCCAATGACGACTGCGTCGTAGCGGGTGCTCATCAGAACTCTATGCTACCGTGGCCAGCCAGCTACTTTCCGAACAGGGTGCGCAGCTCCGTCTTCGCTTTCTCCAGCACGTGTTCCTGCTTTTTGGATAATCCTCCGCCGGCGCGATTGATATAGAAGTTGAGCATCGACATGGCCGATTGAAGAGGCGAACCCTTGCGCCGCTTACTGGCTTCCGCGGAGCGTTTCAGCGATGCGGCGATCTTTTTCGGATCAGACCAGGTAAAAACACCCGCATCCAGATCTAGCGCGTTACTCGTGTTCGTTACATGCTGAGACCAACGCTTCTTCTCACCGGCCGCCATATGGAGTGGACTTCGAGCCCATGAAAAAGTGACATACTCTGAGGCGACGGCTGAGCAACATCTCGGGCAATATGGATCTCAATCAGTGGCTGCCGCCGGAGGCGCCGAAAATTCTCCTGGTGCTCTCGCTTTGCTTTCTGATCGGTCTAAACCGTGAGGAACATAAAGCCGAGGGCGGTCAGTATGCCTTTGGGGGCGTCCGCACTTTTCCTCTGATCGGTTTGATCGGATACGCCCTCGCGCTCCTCTCGGAAGGACAGTTGATGCCGGTGACTTTGGGTTTCGCAGTGGTCGGCGGATTCCTGATCTTTTCCTATCGCTACAAACTATCTACGCCGGAGCGAGCAGGCGTCACTTCGGAGATGTCCGGACTGCTTACCTACTTAATCGGCGCGCTGGTATATAAGGAAGAGTATTGGATTGCCACCACGCTCAGTGTTGCGGGGATCCTGCTGCTCGAGCTGAAAGCTGGTCTCGAAAGCTTAACCAAACGCATCGCTCCCGACGAAGTTCTTACCTTCACAAAATTCTTGCTCCTTACCGTAGTGATCCTGCCAGTGCTGCCGAATCGAGCCATCGGACCTTTCGAGATCAATCCATTTCGCACTTGGCTGGTTGTAGTGGCAGTGAGCGCGATTTCGTATGGAAGCTACGTCATTAGCCAAATTACGAAAGGGCAAGGCGGGATTCTCGTCGCCGCGATCCTGGGCGGCGCCTACTCGTCTACGGTTACGACAATTGTCATGGCGCGGCGTGCCGCGCGCGAGGACCGTCCACATTTGTTCGCCGGGGGAACTCTGATCGCTTCCGGAATGATGTATTTGCGCCTCACAGTTCTGCTTGCGATTTTCAACCGGCACTTGTTTGGCCTGCTATGGCCGTCCTTCGCAGGGCTAGCCGCGCTTGGGCTTCTGGTTGGGTGGCTTTGGTCTCGATCGCCCGATTCCCACAGCGGCGCGATACGTCCGGAATATCAGGCCAGGAATCCACTCGAGTTTCGCGCGGCGTTCTTGTTCGGACTTCTGTTCCTAGCAATGGTGATCGTCACACATTACGCTCTGGCCTATCTCGGCAAAGCGGGCTTGTATAGTTTGGCGGCGGTGATGGGGGTGGTGGACGTGGATCCCTTTATTTTGGGGATGACACAATCCACCGGAGCGAACACGCCGTTCACGGAGGCGGCTGCGGCGATCCTGATCGCGGCCGCCAGTAACAATCTGGTGAAGGGCGTCTATGCTTATGCCTTTTCCGATCGCAAGACCGGCATGCAGAGCTTGGCTCTTCTTGCCACCCTCGCCGTGCTGGGAGTGATTCCCCTGATATGGCTAGCGCGATGACTTGCTGCTCTCGCCCGCACCAGCCCCCTGTGGGATCGGCGCGCCATCGGCGAACGTTTCAATCATTTTGCGATTGAACGCCGGAAGGTCGTCCGGTTTTCGACTGGTAACCAGCCCATGATCCGTCACCACTTCCATATCCAGCCACTCAGCGCCCGCATTACGAAGATCCGTCTTAAGCGAGGGCCAGGATGTCACAGCTCTGCCCTGGACGACGCCGGCTTCCACCAACATCCAGGGCCCGTGACAAATCGCTGCCACGGGCTTTCCCTCCTGGAAGAAGCTCTTCACGAATTCCACCGCCTTCGGATTCATGCGCAGTTGGTCCGGATTTGTGACGCCGCCAGGAAGCACCAGCGCGTCATAATCCTCGGGACGCGCCGCGTCCAGTTGCACCTGAATCGGAAACTTGTCCGCTTTATCCTGGTGATTCCAGCCTTGCACTTCCTTCTGCGCCGGGGAGACGAGCTCAGTTTTTGCACCCGCTTGCTCCAACGCCTTGCGCGGCTCGGTCATCTCGACCTGTTCGAAACCATCGGCGACGAGAATGGCGACCTTCTTGCCTTTGAGTTCGTTCTTCACGTTTAAACCCCTAACTTGCGCGGCGCTTAGTCCGTCCGTTGCCTTTCGACCGGGTGGCAACGCCTTTCCGCCGCGTACCGATTTGTTCTTCTTCGTCCTCTTCCTCACCCTCCTGCTGGCCGGCTTCGGCTTCCGTGAAGACCTCACCGCCCACTTGGGTCAACTTTTCGTCCGCCTCTTTTTCTTCGGCGAGCGTTTCTTCCAGCAGGCCGGCTACCTCGTCCAAGCCCAGGGAGCGTGCCCAGGCGCTGACGGTACCGTATCCGGCGATTTCGTAATGCTCTACCTTTTGGGCCGCGCAAATGATGGCGGAGTCCATAACACCATCGGATAGATCCTCTTCCATCGTTTCCTTGCCCTCTTCGACGAGACCCTTCATAGCCGCGCAGGGCTTGCTCTTGGCCTTCTTGTCTAGCAGCTCAAACACTTGTTCTAAACGCTGCACGTGGCCGCGTGTCTGCTCCAGGTGACTCTCAAAAGCTTCCCGAAGCTGCTCGTTCGATGAAGCCTTTGCCATCTTGGGTAGCGCCTTCACCAGCTGTTTCTCGGCGTCGTACAGATCCGCGATTTCTTCCAGGAGTAATTCACGAATGGATTCCATGGGTATGATTTGCGTCCTCCTTCAAAAGACGATCACCCGTTGGACTCCAAAACACTACGAGAGTTTCGGCAACTCTAGTTCACAACCAGGACTTCCAGCATGCCAATTCTGCGCTCCACCGTTACAGCTACCGTGTCACCGGTACGATGCAGCATTAAATCGACGGAAGCGTCGCCGACTTGGATATCGCGAATCTGAACGTATTCCAAGCAGTCGGGCAGCCGGGGATGGGTCAGCAAGATACGGTTTCGGCCAGCGTCGATGGTGAGACCAACCGACGATTGCAACAGCAGGAAGCCAGCCCCGGCGGCAGTTGCATACGGGGAACAGGCGGAAGGATACAGGATTGGGCCTTGCCCAGCCTCCTTCGGAAATCCGCAAAAAAGCTCCGGGAGACGATTGAGATCCAACATTGTCGAAGCTTCAAAGAAACTGTTGAGGAGCTTGGCCGCCAGGTGTGTGAGGCGATAGTGAGCGAACCCGGCGGCGACGAGCGCATTGTCATGGGGCCAAACGGAACCGTTGTGATAAGAGAGCGGATTGTAGCGGGCTTCGTGAGCGGCAACGGTGCGAATCCCCCAGCCGGTAAAGAAACGTTCGGAGATCAGCTGTTCCGCCACGGCGCCGGCGTGCTCCTGCCGCGCGATTCCGCTGAAAAGGCAATGTCCGGCATTGGATGATCTCACAACACACTGGCGTTTCGCGCCATCCAGCGCCATGGCATAACTCCCGATCGATTCACACCAGAACGATCGCTCGAAGTTTTCCTTCAACTTTATCGCCTCGCCTTGCCGGCGTTGTGCGACCTCCTGCCGGCCTAAACCGGCCGCCATCTCAGCTACAGACAATTTCGCGCCGTAAACATATCCCTGAACTTCCGCCAGCGCAATGGGACCGGCCGCGATTCTCCCGTCGGCATGAAATATCGAGTGCTCCGAATCTCTCCAACCCCAGTTCGCCGGCCCTTCGACGAAGCCATCGCCGTCGGAATCTCCGAATCGGTCCATCCAATTGCAAGCCAGTTCGATGGCTGGCCACAGAGATTCGACGTACTTCAAATCAGCGGTTCTGCGATAGTAAGCGCCGGCCAGCATGAGGAACAACGGCGTGCTATCCAGGCTGCCGTAATACCTGCCGAATGGAATCTCGCCGGTCGCCGCCAGTTCCCCTTCACGCGCTTCATGGAGAATTTTGCCCGGTTCACCGTCTTGCTCGCGCGATCTTTCCCTGGCTTGCGTGGACGCCAAATAAGAGAGAACTCCGCGAGCGATTTGAGGAGCAATCCAAAGAGATTCGAGCGCCGCAATGATTCCGTCCCGCCCGAATGGCGCGCTGAACCATGGAATGCCGGCATAGGGATAGAGTCCGCAAGGTCCCATCGTTAATAACATGTTCAGGTCGGCCCGCGAACGGCCGATCCAATTGTCAAATTGCTGGTTCGAACTTCGGATCCAATCTGGAATCTTACCCGCTTGCTCGGCGGAGGCGAGATCTAAACCGTCCACGAAGGTCGCGGGAGCCGCTACCCCATCATTCAATTCGAAAGCAAAATTGAATTCGAGCGTTCGCTCTTCTTGAGGCGGGAGATGCATGCTGAAGTGGAGCGACGACGGCAGTATCACTTCGGCGACCGGATTCGACCGCAGCAGCGTGCGCCGGATCGCGCCGTCCAGACCTTCGTACTCCAATACGACTTCCCGGCTGCGATTCCGGAGCCTCGGCTCGCGCAAAACACCGCGGCGCGAGCGGCTCTGTCCGCGGACTTCGAAGATGTCCAAGTAATCGGCGCCAAACTCGATCGTGAAACTGATCTCCACTGCCGCCAGACCGAAATTCCGGATCCGCAGGCACATGTAGAAAGCGTTGTCCCACAAAAATTGCGAACGGTCGACATGCAGCGTGCCACGAGGAAGGAGCAATGTTCCGTTGCTATATATGTCTGGATTGGTGAGATCGACGGATAGAAGTACGTTATCTTTACGTATCGTCGAATTGAGCAGAAGCGCTCTGCTCTCCATGAGCTCGAATTTCAGGCAGGAAAGAAATCGCGTTCCCCGATGGTAGATGCCTTCTTCGCCGCGGGCACGCGCATCAATGTCCCCATAATGATCGAATAATCCAAAGGTATCGCCCTGCTTGAGAACCAACGCACGTTCTGCACAAGGCGCCGATGTAGCCTGGATGTAGTAGTTGTTATCGGGCGGGCTCATCGACAGGAGTTGCTCTTCCGGTGCGGCTCGTGATCTTCCATTCCCGAGCCGCGCGCGGAAGCAACCGTTTGTTCGAGCGGGCGGCTAGAACGGAAGGTAACCAATCAACATCAGAACAATCAGGATCAGCAACACGGTTCCCAGCGCGCCGCTCGGATAGTAACCCCAACCTCTGCTGTAAGGCCAGGCCGGAATGGCGGCCAGCAGCAAGATGACCAATAAAATCAGAAATAACATCGATTCTCCTTTTCCGCCGGCAGCCCGGCGCTTTTAGCACTATTCCCCAATCCAAAAGAAAGGCGGAGCCTGCGACACGGAAACCGACCCCGCCAGTCAATCAACCAAACTTAAGGGACGTACTAGCCGTCCCTTCTAGACTCGTCTCCCGACGTGCATGACGAGACTCACGAGGAACAACACCAGGAACAAGAAGAACAAGATCTTGGCAATCCCCGCAAACGCGACCGCAACGCCGCCGAACCCCAAAACCGCAGCTACCAGAGCGATCACAAAGAACACCAACGCGTAGTAAAGCATTTGGGCATCCTCCTTCTGTGCAGCTGAATGCATCTCACCTGCCAACTCTGCAGCCCTCTACAATCAATGAGATGCATGGTCCGGCCAGGTGCGAATCGCGTATTGTAGGGAGCATGCTGGAAAACTCTACAGCCACTAACGCGAGACGGCTGCGCCGCGTGCCGCGCTTTCGTTCACCGACGTTTCCGCAATCTGAGTAAGTTTCTCGTCTGCTTTCTTCTCCTCAGTCAAGGTCGCGTCGAGTAAGCTCAAAGCCTCCTGAACACCGAGCGTTTTTGCGAATGACAGCACCGAACCGTACGCCGCGATCTCGTAATGCTCCACGCGATTCGCCGCCGCGATGAGTCCGGCATCGCGCAACGGAGATTGCTCGGTGTTGCTAATCATGTCGTCGCCCTCTTCGATCAGGCCTTTCATGGCATCGCACGTCTGGCCCTTCGGCTTCTTACGCAATGCCTGAAACACTTGCTCCAAGCGCCGCACATGACCCTTGGTCTCTTCCAAATGCGATTCGAAGGCCTGTCGTAATTGCGGAGACGTGGACGCTTCCGCCATCTTCGGCAAAGTCTTCACCAAGCGCTGCTCGGCATCGTAAAGATCCTCGATCTGTTCTACGAAGAGATCTTCCAAATTCTCAATTTTCATGATGACGTTTCCTTTGCGATGGATTTGGGGCGTGGTGCCCCACGGTCGTTAGACGACCGGCGCGCCGTCTGTTGAGCGCAAGAAACGGTGAGAAGATTGCAAGCGGTTTCGCGGAGGTATTATGCCCGAAAAAAGAACCATCGAGAGAGCTAGAAAAGATGCCAGGGAGGGAAAAGCCGCGAGCACGCAAGCGGGCGAATTTGTGCGCGAGGAGATCGAACACGTGCGCGAGGGAAAGCACGGCGCGCGATCCCCGGAGCAGGCCATCGCGATCGGGCTGTCAAAAGCTCGCCGTGCGGGCATTGTAGTTCCGCCGGCCAAGGGAAAGAAAGCTTCCGCCGCAACGACGAAGCGCAAGGGTCGCCCATCGGCGAAGCGCTCGCGGGCGACAGAATCCGCTTTGAAAAAGGAAGGGCATTCGGCGGCCTCGCACAGCGCGCTTTCACAGCATGCAAAGCGAGCGGCGCGATCTCGCTAGCGGATCAATACGCGCCGCATCCAATCGTGAAGCCGCGTGTGCGGTGGGCGCAACATTCGGCCAAGTCCAAGCCAGTGCCGCTGGAAAATCGGCTTGAGTTTGCTGAAAGTGTCGAAGCCTTCGCGGCCGTGATAGTGGCCCATTCCGCTTGGCCCAACTCCACCGAACGGTAAATCCTCGGCGGCAATGTGAAGCAGAGTGTCGTTCACGCAGACACCGCCGGAGACTGTGTGAGTAAGTATCCGATCGATTACGTTTCGGTCGTGCGCGAATAGGTACAGGGCCAGCGGCCGGTCATGCGCATTGACGTAGCTGATTGCTTCGTCGATTGACGCGTAAGTTTTCAGTGGAAGAATTGGACCGAAAATCTCTTCGCGCATCACGCGCGAATGTTCGGGTGGATTGATCAGAATCGCCGGGGCGAAGCCACGTGCAGCGCCGGATTCCCCGCCCAGCACGATGGTTTCTACTCCAAGCTCGCGCGCCTCTTCGAGATAGGTACGCAAACGATTGTGATGCTTGTCGTTGATGATGGACGTATAGCGCGCGTCCGGATAGTAGCGCAATACGGCTTTCCGCAGGGCCTCAACAAAAGGGCGCAGCGACGCTTCCGGAACCATTACGTAGTCGGGCGCAATGCATGTTTGACCCGAATTCAGCAGCTTCCCGTAGACGATATCCGAAGCAGCGCGAGTGAGATTTGCATCGGGCGCGACAATCGCCGGGGACTTGCCCCCTAACTCCAGTGTCACCGGCGTGAGATTCTCGGCCGCGGCTCGCATCACGTCGCGGCCAATTGCTGTGGCGCCTGTGAACAACAAATGCTGGAACGGCAGAGCGGAAAATTGCCGTCCGATGGAGGAATCGCCGCAAACTACGGCCACCAGATCCGGCGGGAACGCGGCCGAGATCATCTTTTGCAACACAGCGGATGTCTCGGGCGTGAATTCCGACGGCTTCAGCAACACCCGATTGCCCGCTGCAAGAGCGCCTGCCAAGGGCGCGAGGGAAGGAACACCGGATAGTTCCAGGGGACGATAATTCCTACCACTCCAAGCGGCTGCGGCAGCACCCATGCTTGCGCCGGCTGCAATGGCCATGCCACGTGTCGTGGACGCGGCGCCATCCAGCTTTTGACATGACGGCGCGCATGCCGAATCGCATTCACCGCCACATAGATTTCTGAAAACAACACTTCGTCGCGCGAGCGTCCGCCGAAATCGTGATCGATAGCCGACGCGAGTTCGTCTTGGTGCGCCAGAAGCGCCCGCAGTAGCCGCGTGAGGTTGGCGCGCCGCTCCACGGCTGATGCATAGGGTGCCGCCGCGAAAGCCGCGACCTGAGCGTCAAAAACGGCGGCGAGCGAGCTAATCACCACAAATGATAATAGCCGTCTCGACGGCCCATCTCCACCGGAACTCCAAAAACTTCGCTGAGACGTTCCGTTGTAAGCAGCGTTTCCTTTCGCCCATCGGCGAAAACGCGGCCGGCTTTGAGCAGGATGACGCGATCAATCTCGGGAATGATATCCGGCAAATGATGTGTGACTACCAGGATGCCGATCCCGGATTGCGCCAGTTTCCGAAGCAGCGCGCGCAGTTCCAACATCGCCGATACATCCAGGCTGTTGGAAGGCTCGTCCAGCAACAGCGCCACAGGATCGTGCACCATGGCGCGAGCGATTAGAATCCGCCGCCCCTCGCCCGACGACATTTCGTCCATGAAGCGATCGGCTAGATGCGGGACTTCGAGAAGCTTCAGCACCTCACGGGCTTTTTCCAACATCGGCGGAGTTACATGATGATAGGTCTGGATTCCGATGCTGCTGAAGAATCCGGAAAGCACCGCTTCGATGCCTGTGATATCCCGGGTGCAGGTGCTCATCAGGTCGTTCGAGACCACCCCAAGCAGCTTTCGCAGATCGAAAACGTTCCAACCATCCTGACCAAAGAGCCTCAGCGCCGATTCGGCTCGCATGAGCGGATAGCATTCCCGGGTAATTGTTTTAATTAGCGTGGATTTTCCGCAACCATTGGGTCCGAGGATCGCCACATGCTCGCCGGCTTGGATGCGTAACGTGATATCGTGCAGCACGGTTTTCCCGCCCCGCATGACCGAAATGCGTTGGAAGTCGAGGAGGGCCGGAGTCGCGGCCGCGGATTCTGGCATTCACCGAGAGTATACTGCAAGCATGCTGAACCGCCTTCTCAGTTCGATCTTTCTTGTGTCCGCGCCGATGCTTTTCGGACAACTCGATTCTAATTCCGTGACAGTAACGACAACTCAGAGCCTAAATCTGCAACCGGATCAGATATTGTTCGCAGTCGGTGTGACCACGCCCATCACTGCAACTCTGGACGATGTGCTGGCGGCAGTGAAGAGCGTGGGCCTCACCAGTTCCAATTTCACTGGATTGAACAGCACTCTGTCGGAAGTCCAACCCCCCGGCAGCGGCACTGCCGGATCTCCGAACATCGTGCAATGGAGCTTTGGATTAGCCGTGCCGTTCGCGCAATCCAAGGCCACCATCACCGCACTCACAGCTCTTCAACAGAGCATCGTGCAAAACAATCCCGGGTTTTTGCTTACGTTTAACTTGCAAGGCACTCAGGTGTCCGCAGCCCTGCGGCAAGAACAAGGCTGCAATCTGACAAGTCTGATTGCGGATGCGACAACGCAGGCTCAGAAATTGGCTTCCGCAGCCGGGCTGAACCTTGGATCCATTTTGGCGATGTCGAGCGCTCCGCCAACTTCAGTGCCGGCGCCGGCATCTGGGATCGCGGTTGGCGGGTTTGTAGGACTGTTATCTCCAACTGTCACACAAACCAACTGCGCGCTTACCCTGAAATTCGGCCTCACCCGATTCTGACCCGCGTCAGCTATCCTGCTTGACGCGCTTCAGCGCGATCTTCATCTTCTCGCCGTCGGAGCCTTGCTTCACCGCACCGGAGATTTGATCGCCATCCACTTTTAACTCGAGATAATAAACCGAATCGCCGCCGTCCACTTCCATAGTGACCGTGTCACCATCCACCAATCCTTTCGAAATGGAATGCTGATCCTCCTCCGGCCCAGCAGTTCCAGTGACGGTTTTACCGTCCTGCTTCAGGATCATGACCACCGGAATGGTTTGGGCTTCGCCATCCTGTTTCATATCCACGGTTCCGGCCCATTTTCCGGTCAGTTCCGCGCCGCTGAGGGTCCAGGCGGCCGCCAATAGCAGGCTCAAGAAGATGCTTTTCATAGGTGCTCCTTTGCGCACGACGATACTTGGCAAGTTTAACGCAAGCGGTAGCGGAAAAGTTGCATTTATTTATTCGCGGATTGCGACTACCGGGTCCACGCGGAGCGCCCGGCGTGCGGGAAGGTAGCTGGCGGCGGCCGCGACCACTATAAACAGGACGGCCATCGCGGCAAATATCGCCGGATCGGTGGGGTTCGTATGAAATAGGAAGGCGGATAACACCCGGCGCGCCGCAAAAGCCCCCACCAATCCTGCCGCGACGCCGATCGCGGTAAGCCCCAGGCCCTCCCGCAACACCAGTTGCAATAGATCCGCTGGCTGGGCGCCTAATGCTCGCCGGATTCCCATCTCCTGGCGCCGCTGTTCTACCGAATAGGCGAGCAATCCGTAAATTCCGATGGCCGCCAGCGCCAGCGCCACAGCCGCGAATGCGCCCAGCAGCCACAAAGTGATCTGACGCTGTCCAAAGGAATCGCCGACGATATCCTCCATGCTGCGGACTCCGGTGACGGGCAGCTCTGCGTCCACCTGCGCAATCTTCTTTTGCACGGCGCTGGAAAAGAGCATCGGATTTCCCGCCGTCTTCACCTCGATGTACATCCCGGGCCAGGGACGTTGCGAATACGGCGAGTACAATTCCGCGCCCGCTTCCGAATCGAGCCCGGACGTTTTAATGTCCGCCACCACTCCCACAACCTCTTCGCGTAGCTCCGCGCGCGCCACAATGAGTTGCTTGCCGATCGGATCCTGATTCGGCCAGAATTTTCGCGCTAGCGTCTCATTGACTACCGCCGCGCCGGCACTCCCTTCGTTGTCGTGTTCATTGAAGAAGCGCCCGCGTACCAGGTGTCCTCCGACCGTTTTCAGATAGTCCGGCGTCACGGAGTGCCAAAAAGCCAGGGGCCGTTTTCCAAACGGCAGCACAGCGTCGCCCACCACCAGGATTGGCACCAGCACGCCGACGTTTAAAGGCAGCGACAAAGAAGCGCTCGCAGAACTCACGCCCGGGATAGTCGATATTTCGCGCAATGCTTCGCGGAAAAATATGTTCTTCTGGGCATTCGCCGGATATTTCGTGGCGGGCAGCGTAACCTGCATTGTCAGCACGCCGCGCGGGTCGAATCCAGGATCGACATTCTCCAGTTCGATAAAACTGCGCAGCAGCAGGCTGGCAGCGATCAACAAAATCATCGAGAGGGCAACCTGGCCGATCACCATCGCTCCGCGCATTTTGCTGCGCCGCAAACTGCCGGCCGCGCCCCGGCCGGATTCGCGCAGAATCGAGTTCAAATCCGGCTTCGAAGCATCGAGCGAAGGAATCAGGCCGAAGATCCCTGCTGTTGCCATCGAAATCAGCAGCGTAAAGGCGAGCGTCTCCCAATCCATCCGGACTTCGCCAGCGCGAGGCAGATTGAGTTGGCTGATTCCGCTCGCCAACCGAATTCCGGTATGCGCAAACCCAAGCCCCAGGGCTCCGGCGCTCAATGCGAGCACAGAACTCTCCGCCAGCAACTGTCGAATCAAATCCCCGCGGCCGGCTCCCAGCGCCGCGCGCACCGCGAACTCTTTGCGGCGTCCGGTGGCTCGCGTCATCAGCAGGCTCGCGACGTTGGCGCACGCGATCAACAACACGGCGCCGATGGCGGCGCACAAGACCAGCAACGCCGGCTTCACATTTTCCACCACAGCGCCATGCAAAGGACTAGCCAGCAACTGCGCGTCCGGATCCGAATCCACCAAGCCGCGATTTTCACGTAAAAACTGCCGATTCAGAACTTCCAATTCCGCCAGGGCCTTCCGATCATCGATGCCCGGCTTCAGTCTCGCGATCACGGAGATGTATCCCGCGCCCAATCGAATCTGGTCCGGAGTGAATGCGCTCAACGCCGCCAGGTTGGTGGCCAGCAAATCGAGAGCGGGCACCGGTTGATCCAGGCTCGCGGGAAGAATTCCGATGACCGTAGATGCTTGCGAATCCAGCGTAAGCGAACTGCCAACGATGTTCGGATTCGCCCCGAATCGCCGCTGCCACAAGCCATAACTCAGCATCACTGCCGGCTTGCCGCCCGCCCGGTCTTCTTCCGGAAGGAAATCGCGCCCGAGCACGGGATGCAGACCCAGAGTCGGTAAAAAGTCCGCGGAAACTCGCGCCGCTTGAAGCTGCTCCGGCTGATTGACGCCGGTGAGATTAAAAGTTTCCGAGCAGAATCCGGCTAAATTCGCGAACGATCGATTGTCCGCGCGCAGCTGATTCAGCCTGGCCAGCGAAATCGGCGCCCGCCCGTTGCCGCGCTTCGGATTGCTGTTATAAAGCAGAAAAAGCCGATCCGATTGCGGATAGGGAATCGGCCGCAGCAGCACAACGTTAACGATGGTGAAAATCGCCGTGTTCGCACCAATGCCGAGCGCCAAGGTCAGTATCGCTACGGCCGAGAATCCGAGATCCTTCCGCAGCACACGCAACGCAAATCGGAAATCTTGAAGCATCACTCATCGCGCAGAGCGATCATAGGATCCACTCGCGTCGCCCTCCGCGCGGGTAAATAACAGGCCAGCATTGCCACCGAGACCAGCAAAACGGGAACTGCCAGGAATGTCAACGGATCGATCGGTTGCACGCCATATAAGAATCGCGTCAACAAGCGCGTAACACCGAATGCGGCCAGCAACCCCGCGCCAATTCCCACAGCCGCCAAACGAGCTCCTTGCCCCAGGATCATCCGGAACACGTCGTTCGCCCGCGCGCCCAGCGCCATACGCACGCCGATTTCCCGCGTCCGTTGCGCCACCGAATACGAGATCACTCCGTACATTCCAATGGATGCCAGCGCCACTGCGAGCACGCCGAACGCCCCGAGCAGCAGCATCGAGAAGCGCGGCTGCGTCATCGATTCGTCCACCAGGCTGGTCAAGGTCGTGAGCTTGCCCAAGGGAAGATCCGGATCCACGGATCGAACCGCCTCCCGCACCATGGGAGCGATTCCGGCCGGCTCCGCCTGGGTTCGCATCACCACCTGCATGTTGAGCAGCGAAGGCCACACCTTCTGGTTGAACGGGACGTACATCTCAGGACTTGACTCTTCGCGCAACGAAAGGTGCTTGATATCCGCGACGATTCCGACAATCGTGCCCGCCGGGTAACGCAGACTCCCCGGCCCCACTTGCTTTCCGATGGCATCCTCGCCCGGCCAGTATTTCCGAGCCATCGCGCTATTGATGACGACGACTGGCGGCGAATCCGCGGTATCGGAATCCTGGAAAGCTCTGCCTCGCAGCACTGGAGTTCCGGTGGCCTGGAAATATCCCGATGAAATCATCGTGTACGCGGCATAACGCACCTCTTTGGGATTCGCCAGCGGCCGGCCCGGAATTCGAATGCCCGTAGATTCTCCCGCGCCGCGCATCGGTATCGTCTCGCCGATCCCGGCCGATTGCACGCCGGGCAGCGAGCGCAAACGGCGCAACGTGTCTTGATAAAGCTGCACGATGTGGGCCGTGTCGTTATACTTTGTTTCGGGCAGGGACAGCTCGAACGTCAGAACGTGCGCGCGATTGAATCCGGAATCGCTTCGCAGCAAGCTATAAAAACTG
This sequence comes from Bryobacteraceae bacterium, assembly GCA_035295865.1. Classification (GTDB taxonomy): domain Bacteria; phylum Acidobacteriota; class Terriglobia; order Bryobacterales; family Bryobacteraceae; genus Palsa-89. Next base: position 19,536 of record DATGIH010000047.1, read on the forward strand.
CGGACTAAAAGACCGGTCGCGATCACCAAAACGAGCGCCAGCGCCACTTGGGAAATCAGCAGCGCATTCCGTGTCCTCGGATTGCGCCCGCCGCCCGATCTTTGGCTGCCTTCTTTGAGCGATTCCGCGAGATTGGCGCGCGCCGCTTCAATTGCAGGCGCGATCCCAACTAAGATTCCCGTGATCATTGCGCCTGCCAGGGCGAATGCAAACACCGAAAGATCGAGGGAAACCTCGTGCAGGCGCGGAATCCCGGCAGGGCCGAACGTCTTTACGAAATCCACGCCGGCCTTTGCTAGAAGGATTCCGCCTAATCCGCCGGCTACCGCCAGGGCCAGGCTTTCCGTCAGAAGCTGCCGCACCAATCGCCCTTGTCCCGCGCCCAATGCAGCCCGTAACGTGAATTCGCGTCTTCGTCCAATGGAGCGGGTGAGTAGTAGGCTCGCCACATTAGAACATGCGATCAGCAAAACCACGCCCACGGCGCCGAGCATCAATAGCAAGGGACGTCGCATGTCTCCAACCACTTGTTGAGACAGGGGAGTCAATCGCGTGTTGAACCAGCCTTTGCCCTGCGGAATCAGTCGCTCCATCTGTTTCGTGTAGAGGTCCAACTCGGCTTGCGCAAGCTCCATCGTGACACCGGGTTTCAAACGGCCGATTACAGCCAACTCTTCGGGCCCCGGAGGCGGCGCCGCAGGAAGAGCCAGCGGAACCCAAAGCTGAGCTTCGCGCGGAAAATCCAGACTGTCGGGCATTTCGGACGCTCGTGGAAAAGCAAACTCGGGCGGCATGACGCCGATCACCGTGTAAGTGTGCCCGCTCAGTTCGACGCTGCGGCCGATCACGGCGCTGCTTCCCGCAAAGCGGCTTCGCCACAGCGCGTAGCTCAACACCACCACATTTTCATGGCCCGGCCGGTCTTCTTCCGCCGTGTAAACGCGCCCGAGTGCCGCCGCAATCCCAAGCGACGGAAAAAATCCGGATGATGCACGCAAGCCTTCGAGCTGTACCGGTTCGCCAACGCCAGTGAGATTGAAACTATCGCCCTGGAACGCGCCGAGGCTTTGAAATGTTTTGGTCTGCAGCCAGAAGGAGCGAAAATCCCGCTGCCCCCACGGAAATTTGTCGAACCCCAAGAATGTTCCCACCGGGGCCAGCCGCCAAGGCAGCATCACTCGTTCCGGTTGTGGATAAGGCAGCGGCTTGATCAAAATTGCATGGACCACGCTGAACACCGCCGTGCTCGCGCCGATCCCTAGCGCAAAAGTCAATACGGCGACAGCCGTGAATCCGCCCGCTTTGACGTGAATCCGCAAAGCGTGCTTCAAATCTTGTATAAATGTTCTCATTTCGCGAGTGGGGCAAGCCTCCCCCTTGCCATTACCACGTAGGGCGCACCGCACTCCATCCGCGTTACTTCAAAATCTGCACCAGATTACTGTAATCGTCCGTCCACGGGCGCAGACCAGGTCGAACCTTGGCGGGATTGATCCGAATGAAGTGGAACAGTGGATCGGCAAAAGTGGCGCTATCGGACGCTACCAGAATCCAATCGCTTTCCGACAAATAATCTTCATCCTCGCCATCGTCGTTCACTTCAATCGCCGCCTTCCGCAAATCGAGCGCGTTCCGCGCTACTACTGGGGCGAGATCAAGATAACGATTCGACACGTGCACAGCCAAAATTCCGCCGGGCTTCAAGTGTCGAAAGTAAAGCTCGAACGCCTCGCGCGTCAGCAAATGCACCGGAATCGCATCGCTGCTGAATGCATCCACGCCCAGGACGTCGAACTGCTGACTGGGCTGGCGCTCCAGCGTCAAACGCGCATCGCCCAACAGGACCTCGTGATCGGCTGGGCAATCGGCCAAGAATGTAAACCAGGTGGTGGCGATGCTCAGATCCAGTGGATTGATTTCATAAAAGCGAAAGTAGTCGCCACGCCTGCCATAAGCGGCGGTCACCCCCGCTCCGAGGCCAATCATCCCAACGCGTACGGCAGGCCGCTGTTCGAAATATTGGATGGCGCGGCCGAGACCCGACTTGGGTCCGTAGTAACTGGTTGGAGTGCGGCGTTCGTCTGGATCGGTCAGTTCCGTTCCGTGATTGATGGTGCCGTGGATCAACCGGCGCGAACCGGTTTGGTTGGCATTGTCTTCTTCCTCATAGACGCGTAGCACTCCGTAGTAATTGCGCACGGATCGCTCGAACCGCTGGTCGTCCAAATGCTTTTGGTAGATGATGTACCAAGCCAGCGCCACCGTAAACGTGATCATTCCAATTCCCGCAGCGTGCGGCATCCAGGCGCGCGGCCAATCCCCTGGCTTGATCCACAACATTGCTGCAACCAACGCCGCGCAAGCAATCAACGCCAATGGCAATTCGGCATATGTATCAAAGAAATGCGGGGCGCCGACCGCGACGAACAATCCACCTAACGCGCCACCAACGGCAACCATCAAATAGAAGCTCGTCAAGTGTCGCGGATCGGGCTTCAGCCGAACCAGTTCGCCATGACATGCCATGCAGCAAACAAATAGCGCGGCTACAAAAATCGGAATCGATATTTTGATGTTCAAATTGCCCTTGCTGTAATAGAGCGCAAAAGCAGCGCCTCCCAGCACGATCGCCAGCAGAGGCAGAAATACTCCCCGGTGATAAAACTTCTCGCGCTCGAAGCACAGGATGAAGCTGAGCAGATAAACCGCGAGCGTCGCCACCCATAGCAGCGGGATGGGTGCGACGTTCGAGCTTAAATGCGTCGTGATGGAAAGCAGCAACGCGGATGCGCACGCTGCCAGCGCGATCCAAAGCGCTTGTTGTTGCACGGTTGGCGCATCGGTAGCAGGTGCCTGCCGGCGGGATGGAGCGAAATCTTTGGCGCGCCAACCCAGCGCCGCGCACAAAATCGCGAATAGAACAAATATGCCGGACCAGCCGTAAGCCTGCGCCCGTGTGCCCGCCAACGGTTCCACGAGCAGCGGAAAACTTAGCAACGCCAGTAGCGATCCGAGGTTCGAGAGCGCGAATAACCGATAAGGAACCGTGCCAGGTTTCGCCGCAACATACCAGGCTTGCAGCAGGGGACTCGTCGTCGAAAGGAGAATATAAGGAAGCCCGATGGTCGCCGTCAGCAGCATGAGAATGCGAGCGGACGGATCGCCCGCATGAGTTGGCTTCCAGTCCGGCGAAGGAAGAATGGGCATCAATGCGACACTCAAAGCGAGCAGCGCAATATGCAACCCAGCCTGATGCCTCGGTTTCAAAAGGCGCGTGGACCAGTGGGCGTACAGATATCCGATCAATAAACACGCCTGGAAAAACAGCAGGCAGGTGCTCCACACCGCGGCCGATCCGCCGAACCAGGGCAGGATAATCTTGCCGATCATCGGCTGTACTTCGAACAACAGAAACGCGCTGAGAAAGATGGTGACCGCGTAGAGCAAGGGTCAATCATCGCACAGTGAAGATGCCATCCAGCCTCGCAAGCTGGTAGACTCACCACTTGAAGCTAGCCCCTGTAGACTACCTCATCCTCTCCCTCTACTTCGCCTTCGTGCTGGGCATCGGCTGGCTGGTCAAGCGCAAAGTCAGCACCAGCGCAGATTTTCTAACTTCCGGCCGCTCGGTTCCTGTTTGGATCACCAGTCTCGCGTTTATCGCCGCAAATCTGGGCGCGCAGGAAGTGATCGGCATGTGCGCCTCGGGCGCCAAATACGGCATTATGACCGCGCACTTCTATTGGATCGGCGCGGTGCCCGCGATGTTGTTTGTGGGCGTCTTCATGATGCCTTTCTATTATGGAAGCCGCGCGCGGAGCGTGCCGGAATACCTGAAATTGCGCTTCGACGAAAAGACGCGGGCGCTGAACGCCTGTACATTCGCAATTATGACGGTCTTTTCCAGCGGAATCTCGATGTACGCGCTGGGGCTGCTTTTCCAGTTGGTCCTGGGCTGGAGTTTCACGGCGTCGGTCCTGCTTTCGGCCGCCATTGTGCTGATTTATACGTTTCTCGGCGGGCTCACCAGCGCCATCTATAACGAAGTTCTGCAATTTTTTCTGATCGTACTCGGATTCGCGCCGCTCGCCATCATGTCCGTGTACAAAGCCGGCGGATGGCAAGGCATGTCCACCAGGATTCCGCCGGTAATGACGCACGCCTGGTCTTACTTAAACAATCCGGCTCAGAATCCAATGGGCGTCGAGATCTTCGGCTTGGTCGCCGGCCTCGGATTCGTTCTTTCGTTCGGTTACTGGTGCACGGATTTTTTGGTGGTCCAACGAGCGATGGCGGCAGAGTCGATGTCGGCCGCGCGCCGCACTCCTTTGATCGCGGCCTTTCCCAAGATGATCATGCCGTTCATCGTGATCGTGCCCGGCGTCGCGGCGCTCGCCCTATCGAAGATGTCGCTCGGTTATGCCCTTCCGCTCAAACCCGATGGTGGACCCGATTTCGATCAGGCCATGACTACTTTGATGGCGCAGTTCTATCCGTCCGGCATGCTCGGCCTTGGGCTGACGGCGCTGATGGCATCGTTTATGAGCGGGATGGCGGGCAATGTTACGGCCTTCAACACGGTCTGGACCTACGATCTATATCAAGGCTACATTCGCAAGCACGCGCCGGATTCCCATTACTTGCTAGTGGGCCGTATCACTACGGTTGTTGGCGTGGGTCTCTCGCTCGGAACCGCTTACCTTGCCACCCATTTCAACAACATCATGGATTTCCTGCAGCTCGTCTTCGGGTTCGTCAATGCTCCCCTGTTTGCGACGTTCTTGCTCGGAATGTTCTGGAAGCGAACCACCGGACACGGCGCCTTTTTCGGTCTCCTCGCCGGAACGCTGGCGGCCGCCGCTACACACGGCCTCACGCTGGCAGAAAATAAAGGTGGCTGGCTCGGTACCGTGGTTCACAACTTTCCATCCACGATGGCGCAGAATTTCTGGATCGCGATCTTTGCCTGGACCACCTGCCTGGTGGTCACGATTCTGGCGAGTTTCTTGTCGCAACCCAAACCGGAATCCGAACTGCACAATCTGGTTTACGGACTCACCGATATACCGCATGATCCGACTCTCCCTTGGTATAAGCGGCCGATACCACTTGCTGCCGTGGTGATCGTTGCGTTGCTGGGCCTGAATCTACTTTTCTGGTGATATGCGCGACCTGAGAACCCCCATTGGCCTGTTCTTCGCGCTTGCCGGAGTCATCCTCGCCGTGACTGGCCTGGTCACAGGGAATCGCGCTCCTCTGGAAACAGCGAACGTGAATCTGTACTGCGGCGTTTCGATTCTCATCTTCGGAGGCGTAATGCTGTGGCTGGCGCGTCGCAGAACCTAATTGACGCATTCGAAGCGCGCTTTCACAGCTCCCCCGATCTGGCGCGCGCTCCTGGCCGCGTAAATCTGATCGGCGAGCACACCGATTACAACCTGGGCCTTGTCCTCCCGATCGCCATCAACCTGGATTGCCACGCGGCATCCGCGCCCAACCGGCAAGGCTTGCTGCGCGTTCACTCGGAAACTCTTGGACAGAGCCGCGAGTGGCCGGTGGAACAGATTTCCGGACTACGCGCCACCGGCGACTGGAGCGATTATATCGTCGGTATCGCTCGCCAATTGCCGCTCGGACGCGGGCGCGATGTGATGATCGCGAGCACCGTGCCTCTCGGTTCCGGACTAAGCTCTTCCGCCGCGCTTGAAATCTCGGTCGCGCTCGCTCTCGGTTGGATCGGCGATCTTCCCAGCGCGGAACTGGCCAAACTGGCCCGCCGCGCGGAGAACGAGTTCATCGGAGTACCCTCCGGCATTATGGATCAGTACGCTTCCGTGTTCGGACAACAGAACGCCGCGCTTCTGCTCGACTGCCGTACGCTCGAAAGCCAGACTGTTCCTTTACCGGAAGGCATGACTATCGTCGCGGTAAACACCATGGTGAAGCATGAGCTGGGACAATCCGCCTATCGACAACGCGTGGCGGAGTGCGCGCTGGCGGCGGAGTCGCTGGGTGTGAAGAGTCTACGCGATGCGCAGCCCGATCAACTGCCGCTCATTAAAAATCCCGTCGCGCAACGCCGCGCGAGGCATGTGCTCACGGAAAATCAACGCGTTCTCGATTTCGTCAAAGCCAGCCGTAATGGCGACCTGTCCGAAATGGGCCGGCTGCTCGTGGAATCTCATCGCAGCTTGGAACACGATTATGAGGTGAGTTCTGCCGAGCTGGATTTCCTCGTCGATCGCGCACTGCAAATCGAGGGCACGCTGGGCGCCCGCATGACCGGAGGCGGATTCGGCGGCTGCACGGTCAACCTCATCGAACCGCCAGCGATGGAAAGCTTCGAGCGGACGCTGAGCGCGGCGTATCGCAAAGAATTCGGAATCGAACCGCGCTTTTATCCGGTGCAACCGTCGCAAGGTGCGCAACGGCTTTTCTAACCCTGCAAGAATTTCTCCGCAGTTTTCACAAACTCCGGCCACCGCTCGCCCCCGATCGGTCCGTGTCCGCCGTTCGGGATGATCCACAAACTCGAATTCGGGATCGCCTTGGCCATCTCGACCGAAATCTCAACTGGATAAAGAAAATCCCGATCGCCCTGGACGATCAGCGTGCGTGCCTGAATAGTGGAGAGATAGGGAGGCGTGAAATTCATATCGTCGTAGCTTGAGGCAAAACCCGCCGTGCTCGCCAGGAGTGCTTTGATCTGAGCCTCGCCACCCGGATGGCGCTGGCGCAGAATCGCCCAGTCCTGCTCCGTGACACTTTCGGCATACTTTCGCATAATCGGGCGCGCTTGTGCGGGGAAGTAACTCGTTGCGCTCACCAGCACCATGGCCTGCACGCGCTCCGGATCGAGCGTCGCAAGATGCAGCAATACGTTGCCTCCGGCGCTGACACCGAGACCCTGGAAAGATCCGATGCCTAAATGATCGAGCAGGGCGCGGAGATCGGCGGCGGCGTCGCGATGGCGGAACTGTGACGTCAAAAGACTGGATCGGCCATGGCCGCGCAAATCGGGGGCGATCAGTTGAAACCGTTTGCTCCAATCAGGAATCAGGGGCGCCCAATCCTGACTGCATCCGGTGAATCCGTGAAGCAAAACCAGTGGTTCGCCTTTACCGTGGACTTCATAATATAAATCCACGCCGTTCATTCGTTCGATTTTTCCGTTCAATGCATCCTCCTCACTGCCTTGACATTCTTAGTTCCGCCACGGCACAATAGTGCTCCTAAAGCCTCAAGGAGTCGATTGTGAAACGCATCGCCCTGCTCTCTTTGTGCGCGGCCTTGATTGCCCAGGCGGCGCTGGGCGCCCGTCTGAACCCGGCCGAAAAGCGGACTCTGGAACTGAAGCCCGCCGTTGTTCTGATCACTGTCCATTATCAGGTAGCAGTTCGCTTCAAAGTGAACGGCAGTCCATTCGGTTTCGAGATTTCTTACGACGACACCGGCAGCGGATTCATTTACCGGCCGGATGGCTATATCGTAACCAACGGACACGTGGTAGCCAACGCGAATCGAAAGGACGCCGCCGCTCAGGATGCGCTGAAACGCTCCATCATGCACGACATCGTCGGGTCGGTGCTCAACAAAATCAAGCAGCTGACCGGCCGCAGCATCACCGGCTACGATTCGGATCTGGTGCAGGCTTATTCCATCGAAGCCCACTTCACGCGCGGACCGGATTTGTCCGTCGCATTGGCCAACAAGAAATCCTTCCTGGGCGAAATCAAAGCGTATAGCGATCCCATCGATATGGGCGGCAAGGACGTAGCCATCGTAAAAATTGATGCAAGCAACCTGCCGACTGTTCGATTGGGCGACTCGGATGCCGCGCATATTCAGGAGCCGATGACGGTCATCGGATATCCAGCGGCTGCCGGGCAACTGAACATGGTCAGCCTGGAATCGTCGTTCAATCCGACTGTCACCAATGGGCACATCTCCGCGATCAAGACCGATTTCAAAGGTACGCGGGTCATTCAATCCGACGCCGTGATCAATCACGGCAACAGCGGCGGGCCGGCTTTCAACGACGCGGGGGAAGTGATCGGAATCGCCACTTACGCGCCTGCTGGAGTGACCGGTTTCAACTTCTTCGTGCCGATCAACACCGCAATCGAATTCGTGAATCAGGTGGGGGTGAAACCCGAGAGCGGACTCTTCAATAAGCTCTGGGACACCGCGCTCGCCACTTACGATAGCGGAAAATGTCAGGGCGCCAAGGGCAAGCTACAAAGCGTTTTGAACATCATGCCCGAGCTGCCGGATGCACTCAGCCTGATGCAAGCTTCGGAAAAGTGTTCGGCGGAAGAAGGAGTGGTGGGTCGCGCCATGGAAGAATCCACATGGATGTTGTATTCGGCGGTCGGCTTGGTCGTGCTCTTCACGGCTTTTCTTCTGCTCAGAAGGAAGTCGCCCGCGCCGCAGCCCGCCGTTGTAGTGGAAAGCGGTCCACGCATCGCCGCGACGCGTCCCGATACTCCGCCCGTCATCGCGCCGCCCAGCCCGGCCCAGGACGCCTCCTTTGGCAGCGTCCAAGTCACCGCAGGGTCGCTTACCGGCCAGAAATTTAAGATCACCAAAGCTGGAATCCTGGTGGGAACAGATCCGGCGAAATGCCAGATTTGCGTCACCGAGGATGCCATCTCGCATGAGCACGCCTGGATCGTCCCGGTTGATAATCGAGTTGTGGTCATTGATCGCGGATCGACCAACGGCACCTACATCAATTCGGTGGATTCGCCGCGCGTCAGCAAAGTGGGCCTGCAGAATGGCGACCGAGTCTACCTCGGGAAAAAAGGCTCCGTGGTTTTGACCTATTTCAGCTCGTAAAGGCAGGAAAGAAACGAGATGGCAAAGTTTTGCGCCAATGGGCATCAGATGGAAGATTCTTGGGCGGTCTGTCCTTATTGCCAGCGCACCGGATTTCAATCCCCCGCAGCACCCCCGCCGATGAAAACGCGCATGGAAGGAGAACCTTCGAAAGAGGCTCCGCCGCCGCTGCCCTCGCCCGGCCGGCGGACCGTTCTGTTGACGGACAAGCGAAAGCCTCCGGTGGTCGGCTGGTTCGTCGCCCTAACCGGCGAGCAGAAGGGCGAAGATTTCCGCATTCATGAGGGCCAGAACGTGATTGGATCCGCCCCGGACGCCGATATCCAATTGCGCGACACAGCCGTGTCCGGCAAGCACGCCAGCCTGCGCTACAAGGATCAAAAATTCTTTCTGACCGACCTCGATTCCAGCAACGGTACTTTCGTCAATGAAGGGACCACCCCCATCGCTCGCGAAGAGTTGAAGGACAACGACATCGTCCGTGTCGGCGAAGTGACGTTGAAGTTTAAGTGTTTCTAGGACTGAACACCAGCGAATGCGTATTCGTCCTGGAGTAGACCTCGCGAATCTCACCGACGTCGGTTGTCATCGCCAAGAGAACGAAGATTACTATTGTTATGCCGAGCCG
>DATGIH010000048.1:0-10581 GCA_035295865.1 Bryobacteraceae bacterium
GCCGTGAAGGTTCCTCCGCCGAGCGAAAGCGATGCGGTGAAAATCCTGTTCGGCATCAAGGACCGCTATGAGAAGTTCCACGCTGTGGCCTACACGGACGACGCGATTGAAACAGCAGTTTACACTTCGAGCCGTTACATCCCGGATCGCTATCTTCCGGACAAAGCAATCGACCTGATCGACGAGGCTGGGGCACGCGTGAAACTGCGCCAGACCACCCTACCCGCCGATCTGGCTGATATTCAAAAGCGCATTAAGTTCATCGTGCATCGCATGGAGAACGCCATCGCGAATCACGAATTCGAAAAGGCGCGTTTCTATTCCGACGAAGAACGCAAAGAGCGCGAAAACCTGCGCCAGCTTCGCGAAAAGTACAACCTGGACGACACCTCCACCGGCGTCGTAACCAAAGACGATATCGAAGACGTGGTCGCCCGCTGGACCGGCGTCCCGATGACCGCCATCAAAGAAGAAGAAGTTTCCAAACTCATCCGCATCGAAGAAGAGTTGCACAAGCGCGTCGTCAGCCAGGAGAAGGCCATCTCCGCGCTCGCCCGCGCCATCCGCCGTTCGCGCGCCGGATTGAAATCGCCCAAACGGCCCTCCGGCTCCTTCCTGTTCCTCGGACCCACGGGTGTCGGCAAAACCGAAGTTGCCCGCGCACTCGCAGAATTCCTGTTCGGCAGCGAAAAATCGCTCATCCGCTTCGATATGTCCGAGTTCATGGAAAAGCATTCGGTCTCGAAGTTGATCGGTTCGCCTCCCGGCTATGTCGGCTACGAAGAAGGCGGCCAGTTGACCGAACGCGTCAAGCGCGCCCCGTACTCGATCATCCTTCTCGACGAAATCGAGAAGGCGCATCCGGATGTGTACAACATCCTGCTGCAAGTTTTCGAAGACGGCCAGTTGACCGATGGTCTCGGCAACACGGTGGACTTCAAGAACACCATCATCATCATGACGTCGAACCTCGGTGCGCGATTCCTGGACAAGAAATCGCAAATCGGATTCTCGGCGCCCTCCAATACCGGCGTTCCGCCCAAGGTGGAAGACCAGGTGATGGCCGAAGTAAAGAAAGCCTTCAATCCCGAATTCCTCAACCGTCTCGACGAAGTGATTCTGTTCACCTCGCTCGTCGATGAAGACCTGCTGAAGATCGTCAGTCTGTTGGTAGAGCAGATCAACGTAAATCTGGTCGCCAAACAGATCAAGATCCGCGTCAACGAAGACGCCGCGAAATACATCTTGGAAAAAACGCTAGTGGATCGCAGCTACGGCGCCCGCCCGCTCCGCCGCGCCCTCCAAAAATACATCGAGGACCCGCTCTCGGAAGCCCTGATCCAAGGCACGCTGCCCAGGCCATCCGAGCTCGAAGTCTACCTGGGCGACAGCGGCATCTACTGCCGCCCGATCGCCGGCGAGCTGCAAGAGCAGCCAGTTGGCGCCCCGTCGGACGAATCGGCCGCACCCGCCGCAGGCACCCCGCTCTACATGTTCTAGACAAGTGGCGCAAGTCTCTGACTTGCGCCAGCCTCGCTCCCACAAACCGCGACCGCGAGGGACCGCTTTCATCTTCGGTCACGCCACTTGCCGCCCAATCTCGCTAATACCGCCGAGCGCCTTACCGATGAGTGTTTCGGAGGCACATCTCATGGCGGCAGCGTCGGGAGTCCGTCGCAGACTTTCTAGATTCAACCTTTCAACCAAGGTTCTGGTGCTCGGAGCCGGCCTTACGCTGGCCTTTCCCGTGGTCCTGGTCACATTGCTGCTGCCTGCGCAAGAGAACAACAGCTATCAAATGAAGGCGGATGACACCCGCCACGTCGTGGAAACCGCATGGGGCATCGTGCAATACTACGGCGATCAAGCCGCATCCGGCGCTCTGCAGCTCGCCCAGGCGCAATCGCTCGCCAAGGAATCGCTGCGCCGAACCCGCTTCGAAAGAACCAACTACGTGTTCATCAGCGACACCCGGCCGTATATGATCATGCACCCCACAAACCGGGCGCTCGAAGGCAAGGACCTCTCCGATTACCACGATCCCGGCGGATTTCGGCTCTTCATCGAAATGGCCCGTGTCTCGAAAGAGAGCGGCCAAGGCATCGTGAAGTACATTTGGCCCAAGCCGGGGCAAGTCGAAGCAGTTCCCAAACTCACTTACGTGAAACTCTACCCGCAATGGGGTTGGATCGTCGGCGCAGGAATGTACTTGGACGACGTGGAAGCCGAGGTACATCGCTCGCGCAATCTGGTCCTTCTCGTCACCGCAATCGATCTCATCGCGTCGTTGTTCCTTTGCTATTTTGCGGCGCGTTCCATCGCGGCGCCCATCCGTCGAGCCACTTCCGACCTCAATCGGCTAGCGGATGAAACCAGCGGCGCGGCCGATCATGTCTCGTCCGCCAACCAGGAAATCGCCTCCCGCACCTCCCAACAAGCTGCCACGGTCGCCGAAACCAGCGCTTCGTTGCAGCAACTCGAATCGCATTGCCAGCGCAGTACCGCCAGCACGCAGCATATTCGGGAATTGGTCACGGAGGTCCGCGCGGCTGTCGCCGAAGGCGACCGGCAAATGATCGAGATGACCGCCGTGATGCAGCAGATTCACGCCGCCTCAGGTGATGTCAGCAAAATTATGCGTTCCATCGAAGAGATCGCATTCCAAACCAACATCCTCGCGCTCAATGCGGCCGTGGAAGCCGCCCGCGCGGGCGAAGCTGGCGCCGGATTTAGTGTCGTCGCCGATGAAGTTCGCAATCTCGCGCAGCGCGCCTCGCAGGCCGCCCATGACACCGATCACCTCATCGCACGCTCCTTAAGCTCCAGCAAGCAAGGCACGTTGCATAGCGCGAAGTTGACTTCCGCTTTTGCCGCTATCGGCGATAAGATCGTCCAGGTAAACACGGCCCTCGCCGAAATTACGGAGTCGGTCGAGGCTCAAACTCACGGCATCTCGCAAATCAATATTGCGGTTTCCGAACTAAACAAAGTCACGCAGTCGCAGGCCGCCAGCGTCGAAGAAACCGCCAGCACCGCCGAGCAGTTGCACGCGCAATCCTTTAGCGTGCGGGCGCTCTGCAACACCCTCCACGATGCGGTGGAAGGAGCAACGCGCTCAAATTCTCTCGATCTTGATCGTCCCGTTGCTGCTCGATAGCTCGATCATCTTGCCGCCCGCGCCGATCCGTCCGTTGAGCTCATGATGACCGTGATCGTTCTCGGCTCGCACGCTATCGAACTCCGAAGAAACCGAAGAGTGCGACGTCCGTGCCCTCACATCCGCATTCGCTCCCGCCGGCAGTCGAACCACAATCGACGAATTGCTGGTCTCGGCGCGCACTTCCGGCACCTCGCGTGCATCGATCCGGAGATCGATATGCCCGTTCGACGATGATGCGTGAATCGGCCAGGTGCTCGCCGGATCGCTCAACCGCGCCGTGATGCTTCCGTTCGACGTGGTCGCTTCGAAGCCTCCGTGGGACGATTCCGTTCGGATCGATCCGTTCGAAGTGTGCAGCTTCGCGCCGCCTTCCAGATAATCCACCTCGATCGCACCGTTCGATGTCCGGGCTTCCAGTTCGCCCTTCAACCGGCTCACGCGAATGGCGCCGTTTGAGGTATGCAGCCGCGCGTTGCCATCCACATCTTCAATGCGCACGTGCCCGTTCGATGTCGAAATCGAATCCAGCAGCACTCGCTTCGGAACGCGAACCGTGAACCGCATGCCCATATTGTGGTGGAAATCGGTATCTTTCGTCGCGCGGATGCGCACCGATCCCGATGGCGAGCTCACATCCACGCGAATGGCATCCAGTCCGGACCTGGTGCTCGCGTACTTGGTGCCGTTCACTTCCACCGAGTTCTGTTCCCAGCCACTCAGCTCAATCGATCCGTTGAAAGTCTCAATCGAAACCGATCCGCCCGAGTTCAGCGGATACACATGGTGAAAATCTTCCTTGTAAGCTTCTGAATCCCCAAAGTCTCCAAAGTCCACACAGCCGGTGAGCAGCAGTACCGGCGCCAGCGGCAATAAACGAAGGGTTGTCCGCATCGCTTGCTCCTTGGATTCTAGTACGAAGACTCACGGCCCCGAGTTCCACGATAATAAAAATTGCAACGTAAACTTCTAGCCCTGAACCGCGGTGAAATCGCGATCCGCATCCTGCGTGCGGCCAATGAGTTGGGGATCCGGACCGTGGCCGTCTTCTCCCAGGAAGACCGGCTAAGCCTGCACCGCTTCAAGGCCGACGAAGCCTACCTGATCGGCGAAGGCAAGGGTCCCGTCCAGGCCTATCTCGACGTGGAAGGGATCGTCGCGCTGGCTGCCGAAAAGGGCGTCGATTACATTCATCCCGGCTACGGCTTTCTAGCCGAGAATCCCGCGCTGCCACTAGCCTGCGAACGCGCCGGTATCACGTTCATCGGACCGGGCGCCGACCTTCTGGAACTTTTGGGCGACAAAACAGCCGCCCGCAATCTGGCGGTGAAAGCCGGAATCCCGGTGATCCCAGGAACTCCCGACGCCGTGACGGATTTCGCCGAAGCCGAGCGCTTGGCCGCCGAAATCGGTTATCCCTTGATCGTCAAGGCGGCGTTCGGCGGCGGCGGACGGGGCATGCGCGTGGTCGATAAAGCGGCCGATCTCAAGCAGCGCATGGAAGAAGCCCGGCAGGAGGCGGGCGCCGCGTTCGGCAACGATGCGGTTTTTCTCGAGCGCTACATCCGCCGCGCGCGGCACATCGAGATCCAGATCCTGGCCGACCATCACGGCAACATCCTGCATTTGTACGAGCGCGATTGTTCCGTGCAGCGCCGCAATCAAAAAGTAGTCGAAGTAGCGCCGGCTGTTTCGCTTGCGCCGCCCATTCGGACCGCCCTGGCCGATGCCGCCGTCGCGCTCGCCCGAACCGCCAATTACCGCAATGCTGGAACTGTGGAATTTCTCGTGGATGCCGACACCGGCGGCTGGTACTTCATCGAAGTGAATCCGCGCGTCCAGGTGGAACACACGGTGACCGAAATGGTGACCGGTATCGACATCGTCCGCTGCCAGATCCAGATCGCGGAAGGATATAAACTGCACGGACCGGAGATCAACTTGCCGGCACAGAAAGACATCGTGGTTCATGGCTTCGCGTTGCAGTGCCGGGTAACCACCGAAGATCCGGCCAACAGCTTCGTGCCGGATTACGGGAAAATTCACACCTATCGATCGCCGGCTGGTTTCGGAATCCGCCTGGATGGAGCGTCGGCCTACGGCGGCGCAGTCATCACGCCGTTCTACGATTCGCTGCTCGTGAAAGTCACGGCCTGGGGCCGCGAGTTCGCGCATGCCTGCCAGCGTATGGATCGCGCCTTGCGCGAGTTTCGCATCCGCGGTGTCAAAACCAACATTCCGTTTCTCGAAAACGTGGTCAACGATCCGGTATTTCAAGCCGGCGAGACCACCACGCGCTTCATCGATCAGACGCCGGAGCTTTTCCGATTCTCAAATCGGCGCGACCGCGCCACGCGCCTGCTCACCTATCTCGGCGAAGTGATCGTCAACAAGAATCCGGAAGTCGCGAACCGGAAAAAACCCGAATCCATTCGCCCGGCGCCCATTCCGCCTCACGATGCAGCCGAGCCGCCCGCGGGAACTCGCCAATTGCTCGATCAGCTCGGCCCGAAGGGTTTCGCGGAATGGACGGTATCGCAAAAACGGTTGCTGATTACCGACACGACGTTTCGCGACGCGCATCAATCGTTGATGGCGACGCGCGTCCGCACGCACGACATGCTCGCGATTGCGAATTTTGTAGCGCATCGTCTGCACAATCTGTATAGCCTCGAAATGTGGGGCGGCGCGACGTTCGATGTCGCGCTGCGCTTCCTGCATGAAGATCCGTGGCAGCGGCTCGAGAAACTGCGCGAGGCGATTCCGAACCTCTGTTTCCAAATGTTGCTGCGGGCTTCGAACGCAGTGGGCTACACGGCATATCCGGATAACGTGGTCACCGAGTTTATTCTCGAATCGGCGCGCCAGGGCATCGATATTTTCCGCGTGTTCGATTCGCTCAACTGGCTGCCTAACATGCGCATCCCGATCGAAGCCGTTCAGAAATCCGGCCGGATTTGCGAAGCGGCCGTTTGCTATACCGGCGACATCCTGGATCCGCGGCGCGAAAAGTATTCGCTCAACTATTACGTCCGCCTGGCGAAGGAGCTGGAAAAAATGGGCGCGCATATTCTGGCCATCAAAGACATGGCCGGATTGTGCAAGCCGTACGCTGCTTGGAAGCTGGTAAAGACTTTGAAGGAAGAAGTCGGATTGCCGATCCATTTTCACACGCACGATACCAGTGGCATCAACTCGGCGTCCATTTTGAAAGCGTCGGACGCAGGCGTCGATGTCGCGGATGCCGCGATTTCGTCGATGAGCGGAACAACGAGTCAGCCGAACTTGAATTCGATTGTGGCAGCCCTCGCCAACACCGATCGCGACACCGGCCTGGATCTGGCTGCGCTCAATCAGAGCGCCGATTATTGGGAAGTGGCGCGGACTTATTACACCGCGTTCGACGAGGCTCCACCTTCGGGTACTGCCGAAGTTTACATCCATGAAATGCCAGGCGGCCAGTACACCAATTTGAAAGCGCAAGCGGAGTCGATGGGGCTCGGAGCGCGCTGGCACGAAATTGCCCGCACCTACGCGGACGTCAACATGGCTTTCGGCGACATCGTCAAGGTCACGCCGTCGAGCAAAGTGGTCGGCGACATGGCTATTTTCTTGGTCACCCATAAAATGACCGTGCAGGATCTCGAGCGGCTGGGTCCCGACCACGGACTCACACTGCCAAACTCGGTAATCGAGATGTTTTCCGGAGCGCTCGGCGAACCCGAAGGCGGCTGGCCGGAGCGAATGCAAGAAGTAATTCTGGGAGGCGCCAAGCCGAAGCCGGGGCGTCCGGGCGAGCATTTGCCCCCGGTGGATTTCGCGCAAACCTCGTCCGCTGTTGAAAAAAAGCTCGGGCATAAAATTTCGCATACGGATCTGCTGAGCTATTTGATGTATCCGGAAGTGTTCCTGAAGTTTGCCCGGGCGCGATCGTCTTATGGAAACGTGGACGTGCTGCCGACGCCGCAGTTCTTTTATGGCCTCGAAACCGGCGAAGAGATTGCGATCGAGATCGAGCCCGGAAAAGTGTTGGTGGTGAAGTTCCTCACCATGAGCGAGCCGCAGCCAGACGGGACGCGCACCGTTTTTTACGAACTGAACGGCCAGCCGCGCGAAGTGACCATCCGCGATCTGTCGCGCAAAGCCGCGGTCCCCACGCGCGCGAAAGCGGATTCGTCAAATCCCGGATCGGTGGGCGCGCCCATTCCTGGCGCCGTGTCCAGCATCTCGGTGGACATCGGACAGACCGTCGCGAAAGGCGACCGGCTGCTGGTGATGGAAGCGATGAAAATGCAGTCCACCATTTACTCGCCCGTCGCTGGCAAGGTCACGCAGAAGCTGGTCAACGTTGGCGACAAGGTCGACGCCAAGGACCTGCTGCTGGTGATTGAGTAACTTCACTCGTAACGCAGCGCCACCATCGGATCCACGCGCGCGGCTCTACGCGCGGGCAGATAGCATGCGAGCAGCGATATGGCAGCAAGTAGAATCGGGGCGGCGGTGAACACCACCGGATCCGCGCCGCTCACTTTATACAGGAAGCCGGCCAGAACTTTGCCCAGCGCGGCCGAAAGCGCGAGGCCAACGCCGGCCCCGATCAGGGTCACGACCAATCCCTCGCGCAGGATCATGCGCAGCGTATCCATCGCGTTTGCCCCGAGCGCCATGCGGATGCCGATTTCGCGTGTTCTGCGCGCGACCGTGTAGGCGCGCACGCCGTAGAGCCCGACCATTGCCAGAATGAGCGCGACGGAACCGAAAAGGCTGAATAGCGTCGCGCCGGTGCGGACGATCCACAGTTCGGCGCTGCTGTCCAAATGTTCATGCAAAGTTTTCAGCGTGAGGATAGGCAGCCGATTATCCATGGCGCGGATCTCACGGCGAATGGTCTCGAGCATCTGCGCTTCGGCTTCTTTAGTTTGCACCCCGGTCTTTAGGTGAACATGCATATCGGCTTGGTACTCCTGGCCGAACGGCACATACAACCGCGCTTCGGATTCGCCGCCAAAAATGCTGGCCTGGATGTTCGATGCCACGCCGACAACTTCGGCGTCCTGCGTTTTGGTTCCTTCGCCCGTAATCATCCGGACGTGTTTTCCTACCGCGTCTTGATTGGGCCAAAGTTTCTGCGCAGCGGTTTTGTCCAGAATTACAACGGGCGTTTTGGTATCGGCCGCGGTAAACGCACGTCCCCGCAGCATGGGGACTCCGAGCGTTTTGAAATAATCCGGACCGATGATGTTGAAGCCCATCGACAGCACGGTTCCCTTCGCGGATGGATCGGCGGCCGATGGCGCCGCATCGCTCGATCGTTGCACGGAACGTCCGAGCGAGACCATTCCGAATGGAACCGTCCCGGCCAAACTGACGGACTGGACGCCTGGAATGCCGCGCAACCGTTCTGTAAGTGTTTGGAGAATCTGCCGGCCGCGAGCTTCGTCGTATCCGGCCATGCTGGGATCCACTTCCACGATCATTCCATTGTCCAAGCGGAATCCCGGTTCCACATTGGCCGCACGCTGCGCGCTGCGCACAAACAAACCGGCGGATGTGAGCAGCACCAGCGACAAAGCCACCTGGCTCATCACCAGAACATTTCGACGCGAGAAAAGCCGGCTTCGCTTGCCGCTTGCGATCTCTTCGTTTTCGCCATCTTTCAAATTCAAAGTCAGGTTCGGGCGCGAAAGATTCCAGGCCGGTCCCAGGCCGAACAGCAAAGCGCCGAACAAGCAGAAACCCATGGTTGCCGCAAGAATTCGCACATCCGGCGTGCCGGAGTAAAACAGATCAACCGGGATGAGGCGGGGTAGGGTACGCATCAAGGCCGTCGTGCTCCAATAAGCAACGATCAAACCGGCCGCGCCACCCACCAGCGCGAGCAGAAAGCTCTCGGTGAATAGTTGACGGACGATGGTCTTGCGCGCGCCGCCAAGCGCGAGCCGGATGGCGATCTCCTTCCGGCGCGCCGATCCGCGTGCGAGCATCATGTTGGCGACATTGAGCGCGGCGATGAGCAGAACCACGGCTGCCATTGAGAGCAGAAGAATGGCCGAAACCCACACCTGGTTGTCATTCTGCGGATTTGTCGAGATGCTCATGCGCGAAAGAGAATGCACGATCAGCGTTTGATCCTTGTTCTCGGCCGGGTAAGCCTTTTCCATTCCGGACGCGACGGCGGCGAGTTGAGAATCCGCGGCTTTTTGGGTAAGTTCGGGTTTCAAACGCCCAATCAGAATCAGAACATGATTGGAGCGCACGGCGAGCGACCGGCCCACTCCTTCGAAATCGTTGGTCATGGCGTCATGCAGACCGAGCGGCATGTACAGTTCAGGACTCAACAGCGCTTGCGTGCCGGTGAAACCTTCCGCCGTAATTCCAACAACGGTGAGCACTCGAGAATTGACGCGCAGCGTCTTCCCGATGAAATCCGGGTCGCTCCCATTTTTCTTCCAAAAGCCGTGACTGGCGATTACGACATCCGCGGAACTGCCCGGCCGCTCTTCGGCTGGCGTGAAGGCGCGCCCTCGATAGAGGGGAACTCCGAACGTGGAGAAGTAATTGGCCGAGACCAGATCGGCGAACACGCGGCGTGTGGTGGCGCCTTCGGCGAGGCCGACCATTGCCATGTTGTGCGCGGCCAGGCTGCTGAAGACCGCGTTGCCTTCGCGCAGATCCACGTAATTGGGATAAGAGAAGGCCCGGTAGGAGTCAGCCTTGTGAACGTTGCGGCTGAAGACTCCGACGATCTGATCGGGATTTTGGATGAGCAGCGGCCGCAGAAGAAAGGCATTCACCAGGCTGAAGATGGCCGAATTAGCGCCGATTCCGAGTGCTAGAACCACCACCGCCGTGATGGAAAACGCCGGTTTGCCGACGAGCATCCGGACGCCGTAGCGAACGTCTTTGATCAGATTTCCCATTCGAGTCCTCCCCTGTGTCAATAGAAGTACGCGGGAGGTTGAGCAAAAGTTCAGTTGTCTTGCGGCCGCCGCGCCCGAGCTTGCGCAAAGCGAGTCTTATTGGCGGCTACTCCTTGAACCGCTTCCAGCAGGTGGCCGGTAGAATCGCGGACGCCCTCGCCGTGCACGCGAAGGTACGCATAGAGACTCCTGGCATCTTTCACCACTCGTTTCAGGTCGGCGCCGGTGAAACCGTCCGTCGCATCGAGGATAGCATCGACGTCCTTTAAGAGGGCTCATTCTGGTCTCCCCGCTCAATCCGGCGGATCGTTTTCCTGTCGCATTGACTTTTTCGAACTAACACCCGGCGCACGCCCGGATTACCCGCGGCTTCGTGCGGCTGGATGGGGCGGTACTCCATTTGGAACCAAAGGTCCCCGATCTTTTCGAATTCCATCATCTCGCTCACGGCCACCACAGTCAGCTCGCGGCGTTTGGGTTGCGCTGCGCGACGCTTCGCCATCC
>DATGIH010000049.1:0-14227 GCA_035295865.1 Bryobacteraceae bacterium
AGTGGAAGCGCGGCACTGGAGTGAAATTGCAAACGAACAAAAGAAATGGTTTCCGTTTTGAGGACCGCCGGATAAATGAGATCGTGGAACCATCCACGTCGCGGAAATCCACCCATTCGAAGCCCTCCCAGTGGAAGTCCACTTCATAAAATTGCGGATACGACGTGTACAGCCGGTTCAGCTCGCGTACCAGCGCTTGCAGCTTCCTGTGTAAGTCGAAGTGGAGCAGCTCCCACGGTAGCGACCGATCGTGATTCCACTCCTCCCAAACACCGATTTCCGAACCCATGAACAAGAGCTTCTTCCCCGGATGCGCGTACATATACGCCAGAAACGCGCGCACGTTGGCGAACATCTGCCACATATCGCCAGGCATTTTACTGAGCAGCGATCGCTTGCCGTGCACCACTTCGTCATGCGAAATGGGCAGCACGAAATTCTCGGTGAACGCGTAGAGCATGCTGAACGTGATGTCGTTGTGATGATACTTACGATGGATCGGATCCTTTTCGAAGTAGTCCAGCATGTCGTGCATCCAGCCCATATTCCACTTCATGGTGAAACCGAGGCCGTTCAAGAACACCGGACGCGATACGCCGGCGAATGCGGTGGACTCTTCCGCGATCGTCATCGCGCCCGGCACCTGATGCGCCAGTTCGTTAAACCGCCGTAGAAAACTGATTGCTTCCAGATTTTCGTTGCCGCCGTACATGTTCGGAACCCAGTCGCCCGGCTGGCGTGAATAATCCAGATAAAGCATCGATGCCACGGCGTCCACTCGCAATCCATCGATGTGATATTGCCGCAGCCAGAATTGCGAATTGGAAATCAGGAACGTCTTCACTTCGTTGCGGCCGTAATTGAAGATCAGCGTTCCCCAATCGCGATGCTCGCCCTTTCGCGGATCGGCGTGTTCGTACAGCGCGGTTCCATCGAAAAACGCCAAACCGTGCGCGTCTTTCGGAAAGTGCGCGGGCACCCAGTCGACAATCACGCCCAGCCCTGCCTGATGGCAGCGGTCGACGAAATACATGAAATCGTGCGGACTGCCGAAACGCGCGGTGGGCGCATAGTAGCCGGTGATCTGATAGCCCCAGGATCCTGAGAACGGATGCTCCATCGGCGGCATCAATTGCAAATGGGTATAGCCCAAATCTTTCGCGTAACCAACCAGCTTGTCCGCGAGCTCGCTATATGTGAGGTATGAATTGTGTGGACCACGCAGCCACGATCCCAGATGCACTTCGTAAATCGAAACCGGCTCCTTCAAATAATCTTTGCTTGCGCGCGATTCCATCCACTCCCGGTCGCCCCATTGATATGTGGAAAGATCCACCACTACCGATGCCGATTTAGGCGGCAGTTCGGTGGCGAATCCATACGGATCGGCCTTCTGCTGGCGATAGCCATGCACGCGCGAACGAACGGCGTACTTGTAATTGGTTCCAACCGCGGCCGCGGGCATGAAGAATTCCCAGATGCCCCCGGTGCGCATTCGCATGGGATGCCGTCGCTCGTCCCAATCGTTAAAGTCGCCGACCACGCTGACCACTTCCGCATTCGGCGCCCATACCGCGAATCGAACTCCTGCAACGTCCTCACATTCCACCACGTGCGCGCCCAACGTGCGATAGCTCTCGTAATTCGTTCCCTCGCCGTGCAAATGCAAATCGAATTCGGAGATCAGCGGCGGGAAACGGTAAGGATCGTCAGCTTCCACTTTGGTCGCGCCGTTCCACAGGGTGTACTGCAGTTTGTACGCGCGCGGATCCTGCGCGATGGTCGCGGAGAAAAAGCCATCCGAATGCAGTTTCCGCATCGGATGCAGCAAGCCGCCGGTGGCCACCCAGGCGTCCATGGCTTGCGGTAAGAACGCCCGAACCTCCCATCCGTCATCGGTCTGGTGCGGACCGAGAATGCTGAACGGGTCACCGTGAGAACCGTGGATGATCGCTTCCAACTCTTGCGAAGTCATGCACAGTTATTATGGCAGAGAGGTGGAATTGGACAAGGCTGAGTTGCATGTGCATCTGGAGGGATCGATCGAGCCGGAAACACTGATCGAGATCGATCCGTCGCTCACGCGCGGAGAGATTGCCGCGAACATGTACGGCAGGACCTTTGACGAATTCATTCGCGGATACATTTGGGTCACCCAGCGCTTACGGACCCCCGCGCATTATGCGATCGCGACGCGCCGTTTGCTGGAAAAGCTGGTTGCACAGAATGTCACTTATGCCGAGATCACGCTATCGGCAGGCGTCGTGCTGTGGAAGGATCAGGATCTCGCGGCCGTCTACGACGCAATTTGGGAGGAATCGCAGCGTTCGCGCGTCAAAACATTTTGGATCGTGGATGCCGTTCGCCATTTTGGCGCTGAAGCGGGAATGCGCGTCGCGGAGTTCGCCGTTTCGCGGCGCGAGCAGGGCGCGATTGCGTTCGGAATCGGTGGCGATGAAGCGAAAGGTCCGGCTTCCTGGTTCCGCGATGTCTTCGCTTACGCGCGCGACGGCGGATTGCGCCTGGTTTGCCATGCGGGCGAGACCGTGGGTCCCGAATCCATTTGGGAAGCGCTTGAAATCGGCTCCGAACGGATTGGGCATGGCATAGCCGCGGCTCAGGATCCAGCGCTGATGGCAAAGCTGCGCGAAGCCAATATCCCTTTGGAGGTTTGCATCACAAGCAACGTTTGCACGGGCGTGGTGAGCCGGCTTGAGGAACATCCGGTCCGGAAATTGTACGACGCCGGCGTGCCCATCGTCCTCAACACGGACGATCCGTCGTTCTTCCGGACGTCTCTCACATACGAGTACGAAATCGCGCGAGATCGATTCGGATTGCCGATCGAAGAGCTCGCCGCCAACAGTTTTCGCTACGCGTTTGGTTTAGAGCGCTAGATCCATGCGCTATCCGATTTTCAAGATCGATGCCTTCGCTTCCCGAGCATTCGCCGGAAATCCGGCGGCGGTCGTATCGATGCCGGCTTTCCCTGACGACGCGACCATGCTCGCCGTCGCAGCCGAGAATAATCTTTCCGAGACCGCATTTCTGGTTCGCGATGGAGGCGACTATCGGCTGCGCTGGTTCACTCCAAAAGTGGAAGTTCCGTTGTGCGGCCACGCCACGCTGGCCAGTGCCGCGGTGGTGATGGAACGGCTGGAGCCCGGACGCGAACAAGTGGTTTTTCACACCGCGAGCGGTCCTCTTACCGTGCGCCGCTCAAATGGAAACTACGTAATGAATTTCCCGGCACGGCCCTCCGATCCCATCATTGCGCCGTCCGGGTTGGCGGAAGCGCTCGGCGTGGTTCCGCCGGAGGTGTACGTAAACGCATTCAACTATATGGCTGTGCTGGACGATGCGCGAGCTGTGCGAGAACTTGCACCTGACATGACCGCCCTCGCCCAGATGGATCGCCCGGGCGTAATCGTAGCCGCGCCCGGTGAAGATCCGTACGATTTCATCAGCCGCTACTTCGCGCCTGCGAAAGGCATTCCCGAAGATCCGGTCACGGGTGCGGCACATTGCATGCTGGCGCCCTATTGGTCGAAGCGATTGCACAAGAATTCGCTGAACGCCTTCCAAGCCTCGCGCCGCGGAGGAACGGTGATCTGCCGCGCGCTTGCCGATCGTGTAGAGCTTGAGGGCGCCTGCGTCTTCTTCCTCGAAGGCGACGTCGAGTTTTAGGGCTGCAGCCCGATGCGTTCCAGCGCGCCGCTGCCGGAGAGGGCACGGCGCAGATAGTCCAGTTCTCCCAGATGCCAATTCAAGTGGCCGTAAATATGGATCAGAAATTCCTGAGTGGTGAGCGGGATTTCGAGAACTTGTTCCGGGTACGGCTTCTCAAGCTCATCCTGGGACAACCTTTCGATCACACTCGGAATGGTGTTCCGCAATTCCGAGAGCCTCGCCGTAAGATTTTCTTTCGGCAAACCGGTTGAACTGAATTCCAGCGGCCGCACGCGTTCGTAAGGCAATCCGCCGAGCTGCCGGCCAATATACTCGCGCAGATTTCCTTCCAGATGCAGGACCAGATTCCCAGCCGGATTCGTAATGCCCGGCAGCTTGCGCCACAGCGACTCGTCGCCGGGAAACGCGTCGACCTGTTGCATCAGGCGCGCCAAATCGCGCCGGTAAAGCAGAGACAGGTTTTTCGCAAGGCTCATGGAACAGCTTTTCCCCCCAGCTACCGATTCAGTTTAGCCGACAGGCTCGCAGTTGTGTCCAACGGAACGCCGGCATTAACGAGGTCAACGTCGTTCGATTAAAGAGGAATTTGACGCCGCATGGGTCCGCAAGAGCCCGGTCGCATGGTCACGGAATTCACGAAGGTGCTGATCTTCATGTGGCCACTGTACTGCCCCTCAGAGCTGAGAGTAGAATTCGCACAAATCCGTTACCGGACAAATCTCACACAGAGGCCCGTTCGTTTTGCAGCGCTCCTGCCCATGCTGACGAAGCAGCTGATTGGCTTTGATCAACGGCGCACATTTCGCACCAATCTCGCTCGAAACTGCCTCTTGCACCGAATGATATGTGGCAGAGTAGTTCTTGCATTCCCGCCCATAGCCGATGCGGCGCAACACGCGCAATCCGTTCGAGTCCAGGCCCAGCACCGGATAGGTCTTGGTGAACAGCAGAATCTTCTCCGCGCCCGGTTCGCCGATCGAGGGATAAAGCTGCAACGCCTTCTTGGCCTGTTGTAACGGCAGCTTCAGCGCTTTGCGCAAGTCTCCTTGAAACGGATCCAGCGTAATTCGCGCGATGGTCCGCAGCCTTTCCAGGCGCACTTCGGGCTGCATGCCGCCCAGCTTCGCGATTTCGAGCAGCGTCTCTCGCGGCGCATCCAAAATCTGTTTCGGCGTCAGACCTACGCGCTTCCGCAATGCTTCGAATGCAGCTTCGCGCCGATCGTCACTCAACAGGTACGCAATGTTTTCCCACAGGATCAACTCGAACGGATCGGACTTCGGAGCTTTGGGCTTTCCATAGGTTGACTGCAGCCTCGCGATTAATTGATCGAATCGGCCGTGGGTCATGCAGCGCGAGTGGTGAAGTACCGATCCGGCAAGAGTGCGTAGGTCAGTACCGCCGACACAGGATGCATTAATCCCGCCATCAAGAATACCGGAGCGTACGTAAAGTGAGTCACGATGTAACCAGTGCCCAGACTCGCCAGCATTCCCCCCACTGCGCCGCCGGAACCGGAAAATCCCGTGACCGTTCCAATTTCCGGACCGCGAAACAGATCGGTCGGAATGGTCTGCAGATTTGCTACCCACAGTCCGTGACCGAAAGTTATGAAGCAGGTCGCGGCGATCGCAAGCGCCGCAGTCGGCACAAACGGCGCCAGCATCGCGATAGGCATCACTGCTGCCCCAACCGCCATGACAAATTTACGCGACCTTGCAAGCGTCCAACCGTTCTGCATCAAACGTCCCGACCACCATCCGCCCAGGATGTATCCGACGCCGCCGAACGCGAACGGCACCCAGGAGTATTTGCCCACCTGCGCCAAGTTGAATCCGCGCTCTTTGCGCAAATATTCCGGCAGCCAGAAGATGACGAAGAAAATCACCGGATCGGTGAAAAAGCGAGTCAGGATCAGCGTCCAGCATCCGCGCGCGCGCACCAGCTTTCGCCAATCGGCGCGCTCCGCCGATGCCGGACGCGTTTCCTCGGGCGGCGGTAACAGCGGTTTCAACTTCGCGTACTCTTCCGCGCGCAGCCAACGATTGAGATGCGGCGGCTGATAAAGAATCAGCCACAGCCCGAGCCACGCGATCCCGATCAATCCGGTGAAGACGAACGCGTAACGCCAGCCGTAATGCAATGTGATGATCGCAACCGTGTAGGGCGCGAGCGCGGATCCTAGCGAGGACCCGGCGTTGAAAATCCCCATCGCGAGCGCCCGTTGCGATGCAGGAAACCATTCCGAGATCGCTTTTGCCGCGGCTGGCCAGGCGCCGGGTTCACTGAGTCCGAGTAAAAAACGGCAGGTGCCGAGCGTCCATTTTCCGGTCGCGAATCCGTGCAGCAATTGCGCCAGGGACCAACCCGAGATAAACACCGCGAATCCGCGGCGCGTCCCCAACCGGTCGATGATATAGCCCGACCCCGCGTACATGATTGCGTAGGCGAGAAAGAACAGCGTGAGAATGTGTGAATAATCCTGCTCGTTGAGCGAGAACTCGCGCCGGATGTCGACCGATACCACGCCAATTGCCTGGCGGTCGAGATAGTTGATGAGAGTAGACAGGCACAGCAGGAACGCGATGCCCCAACGAAGCTTCGGAATTTTCACTAGGTACGAGTGTACCTGCGAATGCCAACCGCGTGTCCGGTAGCCGGATCGACCGTCACGATCGTCGAATGCAGCTCCCCGCCGGTTTTCGCACTGTCCAGCCGGATGGGCATGGCCGTGAGAAATCGCCGCAGCGCGAGCGTCTTGTCGGAGCCAATGATGGAGTCGTAAGGGCCGGTCATGCCAACGTCGGTTTGATAAGCCGTCCCACCGGAAAGAATCCGTTCGTCCGCGGTTGGGATGTGCGTGTGCGTACCGAGCAGCGCCGAAACGCGCCCGTTCAAATGCCAACCCATCGCCATCTTCTCGCTGGTCAACTCTGCATGAAAATCCACCAGCCGGACTTTCACGCCTGGATCAAATCCAGCAATGATCTTGTCCGCTTTGCGAAACGGATCGTCGGTGCCCGGCATATGGACGCGGCCCTGCAAGTCCATCACAGCGACGTCCACGCCATTGCGTGCTCTCCGGACAATCACACCGCTGCCCGGAAGATCTTCCGCATAATTCGCCGGACGCAGCAGTCGAGGCTGCCGCGGCAGGTAATCGAAAATTTCCTTTTTATCCCAGACGTGGTTCCCGGTGGTGAGGACATCAATCCCCATGGAGAAAAGTTCTTCCGCGATGAGCGGGGTGACACCGAATCCACCGGCCGAATTCTCGGCGTTCGCCACAGCGAATTGGATTTTTTCGGTGGAAATGATTTCCTGCAAGTGCCGCGCCACCAGGCTTCGGCCCGTAGAAGCGAATATATCGCCAATAAAAAGAATGTTCATCAATCGCTGAAGGAATGGAAAAGGAGCGCTCCATGCCAGGGATGCCAACTCCCGTCGTTGACCCCAGAATGCAAGGGCGGAGCCCCCCGAGCGTCTTCAGGCTTCTCCATGGCGGCTTTCGAGGGCTACCGGAGCTTGCACACCAACGCGTAAACCGAGTCGGACCCCTGGACAATTGACTGTCGGATCAATTATAAGAAGCCAGCACCTGACTGACAGTAACGCTCCCGGCTTCAGAATAGCAGACCAGGCTTAAACACACCATGGTACTGACAAGCCTGTCGTTTTTGTGCGGCTAACGCCCCTTCAAACAATCCGCAATCTCTTTCTCACTGACCGACCCTTCGCGGATTACCTTCCAGTACGGCTCCGTGATATCCACCGTGGTGGCGCCTAAACCCGTGCAGGTGCCGCCGTCCAGCACCAAATCCACGCGGCCGTCCATGGTTCCGAAGACTTCGATTCCGGCTCGACACGTGGGCTGGCCCGACAGATTGGCACTGGTCGCAATCAGGGGCTGATCCAACCAGTCGAGCAAGGCCTGAGCGACGCGAGACCGCGACTGGCGCATCGCTAAGCGTCCTGTATTTCCCGTGACCTTGAGCGGCACTTTCGCCGACGCCGGCACGATGATCGTCAACGGCCCTGGCCAAAAATGCCGGGCCAGCAAGTGAAAGCGCGTGGAAAGCTCCTTCGCCATGCTCTCTGCCATGAAGACTCCGCTGATCAGCAGCGGCAAAGACCGGTGGATCTCGCGCCCCTTGGCGGCGAATACGCGCCCCACCGCGTTGAGATTCAGCGGATCGGCCACCAACATGTACAGCGCTTCGGTGGGAATCGCCACCACGTCACCGCGGCGCAAGTGCGCCGCCGCCCGCTCGATTGCCTCGGGAGCCGGTTGATCCGGATCAATCTCAATGAGGTCGGTCGCCAATGGTTAGTCTCGTTCGCCGATTGCCTGTGCTACATCGATCGCCATGGAATAGCGTCCAAACGGAGCGCTCAATTGTACTCCTTGCACCAGTTTTCGTACGCGCACCACCATCTCCTGCGCAATCGCGATGCCCTCCTGCCGTGCTTTCTCGGCATTGTCGGCGTGCCGCATCCGCTCCATCAGCGGCTCGGGCACCGGAACTCGCAGTTCGTTCACCATGAACTCCGCATTGCGATAGCTGGTGAGCGGCCAAATCCCGCACACCACCGGCAATTTGAACGGCTCAATCCGCTTGAGGAAAGCTTCCAGCAGATTCAGATCGAATACCGGCTGAGTCACAATATACTCCGCTCCGGCCTGCGCTTTCCACTCCATGCGGCGGATCTCTTCGTCCATGTTCAGCGCCCCCGGATTCCCGCCGACGCCCACCAACAGCGCCGTCTGCGATCCGATCGGATTCCCGCCGATATCCAACCCTTGGTTCAGATTGTTCACGATGTTGGTGAGGCCGATGGCGTCCACATCGAAAACCGCGGTTGCATCCGGATAGGTGCCCATGCGCGGCGGATCGCCCGTGATGCAGATCAGATTCCGCACACCCACCGTATGCGCTCCCAGCAGCTCTGACTGGATTCCGAGAATATTCCGATCGCGGCAGCAGAAGTGCAAAACCGCCTCGATGTGAGCCTGTTCCTGGATGAGCTGACAGGTGACCTGAGCGCTCAATCGCGCACTAGCGCGCGGACCATCCGGCACGTTGATGCAATCGATGCCATGTTCGGCGCAGAGTTTCGAACCCTCGATTTCCTTGGAAGCATCCACGCCGCGCGGAGGCAGGATTTCTACGAAAGCCACGAACCTTCCGGCCGCCAGCTTAGCCCCCAGCTTGCTCTTGCTCGCAACCGGAATCTTCGCCAGAGCCTGGCCCTTGACCAGCGGCTCTTCCACGGTCGTCGCAAATCCGCGGGCATGCGGTTGCAGTGACCGCGCTTCGGAACGGATCAGCTTAATATGCTCGGCCGTGGTTCCGCAACATCCGCCGATGATTTTGACGCCCGCCCACAAGAATCGCCGCGCGTATTGCGCCATGTATTCGGGCGAGCACAAATAAATCTTCCGGCCTTCCACCACCGTAGGCAATCCCGCGTTCGGCATCGCGCTGATCGGCTTCTTGGAATAGCGCAGCATGCGCTCGACGGTTTCGAGCGTCGCTTTCGGACCGACCGAACAGTTTAGCCCAATCACGTCGGCCGGCCACTCGTTTAATTTCTGCGTGTATGTCTCCGGCTCCGTGCCGTCCGGCATATGGCCGGCATCGTCGATTGTGACGTGCGCGATGATCGCCATTTCGTCGCCCGCCGCCTCGCGCGCCGCGTAGATCGCCTCGCGAATCTCGTTCAGATCGGAAAACGTTTCTAAAATCAACAGGTCGACGCCGGCCTCCACGAGAGCCTCAGCCTGCTCTCGAAAGATGGCGCGTGCCTCGGCGAACGAAATGGAGCCCAGCGGCTCTATGCGGACGCCCAGCGGACCCATCGCTCCGGCGACGAATGCAGAATCGCCCGCCGCTTCCCGTGCCAGACGAACGCCCGCGTGGTTGATCTCGCGCAGTTTTTCGGCGAATCCGAAAGAAGCGAGCCGCGTACGATTCGCACCGAACGTGTTGGTTTCTAGGATCTCCGCACCGGCTTTGATGTACTCCTGATGCGTCTCACGAATCAGCGCCGGGGAGGAAAGATTCAACTCGTCAAAACAACGGTTGATGAAGATGCCCTTGGAGTAAAGCACCGTGCCCATCGCGCCGTCGGCGACGTGGACATGCTTCTCGAGACGAGCGCGGAACTCCTTGGCTTTCGACGGGTTTCGCGGGGGCGAGATGGTGGTCATTTCCGGTTACTTTCGGCAACCCGTAAAAAAATGAGAGCTGGACCGCCGTCTCCCCGCAATAGCGGCCGGGGCGAAATAGGGTATTACAAGTCGATTGTACCAAAGGAGTCAATCCAAACCGCGTAGTCGAACTTACGGCCACCGCCACGGACCCCTACCACGGAAGCGCAGCAGCGGTCCCGGGACTCGCGGTTCGGAAATGCAGCGGCGAACTCAGCCCCGGAAACCCGGATCAGGCCTCGCTCATCGCCGCGACCAATGCTCCCCGCGCAGTGGAATGCTGCGGATTCGGAGCTAACCGGACCTCCGAGATCGCAATCGGCAGTTCGGTCTCCCTCAGCATCTTGTCGAATCGGTCGCGGAATCCGGACACCAGAACAGTTCCGCCCGCCAGGACCAACGGGATTGGGCGGCTCAGCTTCGGCATGCTTTGAACGCCCGAAAGCGTATCGCGGATGGCGGCGACTAGAGCGTGAATCATATCGTCGTAATATTCTGCAATCGACTGGTGAACTTTGCTCGCGAAGTGGCCGTTAAAGACGAACGACTCTTCTTTGATCGTCCGAATGCGCGTGGCCGATTCCCCACGATCATTCCCGGCGCTGTTGTCAATGTAATCCCCCGCTTTCGGGATGCTGAAGCTGAACACCGGCACCGATAAATAGCTCAAGCACACGTTGCACAGTCCCCCGCCGCAACTAATGCCGATGCCGGTATAGTTCGAGCTTTCCAGTTCGCCGTAGACCACCGCAAGCCCTTCCGGAATGCAGCGAACTTCGTAGCCGAGATCCCCCAGCATCTTGCTCATCTGATTTTGATGGCTGGCTACGCTCTCCCCCGCTCCGTATGGCGCCGCCGGAACGCTGAAGCAGAGTTTCTGCCCGCGGCCATTCTTTTCGCCCGTCACCAGCGTAATGATTTCGCGCACCATGAGAGCGCCGCCCAGTTCGTCCGCATTTAAGACGCCGCAGCGCATCGGCCGGCGGGTTTCACTGTGGAACAGATTGGCGAAGCGTTCCGACTCATCTCCATAAACAGTGATTTCTGCATCGTGAACCACATACGGGATGCGCTCATTCTTGAGCACGCCTTCCGTCAATTTCGTGTAGGGAATGGTGGTAAACGCGTTCAATTGCGTTCCGAATAGAATATCCGTACCTTGGCATTGCGCGGAGACAATTCGACTCGTTCCCACATCGAGCCCGATCACCCTCGACGCTTGCTGATCTGTTTCGTTCATTACTTTCTCCCTTGGGATGGCCTTTGCCCCTACCTCGCGTCGGAGTGAGGAGTATCCCAGAGGTCTAGTGGCCGGAGCATCGAAACACTCTCAGTCAATTTTCCGGCGCAAAGTGTAAGCCGGCAGGATGGCGAGCTTAAGTAAAGGTTATTTTGGTACTTTTCGTTGATTTTAGGCGCTTTTTGGCCCGCCTTTGTGATAATATCGTCGCACCATCTTTGTGATCACCACCTTTGTGATCACCACCTTTGTAAAGGGAGGGTTTACGTGTTCAAACGTTTGTTGCAAGCATCTTCAGCAACAGGCCGCACCCCGGCATCTGAAGACTTGAATACGGGCCTGACAACGCCCATCACCGCTACAGAGAGGCCTCAACCGGATCCGGTTCCGAGAGCCACAAACGGGAAGCTGGCAGGCTTCGACGAGATTTATAGCAAATCAATTTTCAAATCCGCCACCGGCACCACTCAGTACAACATTCTGAAAGTCGCTGAGATGGCTTCCAGCGACCAGCTTCATGGATTGTCAGCCGCCGCCAAACACAGCGCGCTCCTGATGGCGCTGGAAGCGGCGGGCGTTGCCGTTGAGGACGTCCTGCAGGATGCCATGCAGCGGCAGCGGGCTTTAGAAGCGTACGACGAAGAACAGCAAAAGCGCCTCCAGGAGTTCGAAAGCGTCAAGTTGAAGGATAATGAGCGGCTGGCTTCGGAATTGGAATCGATTTCCACCCAATACCGCATGAAGATCGCCGTCGCGGTGGAAGAGATCGAGAAGGAACGCACTGCGTTCCGCGAGTGGCAGGAGCGCAAGCTGCGGGAGCAGCGGCGCATCGCAGAAGCAGCCTCGCTCTGCGTCAACGACCCTGGCGCGCTATCGAGCGAAGCCAGCGTCACACGATTGCTCGAGAAGAACGCCTCCACGCTCCGGCAATCGGCCTAATTTCTAGGCACACGAGAGATCGAATGGCGCGCGGGTACACCCTCGCGCGTCTCGGGTGGGACGTGTGCGCCCGAACTCAGTAAATGATGAGCTCCACGGGCGAACCGGCTCCACATCCCAAAGCTTTCGCCGCCGATCCCTGATTGGTGGCAACTTCCAGATAGCCGGAACTTCCCACCAAAACGAAAAGCTCGCCCTGCGCGCATTCGGTAAAGGTGAGCGCCAGTCGCGAGACCGTTTGCATTCCAACGTTCAATCCAAACGCGTGGGTTCTGACCTGCGGGAACTGTTCGAGATTCAGATTCGTGATCAGATTGCCGAATCGATCCACTTTGAGAACGTTTCCAGTCCAGGAGTGTTTGCCGGTGCGCGTTGGAGCTTGGAAGGCGAGACGCAGATGATCGTCAATGAGCTTGCCGAATTTCGCGGCCGGAACTCCCGCCGCCAAACGCGCGGCCACCGGGGCAAAAACATCCCGGCCGTGAAATGTGCGGCTGACCGGATGCAAAAAATAGCGCTCACCGGTGATGTGCCGTACCTTGGCCCGTTCGCGCGCGAACACGAGCGAGAGCACCCCGTTATCCGGCGCGATGAAGTACTGCCCCGACATTTCCGCGAGCAATGGCCGGCGCGTCGATCCAACTCCCGGATCGACGACAACAACGTGAATGGTCTTCTTCGGAAAATATCGATATGCCTCCGCGATCGTAAACGCGCCGTCGGTTACTTCGAACGGCTGCACCTCATGCGAGATATCGACGATCCGCGCCGTAGGCGCGATCCCGAGTATGACGCCCTTCATGGTGCCGGCGAAATGATCAGTAGTCCCAAAATCAGTGGTGAGCGTAATAAGCGCAGGCATGGCCGGAAAGCCCAATTATACAGGCGGCCAGAGTGGGGCGGACCCCCAGGTCCGCAGCCGACCCCCAGGTCGGCCTTTTTTTTTGAGAATCCAAAACTTCACCGACCACTCCTCCAACGTGACCTTCTACCGCCGTCACCTCCCGCATCTCTACACCGACAACCAACCAGTCTTCGTGACATGGCGGCTCAGGGACAGCCTTCCACCAAATCGGCATTTTTCATCTTCCACGCTAACTTCAGGACAAGCGTTCGAAGCCATGGACCGCCTCCTCCATGAAGCAAGAACTAGAACGGGAATGGTGTACCTTAGCCAACTAGCAGTCGCCGACATGGTTGTAGAAGCGATCAAATACAACGCCGGGAACCTACAACATTACGACCTTCATTCGTTCGTCATAATGCCAAACCATGTTCACCTATTAATCACGCCGAAGATCTCGTTGCCCAAATTGATGAAGTCTTTGAAAGGCATCACAGCGAGACGCGCGAATGAGATGCTGTCGTTAACTGGATCTCCATTTTGGCAGGAAGAAAGTTATGATCATCTTGTCCGCAACGACCAAGTTTGGGAGGATTCGTAGATACATCGAAGAGAATCCGGTGCGGGCTGGGTTAGTCATGCAGGCCTGCGAGTATCCGTGGTCAAGCGCAGCGAAGCCGACCAGGGGGTCGACTGCGGACCTGGGGGTCCGCCCTACTTTGTGGGCAAGGTAAACTTGTAGTTGAAGTGACCCGTTTCTACTTCGATCACAACGCGACCACGCCCGTATCTCCAGCGGCACTCGAAGTACTGGTTCCAGCGCTACTTGAAGTGTATGGAAACCCGTCCAGCATCCACCAACACGGCCAAAACGCCAGGCAAAAGCTCGAAATGGCGAGGCGTCAAACCGCCGGACTGCTCGGCTGCGACGCCAAGGATATCGTCTTCACCAGCGGAGGCACCGAGGCGGACAATCTTGCGATCCTCGGAACAGTTCGCGCCAACCGGGCCGCGAAGAAACATGTGATCACGTCGGCAATCGAGCATCCCGCGGTGCTGAATCCGTGCCGGCAACTGGAGCGCGAAGGCGTCGATGTCAGCTATGTTCGCGTCGGATCGAACGGCATCGTCGATCCCGCGGACGTTCGCGGCGCCCTGCGGCCGGAAACAGTTTTGATTTCGGTGATGCACGCCAACAACGAGCTTGGAACTGTTCAGCCCATCCAGGAAATTGCGTCTATCGCGCAAGAGGCGCAAGTTCTGTTTCATTCCGACGGCGTGCAGTCCGCTGGCAAAATCCCGA
>DATGIH010000050.1:0-2401 GCA_035295865.1 Bryobacteraceae bacterium
TCAAGACGGTGGAATCGGTGGGCGCGGCGATCCATCAATTCAGCCATCGCAAGCAGGGGACATTCGTGAAGCTGAATTGTTCGGCGATTCCCGTCGGTTTGCTGGAGAGCGAGCTGTTCGGCCACGAGAAGGGCGCGTTCACCGGTGCGGTGGGCCAGCGCGCGGGGCGATTCGAACTGGCGCATCGCGGTACGCTGTTTCTCGACGAAATTGGGGAGCTGCCGCTCGAATTGCAACCGAAGCTGCTGCGCGTCCTTCAGGACGGACAGTTCGAGCGCGTGGGAGGATCGCGCAGCATCCAATCGGATTTCCGGCTGGTGGCGGCGACCAATCGGGATCTGCAGGCGCTGGTCGGGGAGCAGGCCTTCCGCATGGATCTGTACTATCGCGTCAACGTTTTTCCCATCACGATCCCTCCGCTGCGCGAGCGCCGCGAGGACATCCCCACGCTGGTGCGCTACTTCGTTCAGGAATTCTCCACGCGTATGCGCAAGGAGATCGAGACAATTCCAGTGGAATCGATGGAGAGCCTGACCAATTATTCCTGGCCGGGTAATGTGCGGGAGCTTCGCAACGTGCTGGAACGGTCGGTGATCCTGACGTCGGGCAAGCGGCTGAGGATTCCCAAGGACGCCTTGAGGGACGCCGCACCGGCGGCGGATTCGACGGTGCTTCGAATGGACGAGGCCGAGCGGCGGCACATCCTGGATGCACTTGACGCCACGCGCTGGATCGTTGGCGGTCCCAGTGGGGCTGCGGCCCTCCTTGGTCTGAAGCGCAGCACGCTGCAATCGCGTATGGAGAAACTCGGAATCCGGAGAGCTCGCAAAGCCGGATAACACGTCCGCACGGATCACCGTAGCGCCGACATATCATCTCTTGCCGATATATCGGCATATTCCCTTCGGCACAAAATCGGTAATCCTATATAAGTCACTTATTTACATATATATGAGAGTGGGCTGCCGACTGCATGCTCTTCTAAATTACTCGTATGATGAAGGTCCAAGTTCGTGAGATCGACGACACGGTTACTCTTCAGGTGTGCGGCCGCGTGGCCGGGGATTATGTTCCGGAGCTGGAGCACTGTTGGTGCGCGGCCCGGGCGAGTCACCCGCAATCAAGACTTGCCGTGGATCTGCGGGGCGTCAGCTTCATCGATCCGGCCGGCGAGAGCCTGTTGCATTCGATGCATCGCGAAGGAGCCAGCTTCCTGGCGGCAGGTTTGCTCATCCAAGAGATCGTAAACCAAATTGTAGGCGATTCGAAATGAGGCACTGCTTGAAAGTCAGGTGTGGACAAGTGAAAGGCTTAATCGCTCGGGGCCTTTTCGCCGGGACGATATTCGGTGGGGCGACGTTGGGCCTCGTCCTGCCGGCAGCGGCGCAAACAGACGTATTTCAAGGAAGCGTGCCGGCGGGGCAGGCGACGCAAGGGACGCTCCGGCTCTCGTTACAGGAAGCAATCGCCCGCGGCCTCCAGAACAATCTCGGCGTTCTGGAGCGAATCAACAGCAGCAGTTCAGCGCGCGCGGACAGGCTCCGGGCGTTGAGTGAATTACTGCCGAATGTGACCGGCTCTGCGTCCGAGACGGCGTCGCAGGTTGACCTCGCGACGTTCGGATTCCGGTTTCCGGGATTTCCGCAGATCATCGGACCCTTCGGCTATACCGATGTTCGCGCGTACACCACGGCGACGCTATTCGATTGGGAAAAGCGCAAGCAGTTGCAGTCCGCTAACCAGAATATTCGCGCTGCCGAGCTTTCCTACCAGGATGCGCGGGACCTGGTGGTGCAGGCCGTTGCATCGTCATATCTGCAGATCATCGCCGGAGCCGCGCTGGTGGATGGCACACGAGCTCAGGTCGCCACCGCGCAAGCACTCTATGAGCGAGCCCGGGATCAGCACGCTGCCGGCGTTTCTCCGGCGATCGACGAGCTGCGGGCGCAGGTGGAGCTGAAAACGCAGCAGCAATTACTGGTCGCGGAAGAGAATCAGCTCGCCAAAGATAAGCTCACGCTGGCGAGAGTGATCGGGCTGCCGGCGGGACAAGCATTCGAAATCTCCGACACCGCGCCCTATGCGCCTCTCGAGGCGCTCACGCAGGAGCAGGCATTGCAACGCGCTTACGCGTCCAGGGCGGATTACCAGAGTCTGAGGGTGCAGGTCGAGGCCGCCGAGACCGATCGCCAGGCAGTGGAAGCGAGACGATATCCGACATTGGAGCTTAACGGGAACTACGGGGACACGGGTGTGAATCTCGCCCAGTCGCACGGAACGTTCACCGTTACCGGCTCGCTGAAGTTCATCATCTTCGATAGCGGACGCCGCCGAGCGGACGCCGATCAGTCCGACGTCGTGCTCAAGCAGCGCAAACAGGAGCTGGCCGATCTCCAGGGAC
>DATGIH010000051.1:0-4605 GCA_035295865.1 Bryobacteraceae bacterium
CAGTTTGTAGCCGTAGGTGTGATAACGCTGCGCGCCGGCGAATTTACCGAGACCGATCGCGGTCATCTTGAGCAACCCGCTTTCGATGTTCCCGCTGAAATCGGTATGCCACTTGACGCGATTGATCAGCATCACCGCATCGCTCTGAAACGCGCTTCGGTCCATAAAGGCTTCGATGCCGTCCGCAGTTTTCCCGAGCGAAACGACTTCCAACGCGCTAACGATGGGGCAACCCATGGTGGCTTCATGGATACCGAAATGCGCGAGCACATCGGCCTGCCCCTCAGCGGTGGCCGCGCCGTGACTGCCCATGGCCGGAAAGATGAAGGGCGCGCAGCGCTGGGATTTCCAATAATCCACGACAGCCTTCACGATGGTTGAGATATTCGCGATTCCGCGGCTTCCAACTCCTAGCGCAATGCGCGAGCCCGGCCGCACACTGGACGCAAAATCGGAATCCGTAAGCTGGCGCTGGACCTCGCCAGCTACATCTTTGATGCTGCGATCGGGGAAGTTCTGGCGTACGGGGAGTAAACGGGGAAACTGCATGCTAAAAGCATACCGAAGCCCAGTGAGGGACCGCGCTTAGAAGATGCAACAGCCTAGCGGCTGCTGGAACTGCTGGCGCTGCGCTTGTCTTCTTTCTCGCGATCCTCGACCATGCGTTTCACGCGATCCAGTTCCTGCCGAAGGCGTTTTTCGCGAACTGCAATGCTGATCACATAACCGATTACGATCAGCCAAGCGGCCGTGAAGCCGTAAACCATGTACTCAAAGTTGCGGTCCATAGGTTCAATCTCCTAATACGCGTGCGCGTACCGGCGCAACGTTTCCACTTCGTGCTGCATAGTTTGCTGCCGCGTCCGAATTAATATCAGGGCGGTGGACAGCATTAAAAGCGCGACGAGATTCCACCAGATGGGCGCTTCCATTCCAGGCGCCATGCCTCCGCCATTCCGGATACTGAGCACCGGACCGGGATGCTGGGTTCGGAACCACTCTATGGATTTCCAAACGATCACGATATCCACGCACGCGAAGATTGAAAGCACCGCCGACATGCGGGCGCGCTGGTGTGGCTCATCAATTCCGCGCCGCAGCATGAAATATCCGAAGTACATCAGCAGGCAAATGAAATACGAAGTAAGCCGGGGGTCCCAGGTCCACCAGATGCCCCAGATGATTCGCCCCCAGATGCTTCCTGTTACGAGCGTGATCGAGGCAAAAGCAAGCGATACTTCATTGATCGCAGCCGCTACCGAATCCAGCCGCAGGTTTCGGTTCGCGAGATATCCCAGGCCGCAGAACATGGCCACGTAGAACCCCGCGAAGGACGTAATTGCCGCAGGCACATGAAAGTAGATGATGCGGAAGATCGCCCCTTGATTCGCCTCATCGGGGACGCTCAGGAACATGGTATGCAGATTCCAGGCGAGAATCGCTCCCGCAATCAGGCAGAGCGCCAAGATAACTTTAGTTCGCATGCTTCACCCCACTAGCACGGTCTCAACTACAGCTACAGACAGAATAGTAAAGATTACATCAAAAGCAACCAGCAAGCGGAACCACAGTTGATTATCCTGGCCAATCGGCTCGCCGTTGATCAGGAGCATGCTGAGCTGGATGGTGCCCATCAAAACCGGAACGATCAGCGGATATACGAGAGTCGGCAGCATCAGTTCCCGCAAGCGAAGATTCACCGTCATAGCGCTAAACAGCGTGCCGATCACCGTCAATCCCCAAGTTCCCAATACCAGCACCAGAAATAACAGGCCAAACCGCCGCGCCCAAGTCACGTTATAGAAAATGCCGAAGACGGGCAGGCACAGGCATTCGATCACGATCAGCAAGACAAAGTTGGCCATCGCCTTGCCGAGAAAAAGCTGAGCGGCGCTGATGGGCGAAGAGATGAGCATGTCCAGGCAGTCGTTCACCAGTTCGCGCGCGAAGCTGCGGTTCAAGATGAGGGCGCTCGCAAAAGCAAAGACCAGCCATAGAAGCCCGCCCGCAATCTCCCGAACTTGATCCGAGCCGGGATCGAACGCCAGGCTGAAGAGAAGCAGGATTACCAGCGCGAACGAGAGCGAGGCATTGACGCTCTCCTTGCTGCGCATCTCCGAGCGCAGGTCCTTGGCGGCTACCGCGAATGCCTGACGCAAGAAACCGGCGCGCGCTCGGGGCGCCGCCGCGGCTCTAGGCTTCTCCGTAATTTCGATAGAGCCAGCTTGGGTCATCCAACATTTCCTTAGTGCGTTCGCCGCGGTAAGCCAGGCGGCCGCGATTGATAAGAGCGACGTCGCTCGCCAGTTCCAGCGCCTCGCGGAGTTGGTGCGTGGACATGATAATGGTTCGGCCTTCGCGGCGCGCGTCGTTCAACAAGGTTTGCAATACCGCGATGGCACGATCATCGAGGGCGGTGAACGGCTCATCCAGCAGCAGCAGCGAAGGATTGTGTAGAAAAGCCCGAGCGACGGCGAGCCGCTGGCGCATTCCGCGCGAAAACTCCCGGACTAAACCGTCGCTGACACGCTCGAGCCCGGTCCGGTCCAGCCACTCCATGGCGGTCTTGGTCGGATTAGACAGCCCGTATAGCCGCGCAAAGAGCCGCAGGTTCTCGACCGCCGAGAGTTCCTCGTAGATGCCGATGCCGTGCCCGAGCACGCCAATCTGACGCCGTGTTTCTTCGGCGCGCGCATCAGCGCCTAAGATCGTTACGCTGCCCCGGCCAGGTTTCGAAAGACCGGCCAGGATGCGCAGCAGCGTGGTTTTGCCCGCGCCATTGCGGCCTAGCAATGCCAGGCACGCCCCCCTCTCAAGCGTGAATGAAACCTCGCGTAAGGCCGGATAATCGCCGAAATATTTCCAAACGCCGTCGATGGATACGGCCGTCATTCCGATTCGCCCTTCTTGGCTGCACCATTCCGCACCAGCAAGACGCTGCCCAAACCGAGAACGCCGAGAGTCAAAGCGAGAATCCAATAAATGTGCTCATACACGCGCGGAGGGACCAACTGGACTTTCGGCTCATCCGAATTTTCGCCTGCCGCAGCAGCGTTCGACGGTTCTGGCGCAACCAGACCTTCAATATCCACCTGGAAGGCCGGAGCTTTGATTCTATAGATATTTGCCTGCGTCTTCGGTTCTTGCCCAATCAGCTCGATGCTGTCGCCCTTCAGAGTGACCCCGTTCGGCGCGACCAGATCCGTGTTGCCTTCCGGCTGGATACTCTTGCTCGCGAACGTGAGTGGACTCGCGGATGGCAGGGAATAATTCACGTCGAAGCGCGTTTCGCCGGGTTTTACCGGATAGTCGATCTTATAGATATCCGGCTCTTTCGTTTTTTCGACAGAGCGCTGAATGGGCATTCCTCCGGGGCCTTGAATCGTCACGTGCGGGTCTTTTGCCCCAGGCGGCAGGTACAAATGCAGCGTCCCGTTCGAAGCATCGTTAAACGTCAGCTTGGAATCGCCTTGGTAAATGAAGCTCTCGCTCACGAACAGTTCCGCCGCGGTGGGCTGGAGAATGATGAAGTGCTGCGAGATCTTGGCGCCATTCGGCTTCTTTGACGAATCGTACACGTCCAGTTCGAGCCCGGTTGAAGGCGTACCGGGGATGATCATCTTGTTGTACGTCACGCCGGAGTATATGGCCTGTACGAGCGTGGGCCCTTGGGTGGTGTTATCGAAGTGGAACTTGCCGGTCGCATCCGTCTTGGCAGTGCCGAGCGTCTGCATACCTCCCTGCCCGGGCTGGAGCAGTTGCAGGATGACATTCGCCTGTGCTTGACCCGTAGTCCGATTGAGGACCGTGCCGTCGACGGCAGCCATAAGCGGGAGCACTGCGCAATATCCGAATATGGCGAGACCCAGCGCCGCCCTCATCCCATCGCCTTTCCGCAAGCGCCGCAAAATTTCATAGCTTGGGCGAATTTGGCGCCGCAGTGAGGGCAGGAGTCGGCCAGCTTGGGTACTTCCGGCCGTTTGCGCTCGGGCGCAGCCGCCGCTTTGGTCTGCTGCGGCTGAATGGCGTCGATTTCAGCCAGTGTCTTGGCGAGTTCCTTCTGCAAATCTAATTTTGTCTTCCGATAGTCGTCGTCGGACAGCTTGCCAAGCCGATACTCAAACTGCAAATCGCGCACATTTTCGTATATCTGGGCTTTGCGTTGTTCCAAGTGCTCTACAGGCGAGGGCGCAGGGGCCTCGGGAATGTCTTTGGCCCGGACGAGCAGCGTGAACGCGATTGCTCCGACGCTGAGCAACACGGCTACTGATAAGGAGATCAATCGAGCTTTTCCACTTCTTTCTCAATTTGCCCGTGGTAACGCTCCAGGAGCGCGTCATCAGCGTCGGGCACGCCCCCGGCTGAAGTCGCCGTCCGCGGACGCCGGTATCTGCGAATCACCAGCACGACCATGATGAGGCCGATAACCGCCGCGCTATAGAACGTTAACGAACCCAAAAAGCCCGGTTGCACAGAGAGAATATCTTTTCCGTTTTCGCGCGCGAACTGATCGAGAATAGCCGAGTCGGCCATCCCGGCCTGCTGCATTTTGATGATCTTTTGTTTTGCGTCCCAGCAGACTTTGCACGGATACGGCGGCATCTG
>DATGIH010000052.1:0-4328 GCA_035295865.1 Bryobacteraceae bacterium
AGAGTGCCGGCTTTCTCCTTTAGCTTGCGGATGACGAGGGTGTGAACGTCCTCATCGTCGGCGTTGTGCCAGAACGCGGGGTCGGCGGAATCTTTTTGAATCGATGCGAAGGCGGCGGCGAGTTCGTCGCGCTCAGCCGCGGTGAGGATGCCGACGCGTTGGAGCGCGCCGGCATAAGCGATGGAGCCGCGGATATCGACATCGAATAGCCGCTTGTCGAAATGGAGCGAGCCGGAGAAGCGCTCGAAAACCTCAGACGGTCCGGCTTCGAAACGCCCTCCCCAGAGCTTCATACGGTTTTCTTCGCGGCTTTTTGAGCTTCTTTAATCGACGCGCGAACCTGGATCGGCAGGCCGATCAGGTTGATGAAGCCGCGCGCGTCCTTCTGATCGTACTCGGCGCCCATGGTGAAGCTCGCGATGTTGAGTGAATAGAGCGAGAACGGCGATTTGCGGCTCACTGGCTCGACGTTGCCCTTGTACAGACGCAAGGTCACTTCGCCTGTCGTGGTTTCGCTGGTCTTCTCGAAAAAGCTGTCGAGAGCTTCGCGCAGCGGCGTGAACCACAAGCCGTTGTAAACCATCTCGGCGTAATCGAGCGACAGTTTTTGTTTGTAGTGCAGCGTGTTCCGGTCGAGCGTCAGCGCTTCCAGTTCGCGATGCGCTGCGAGGATCAGCGTTCCGCCCGGCGTTTCGTAACAGCCGCGCGATTTCATTCCGACGAAGCGATTTTCCACCAGATCGATCCGTCCGATTCCATGATCGCTGCCGATTTTATTCAACGTCTCGAGCAGCTTCACGCCCGACAGCTTCTTGCCGTTCACTGAAACCGGCAGACCTTTTTCGAATCCGATGGTCACATCCGCCGGCTTATCCGGAGCCTCTTTGGGACTCTTGGTCAGCATCCACATGTCGTCGGGAGCTGCATTGGCCGGATCTTCCAGTGCCCCGCCCTCGTGCGAAATGTGCCAGATGTTGCGATCGCGGCTGTAGATTTTCGTGGTGGTTTGGGAAATTGGAACGTTGTGCTTGGCCGCATACTCGATGGCGTCTTCGCGCGAAACGATGTTCCACTCGCGCCACGGCGCGATCACCGGAAGCTGCGGCGCGAGCGCTTTGTAGGTCAACTCGAACCGCACTTGATCGTTGCCCTTACCGGTGCATCCGTGCGAGAGCGCATCGCAGCCGGTTTTCAGAGCGACTTCCACTTGCC
This sequence comes from Bryobacteraceae bacterium, assembly GCA_035295865.1. Classification (GTDB taxonomy): domain Bacteria; phylum Acidobacteriota; class Terriglobia; order Bryobacterales; family Bryobacteraceae; genus Palsa-89. The sequence continues at coordinate 1,213 of DATGIH010000052.1, forward strand.
GTTTCGCCAGCAGTGGCCGCGCGATGGATGTTCCAAGCAGATATTTGTGCTCGTACACCGCGCCTGAGCGGACCATCCGCCACAAATATTCGGTGACGAACTCCTCCCGCATATCGGCGACGTGGCATTCGGACGCGCCGGTTTTCTTGGCCTTCTTTTCCAGGCCTTTCAGTTCGTCGTCGCCCTGGCCGATGTCGCCGCAGACGGCAACCACTTCGCACTGATAGTGCTCTTTGAGCCAGGGAATGATGATAGAGGTATCGAGGCCGCCCGAGTAGGCTAAGGCCACTTTCTTGGGTCGCAGCATAATTTTAGATTTATTTTTGGGGCTAGGATGTAGAGGCTAGCCGATCAACATCAATAGTAATGCTTTTTGCGCGTGCAGACGGTTTTCGGCTTGATCGAAAACGGCGGACTGCGCCGATTCCAGCACTTCATCCGTCACTTCTTGGCCGCGCTTGGCCGGAAGGCAATGCAGGAAGATGGCTTCCGCGCTGGCATGCGCCATGAGGCTTTCATTTACTTGGAAGCCCGCGAAATCCAAGCGGCGTTTCTTGTGCTCGCTCTCCTGCCCCATGCTGATCCAGACGTCGGTGTACACACAATGTGCGCCCGCGACGGCTTCCGCCGGATCGCGCGTAATGACAAGCTGCGCGCCCGAGATGGCGGCCAGCGCCTGCGCTTGCGTTACGACTTCGGCATCCGGGGCATAGCCTTTGGGAGATGCAATGGAAAAACTCATGCCCATCCGGAGTGCCGAGAGCATCAAAGAATGCGCGACGTTGTTCCCGTCGCCGACGAAGGCGAGCTTCAATCCACGAAGATTGCCGAAGCGCTCCTGGAGCGTGAAAATATCCGCGAGCGCCTGGCAGGGATGAAACCGGTCGCTGAGGGCGTTGATCACCGGAACTTGCGACCAGTGCGCCAGGTCGTCAATGGTTTGCTGCGAAAAGGTGCGCGCGACAATGCCATTGGTCCAGCGGTCGAGGTTGCGAGCAACGTCCTTCAGCGGTTCCCGTTCGCCGATCAATCCGCTGGATAAAACAGAGTCGCCGCCAAGCTGCTTGATGGCAAGCTCAAAGGTGAAGCGGGTGCGGAGCGAAGGCTTTTCGAACAGAAGGCTGAGATATTGACCCTTCAAGGACTGCGCGAAGCGAGAAGGCGTCGCCTTCACCTGTTGAGTGAGATCGAGGAGTGCAATCAGCTCATCCTGCGTGAGATCCAGGTCGCGTGTAAAATCCGATGCACCCATTTTCGGCAGCGATTTCGGTGGCGGCATCCGCCGGACCGGCTTTAGGGAAGTTTGAGCGGTGGGGGGCATGGTCCTAGACGGCTCCTGTATTTTTATTCACTACTATGAATAATTACACATCGCGCCGTTGGAGTCAAATGATAAAAGAGGTTCCGTCCATGCGCACGGCTTTTTGCATCGCTAGTTTCCTCCTGATTTCAACCGCCGCGTTCGCTCAACAGCCCGGGCCCGCGCTCTCGATCGATGCCTCGGCCAATCTTCATGCGATTTCTCCCGATGTCTACGGCATCGATTTCTACTGGACGCTTCCGGACACGACCGATCCCGCATACGCCGCCGCTTCGGCGGCAGCGGCCAATATCCGCGCTACTGCCCGGCGATGGGGCGGCGACGACACCAGTACCTATCAATGGAAGTTCGGGATCTCGAACCTGGCGAATGATTGGTTCTTTCAGGTGCTGACCTCAGGTGGGACAACTTTCAACTCTTTCATGGACCAGGTCCGCGTCACCGGCGGCAAGGCCATCGGGACCATCCCGGTGTTGGGCTGGCTTCCCAAAGCGGACATGGAAATGTGCAGCTTCGATGTCTCGAAATATGGCAAGCAGTGCAAGCAGGATCCGTATGCGCAGTATCATTCGGTCACCTGCGGCGACGGCATCAAATACGATGACGCGTGCGGCGATCCCAGCGTCAACGATGGAAAGGCGCCGGCAAATCCCATCTACATCAAGAACGATCCGACGGACGCCTCGGCGAAGTTCGATCAAAATTTTCAAGCCGAATGGATCGCCTCCGTAATTTCGCGCTACGGCAAAGCCAGCCAAGGCGGCGTCGCGATCTGGAGCATGGATAACGAGCCGATCTGGTGGGACAGCACCCATCGCGATATTCATCCCGATCCGTACACGTATGACGAACTGGCCAGTCTCAACTTGACCTACGCCGCTGCGATCAAGAAAGCGGATCCAACCGCGATTGTGACGGGTCCTGTCGCCGATAACTGGGCATCGCTCTTTTTCTCGAAGAAAGATATCGTTGCCGGATGGGCCGTCGGCAACTACTGGCAAAATCCGGTGGATCGCAACGCGCACGGCGGCGTTCCGCTGATGGCTTGGTATCTGCAGCAGTTCCAGAAATACGAAAAGCAGCACGGCGTGCGTCTGCTGGATTATTTCGATCAACATGCCTACATCGCACCGCAGAGCGTGCAAGGGCAGCCGGCCGGAGATGCAGCCACCCAGGCGCTCCGGCTGCAATATACGCGGGCCTTTTGGGATCCGACGTTCGTGGTCAGCGACGATTACTGGATACAGGATGTGGACAACGGCGGCGGCCCGATCGCGCCCATGCTCATCCCGCGGTTGCAGCAGATCATTGCGCAGAATTATCCGGGTACGAAGCTCGCCATCACCGAATACAATCTTGGGGCGCAGGAAGATATCAACGGCGCGCTCGCACAGGCCGATCTGCTCGGAGTCTTCGGGCGGCAATCATTGGATGCGGCGGCGCTTTGGGGAATCCCGAACTTTCCGAAACCCAGCGATCCGATCGCCTATGCGTTCAAGATTTATCGCAACTACGACGGCATCGGTGGAACGTTCGGCGAAACTTCCGCGCAAGCTACCAGCGCCGATCAGGGCAAGCTCGCGGTTTACGGTGCGCTCCGCTCCGATGGCAATCTAACCGCGATGGTCATCAACAAAACCGGCCAGGATCTTTCCACGGCGCTAACTTTGGCGAATTTCGACGCGGCCGCGACAGCTTCCGTCTGGCGCTACAGCTCCGCCAATCTCGGCGCGATCGTCAAAGAACCGAACGTTTCTGTTGGCGGGGGGCAGCTCTCGACGGTGTATCCAGCGAA
>DATGIH010000053.1:0-16729 GCA_035295865.1 Bryobacteraceae bacterium
GGTGTGGCTCGGTGTCTTCGTCCAGCTTTTTCAATCCAGCTAAAAAGCAGGCTTCAAAACCGATTTCCGACGCCCGGTAATGATCCGGGTGACGCGCCTCCCAATACGGCAGAATCACCACGCGCGGCCGCAGCGCGCGAATCTCGGCCGCCATACTCATCCGGACGCTCACCGTATTTTCCAAGCGGGCGTCGGGCAGGCGCATATTGCCGCGCCACGCGAGCAGCATACGGCACGCGGCTGCGTTCGATTCGGCGAGACGGATCTCGGGCGTTCCGCGGCTACCCATGTCACCGGCCGTGAGATCGAGCACGCCGGTGCGGTAGCCCATTTCGGCCATGCGGATCAGCGTGCCGCCGCAGGTTTGTTCGACGTCGTCGGGATGCGCGGCGATCGCCAGAATGTCGACTGGCCTGTCGATACCAGCCGAGGCGAGGTTTACTTGCTGAAACATTTCAGTTCCACTGTTGGTAGCGTGGCTGCCGCGGAGTGAGCAAGACCGCTAAACCCATGCCGGCCAGGAATCCGCCGATGTGGGCGAACCAGGCGACGTCGCCGCTGGAGGCTTGCGAATAGCCCACGGATCCGACGCCGCTGAAGAATTGAATCGCAAACCAATATAGCAACAAGAATGCGGCGGGGATGTCGACCGTCGTGATAAAGAAGACGATGACGACCAGTGTCACGATGCGGGCGCGCGGAAATTTGATGAGATAGGCTCCCATCACTCCGGCGATGGCGCCGCTCGCTCCCACGGTTGGTACAGGGGAGTTCGCATTGACCACGATGTGCACCAAACCGGCGGCGATTCCGCAGGCGAAATAGAAAATGAGAAATTTCGCATGGCCCATGACGTCTTCGACGCCACGGCCGAAAATCCAGAGGAACCACATGTTCCCCAGAATGTGCAGCCATCCGCCATGGATGAACATGGATGTCACGATGGACGAAAGATGCAGACGATCCGGGACAATTCCGTAGACCTGAATGAAGTGATTCAACTGGCGGCCGTTGCCGAGGCTCAGTTCGTAGAGAAACACCAGCACATTGGCGACGATCAGCAGCAGCGTGACGGTGGCTGAAGTGTAGTGGCGTTCGGAGGAGCGGAGAGGAATCATTGCATCCGCCTAGCGATATTGCTCGTAATCGGGATGCGTGCGCCGCTCGGCGCGGCCCATGAGAGCGCGCGCTTCCTCCACCGCGGCGATACGGCCGCGTGCGCCCAACGCGGTGCAGTTCAAGGCCGCCATTGCATTTGCGAACTCGAGCGATTCCCGCAGGGGCATGTTCTGCAAAACAGCATAACAAAACGCCCCGTGAAACACGTCCCCCGCGCCGGTGGTATCGGCACAGTTCACGACGAAAGCGGGCGAGTAAACGAAGCGGCCGTGCATGCGCGCGAGCGCGCCCAACGCTCCCAGCGTCATGGCGGCGACCGGGATGTGATACTCCTCCTGAATCATTTCCAGCGCGCGAAACGGGTCGCGCTCGTGGGTCCACTGGACGGGAAATTCCGAACTGGCGACCAGATAATCCACGTGGGGAAGGACGCGATCGAAGCCGTGGTAAATGGTGTCGACATCCACCGTGACCGGGATGCGATGTTGATGCGCGATCTCGGCTGCGCGGGCGACGGCGGGTGTGTCGTGGGCATCGATGTGCAGCATGCGCGCGCAGGTGATTTTTTCGTTGGTGATGGATTCGGGCTCCAGGCGGAGACATTCCGCGCGCTGCCAGAGAACGGTGCGCTCGCCGGTGGTCTGGTCGATCAAGATATAAGCGGTCTGGTTCGGGCAGTTCTTGCGGACTTCGAGATCGTCGAGATTGATACCGCTGTCTTCGAGGCTCGCCAGTTGGACGCGCCCGCGTTCGTCATCGCCGACGGTTCCGATATATTTGACCCGCAGCCCAAGCTTGGCGCAAGTCACCATCGCGCTGGCCACTTGTCCTCCAGGACTCAGGATCTCGCGTTCAAATGCCACTTTTCCGGCGTAGGCCGGGAAGTGCGACAACAGGATTAAGGTGTCGGTGGCGTTGAGCCCGACTCCCACTACGTCGAAGTCTGTCACAAACTTCTAGGATATCTCGGTACCTACTGCTCGAACGGTACTCTTTCCATTGGTGTACTAAGTCGTTTCCCCACTGGTAACGAATGCCTTGAGCCTCTACGATTCCAATAGAGGGAGAAATCCATGCGATCGCTTGCTTTATTTGGAAGTTTGTTGTTAGCTGCCGGCGTCCAGGCGCAGAGTTTAGCGGAACACGCGGCCGCTGCATCCGGCGCGACGATCGGAACGGCTGCGGGAAAACCTTTAAGCAACGCGATCACCAAAATCTTTGGTCAGACGGAAGCCAGCGCGCAAAAAGCCGCGAAAGCGCCTTCCGTGATGAAATCGCCGGATAAGCCGGAAAGATACACGCCGCCTGTGCAGCTCGCGCCTCAGAGTGTAGGCGGCGGGGTGGACGCGCCTTCTTTAACTGGAGGATCGGCGCCAGCGCGGCACAGCGGACTCTCGCATCGGCGTAGCGAAGGCGAATATGCAGCCGTTACGCCGGTAGTGGTCACGCCCGCATACATCCCAGAGCCGGCTCGGCCAGAACCGACGGCGGAGGAGTTCGCCACGGTGCAGGTGGGTGCATCCGAACAGGATGTGATCGGCAAGCTGGGCCAGCCGGAATCGAAAGTCACGATTCCCGATGACGGGCACCTGGTGCAGATCTGCCAATATTGGGCGAAGGGCAAACAGCTTGGCACGGTTCGGCTGGACAATGGGCAAGTGGTGAGCGTGTCGCAGGCCCAGCAATAGCCCCCGGGGTCCCGAGTCCCTAGCCCCCCAGCTACAATAGTTGCAGGCCGCTCTTGATTCGTCCGCTTTTACTCATCACCTTATCCGCGGTTACGTTCGCTCAAACCCCACCGCCGCGCGCGGCACAGGAAGGGCAGTTGGATGGAAGCGAGACTCTGTTCACGGTGCTCGCGGCCATTAACGCGGCCGGTTATGACGCCGATCTCGATTCCACCGCCACAGCGCCGATCCGCAAGCAGATTCGAGAAGTTATTGCGGCGAAACATTTGGATTCGGTAGAGGCGCTCAAGAAATTTTACGAGGCGCACAAGCAAGCCAACTCGGACGCCGAACTCAGCCAGTACATTTCGTTCGCGCTGACGCTGGATGGTCCGCCCGGTTTTGAATCCCGGCTGAAACCGGAGGAGATGCCGCACGACGTCCGGAAACTGGAAGGTCTGAATCCGCTGATTGCCCGTTTTTATCAGGACGCGAACATCGCGGAACTCTGGAAGCGGTCGCAAAATGCGTACAGCACAATGATCGCGGTAAATCATGGCGGGGTTGCGAAAGCGCTGCTCGAAGCGAACGCTTATCTGCGAAATCCCACCAGCGGATTCTACGGGCGGCGCTTCCAGATTTACGTGGATCTGCTGGGGGCGCCCAATCAGATTCAAACGCGCAGCTACAAAGACGACTATTTCGTGGTGGTGACGCCCTCCGCCGAGCCGCAGATAGAAGAGATCCGCCACGCCTACTTGCACTATCTACTGGACCCGCTCGCGCTGCGGCATATCGAGCAATTGAGCCGGCTGAGGCCGCTTGCCGAACTGGCAGCGCCCGCGCCCGCGCTGGACGACGCTTATAAGAACGATTTCCTCTTGTTTGCCACCGAGTGTCTCATCAAGGCCGTGGAGATCCGGCTGGCACACGGCCAAGAGAATCGCCAAGCGCTCGCCAGCCGCGATTTGAGCGAGGGCTTCGTGCTTACGCCTGCTTTCGCGGATGGACTGCAAGGGTATGAGAAAGCCGTGGAGTCGATGAGATTCTATTTTGTCGATCTGGTAGGACAGATCGATTTAGCGGCGGAAGACAAGCGGTTGGAGCGCGTGCAGTTCGCGAAAGCGGCCACAGTTAAAAAAGCGAAGCACGTGCAGCCGCCGCCCGAGCCCCAGCTCACGGGTCCGGCCAAGACTTTGCAGGAGGCCGAAGAACTCTACACCAAGCGGGACTTGGGCAACGCGCGGAAAAGTTACCTGCGCGTGTTGGAGCAAGGCTCGGCCGCCGAGCTGCACGCGAAAGCGTATTATGGATTGGCGAGAATCGCGGCTCTCGAAAAGAATCCGGAACTCGCCGAGAAACTGTTTCAGAAGACGCTTGAGGTTTCCCCCGACAAAGAGACCATGTCGTGGGCCTATTTATATTTGGGCAGGTTGGCGGATGCCGCCGGCGATCGGGAACAGGCCGAAAAGAATTATCGCTCGGCGCTGGCCGTCGAGGGCGCGCCTGCATCGGTCAAGAGTGCCGCGGAAAAGGGGCTGGCGCAGCCCTTCCACAAAGACAAGTAGCCCGCGATTTCGCGAGGCGAATATTTTTACGACTCAATGAGTAAGAATCGGGAGAAAGGGATGACGAAGAGAATGTATCGATTGCTGCCGCTCGGCGGCATTTTCATCGCGCTAGCCGGCGCGCTCTGGGCGCAGAAAGCTCCAGCGCCGAAGTCGCAGAAGGAACTGGAAGCCTTGCAAGCCTGGCAAGCCGCGACCGATCCGGATCAGCGGATCAAGGCCATCGAGAACGTGCTCACCAAGTTCGCCGATACGGAGTTTAAAATTCCGCTGCTCGAAGACGCCATGCAACTGGAGCAGCGCAAGCGCGACTTTGCGCAAACCATTTTTTACGGCGAGCGAGTGCTCGAAGCCGATCCCAAGAATGCCTTCGCGCTGGTGACGATGGCCGGTGAAATCGCGCGCCACGTTCACGAATTCGATCTGGATAAAGAAGAGCAACTGGCAAAGGCCGATAAGTACGCGAACGCCGGTTTGGAAGCCGCGAAGACCATGCCGAAGCCGCAGTCGAACGTTACCGAAGAGCAGTGGGCGAACGCAAGAAAAGATATGCAAGCGCAGGCCTACGAGGCTTTGGGGCAAACAGCGCTGCTGCGCAAGAAGTACGACGATTCCATCGCTAATTACAAGAAAGCGATCGAGGTACAGGCCACTCCCGAACCGGCGACTTATGTCCGGCTGGGCCAAGCCTATGAGGACTCCGGCAAATTCGATGAAGCGAATGAGGCGTTCGACAAAGCCATCAACACTCCGAACGTGAATCCGCAGGTGAAAGCGGTGGCCGAGTCGAAGAAAGCGGAAGTAGCGAAGCGTAAAGCCGCCGGAACGAAGCCGCCTGGAGCGCAGTAAACCGGTCCGCTCGCGGCCATGAGTGAACACCTGGATAGGCTCGAGGCGGTTCTCCAACATCCGTTCAAGAATCGGGAACTGCTGGAGCGCGCGCTAACGCACAAGTCTCGCGTCTGTGAGAAAAATATCGAGGATCCCGCCGCCGATAACGAGCAGTTGGAGTTCCTGGGCGACGCGATCCTGGGTTTCCTGGTAAGCGAGGCGCTGGTGGCGCAGCATCCGGCTTTTCCCGAAGGGCGCTTATCGAAGCTGAAGGCGCATCTGGTAAGCGCGTCTCATCTGCACCAGGTGGCCTTGCGGCTAGCGTTGGGGCATCATCTATTACTGGGCCGCGGCGAAGAGATGAGCGGCGGGCGTGAGAAGAAAGCGCTGCTGGCGAATGCGCTGGAGGCACTCATTGCCGCGTTGTATTTGGACGCGGGGCTCGGCCCGGTGCGCTCCTTTGTCGTTCAACAGATCGTGGGCGACGCCCACTTGCCCGAAGAAGGAGCGCAACTCACCGATCACAAGAGCGCGCTGCAGGAGATGGCGCAGGCTCTGAAGCTGCCGCAGCCGCGCTATGCGATTGTGGAAGAGCATGGTCCCGAGCACGCCAAAACTTTTCTGGTGGAAGTGCGCGTGGGACGGGATTGGGTGAGCCGGGCTGAGGGTTTGTCGAAGAAGAGCGCGGGGCAGAAAGCGGCGCAGCAGGTTCTGCAGCAGTTGACGGATTGGGGTCGTTGATCTGGCCGGCGGGCTACTTCTTCGCGGGCTCAGCCGCCGGGAATGTGGATGGCTTTTGGTTCTTGGACTCCCCAGCTTTTTCGGGCTCGCCCATCAATCCCGTTTCGTTCAAGATAATCACGTCGACGCGACGGTTCTTGGCGCGGCCTGCTTCCGTGTCGTTCGCCTCCAAGGGATTGGTGTCGGCATAACCGGCAATGGACAGCCTGTCTTTGTCCACACCGAAAGTTTTTAAAGCTTCGAGGAGCGCGATGCTGCGCGCGGCCGAAAGTTCCCAGTTGCTGCGAAATCGTGAATTGTGGATCGGCACGGCGTCGGTATGGCCTTCCATGCGGGCCGGATTGGGAATCTTTTGCATGGCTTCCGCGATGGTACGGATGCTGGAGAAAGTGTCTTTTGCGATCTCATCTTCGCCGGAGGGGAAAAGAGCGGCTTGCGTGAAGCTGATGGCGAGGCCGCGCGGGACCATGCTGATTTGAATTTTTCCAGCTTTGATTTCGGGCGCGAGTTGTTTAGTCAAAACATCGAGCGAAGGCGAAAGCTCAACTGCTACCGGCGAAGGCTTTTCGTTGGGTTTGGTGATCCGTTTGTCGCCGCCAGGGCCCATTTTTTGCGCGTTTCCTTGGCCCTTATGATCGACGGCGCCGCCCAGGATGACTTTGACTACGCTATTGAATGATTTTCCTTCGAGCGCTTCCTTCACCGAATCAGATACGGCCTGCGCCTTGTTCTTGTCCACCTGCGAAGTAGCGAACATCACCACGAAGAAGGCGAAGAGCAGGGTGATGAAATCAGCGTAGGAGACCAGCCACCGTTCGTGGTTGACGTGCTCTTCCTGTTTTTTGCGTGGCATTGCTTTGTTCAGCTCTTGGCGGGCGCGGGCGCGGCGGCGGCGGGCTTTTTCTCCTTGGCGTCACTACCTTTGGCAGGGGCTTTGGCGGCAGCCGGTTTGTCGTAGCGGTAAGCATCTAATTTGCTGCGGATCAATTTCGGATTCAAGCCTTCCACAATCGCGATCACACCTTCCAGCTTCAGCTCTTTCAGTTCCGTGTCCTTTTCAATGCGCGCTTTGATTTTTGCGGCTGCCGGAAGCAGCAGAATGTTGGCGAGACCAACTCCATAGACTGTGGCGACGAACGCCACCGCGATTCCGTGCCCCACTTCTTCGATGTTCGCCAGGTTTTTCATCACCTGGATTAAGCCCATGACGGCGCCGATGATCCCGATCGTGGGTGAGTAGCCGCCACCCGATTCAAACACTTTGGCTTCGGCTTGCGCGCGGCTGTCGGCGATGTCCATATCAAGTTGCATCATGCTGCGGATTTCCTGTAAATCGGTGCCGTCGACGGCGAGGGTCAGCGCTTTTTTTAGGAACGGATCCTGGATGGAGAGCGATTCGTTTTCGAGCGAGACCAGTCCGTTTTTACGAGCTTTGGTGGCGTAGGCAATCAACTCTTCGATGGCGGCGTCAGGCGGCTGCGTCTTGTCGAGCAAGACGTTCACAAAGCGAACCACAGCTCCTTTGAGCACCGAAAGTGGCGTGCTGACCATCACAGCACCCAGGGTTCCTCCCAGCACGATGAAGGCGGCGGTGATCTGGGAGATGTCTCTGATTTTGCCGCCCTCCATCAGCAGCCCTCCGACGATTCCTCCCACAGCCAGTAAAACTCCACCGATAGTGGCGAAGTCAGGACGCGCGCCCACCTTTTTAACTGGTTCTGGCTTGCCCTTTACGGGGATCGCGCTCTTGCTGGGTTCGGATTTGGGTGTTTCGGCCATGTTCGCGCGTTATGCCACTTCGTCGTCTTCCGTCCGGTCGTAGGCGTGCACCACTTCCGGCTGGCTGCGATCGGCAATCAATCGCCGGAATTGGATCACCCGATCGACGACCTCGTCGGCGGACTCCAGCACCATGAATTTTTGACCACTGGTCATCGCGATCACAGTATCCGGCGTGATCTCAATGTGTTCAATTAAATCCGCATTCAAGACCAACGGAACATGGTTGATGCGGGTGAGCCGGATCATGGGATTGCCCACTTGTCTTATCGGCTTGAGAAGGGCGAATTTGAGCAGCGTCCGGAGATTGGGCGCGGCCGGCCGCTATTGGAGGATTTCGAGCAGTTCGACCAGTTCTTTGCGAATTTCCTTCAGCACGGGCGCAGGATCGCCGAACAGATCGCCTTGGGAACGTCCGGATTTTTTTGCGACGCTTTCGCTGCCGCGTGGCGCAGCATCGCGTGTGCGCGTTTCCAGAAATTTCCGCGCGCCTTCGATGGTATAGCGCTTTTCATAAAGCAGGCGCTTAATCTCGAGCACCAGTTCCACGTCCTTGCGCCGGTACAAGCGGTGGCCTTTGCCCGATTTCTTCGGACCCAGCGAGGAAAACTCCGTTTCCCAGAAGCGCAGAACGTACGGCTTGATGCCTGCCAGACGGCTAACTTCGCCGATGCGAAAATATAGCTTGTCTGGAATCTCTGGGCGGCGTTCTTCTAGCGCGGCTTCGAGCATACTGGGATTCTAGCAAAAAGCACGAGGAGAAAATCTACGAAACAAGAACGGCCGCAGTCGAGTAGTGTGCTAGTGGGAATCCATCCGGTGCGCGAAGCGTTGCAGGCGGGACGGAATCTTGACCGCATTCTGATCGCGCGCGGGGCAGGTGGTCCGAGGCTGCAGGAAATCATCGACCTGGCGCGGACCAACCGGGTTCCGGTGCGGTTCGAGCCGAGAGACGCGCTGGATCGTGCATCGAACAGCGCGGCGCATCAAGGCGTGGTGGCTTTTGGCGCGGCGCAGCGTTATGCGGAACTGGACGATGTGGCCGAAGGCGCGAAATTGCTGGTGCTGCTGGATGGCGTGGAAGATCCGCACAACTTGGGCGCCATCATTCGAACTGCGCACGCCGCGGGCGCGGCTGCGGTGCTGGTTCCGGACCGGCGCGCGGCAGGCTTGACGGAAACAGTCGCGAAAGCGGCGGCCGGGGCGCTGGAACATTTGCCCGTGGTTCGCATCGGTAATGTGAGCCAGACACTCGAAGTGCTGAAGGGTCGTGGATTTTGGATTTACGGCTTGGATGAACGGGCCAAAGATTTATACAGCGAAACCGACTACGCGACGCCCACTGTAATCGTGCTGGGCGGAGAAGGGCAAGGCTTGCACCAATTAGTTAAGAAACATTGCGACCTGCTGGTGCGGATTCCGATGGCGGGCGCGATCTCGTCGCTGAATGTTTCGGTGGCGTCGGGGATTGTTCTGTTCGAATGGAATCGCCGCTTGACTAAATAAAAAAGCCCGCCCCGAAGGGCGGGCCATTCTCGAATCCGTGAATTCTTGAATTCTTCTTAGTAATCCATGTCCGGTCCGTGCGGGCCGCCTGCGCCAGGCGCGGGAGCCGCTTTCTTCTCCGGAATCTCCGCGATCATGGCTTCGGTGGTCAACATCAGAGCCGCGATGGACGACGCGTTCTGCAGAGCAGAGCGAGTGACCTTGGTCGGATCGATGACGCCCGACTTCACCAGGTCTTCGTACTGCGCGGTGGCGGCGTTGAAGCCGTAGGTGGCATCGCCGTTGCTGCGGATCTTCTCGATCACGATGGCGCCTTCATAACCGGCGTTGCCGACAATCTGGCGAACCGGTTCTTCCGCGGCGCGCTTCACGATGTTCACGCCGATTTGTTCGTCCTCGGCAACCTTCAAGCCGTCGAGCGACTTGGCCGCGCGCAGCAGAGCTACGCCGCCGCCGGGAACGATGCCTTCTTCCACAGCCGCGCGAGTAGCATGCAGCGCATCTTCCACGCGAGCCTTCTTCTCCTTCATTTCGGTCTCGGTGGCCGCGCCGACCTTGATCACCGCAACGCCGCCGGCCAGCTTGGCCAACCGCTCTTGCAGCTTCTCGCGATCGTAATCGCTGGTGGTTTCGTCGATCTGGGCGCGCAACTGCTTAATGCGGCCTTCGATCGCCTTCTGCGCACCGCCGCCATCCACGATGGTGGTGTTGTCCTTGTCCACGGTCACGCGCTTGGCGCGGCCGAGGTCCTTCAACTGCACGCCTTCGAGCTTAATTCCGGTTTCTTCGAAGATGGCCTGGCCGCCGGTCAGCACGCCGATATCTTCGAGCATCGCTTTGCGGCGATCGCCGAATCCGGGAGCCTTCACGGCGCAAGCATTCAACGTGCCGCGCAGCTTGTTGACCACGAGAGTGGCCAGCGCTTCGCCTTCCACTTCCTCGGCAATCACCAGCAGCGGCTTTCCGGCGCGGGCGATCTGCTCAAGCAGCGGCAGAAGGTCCTTCATGTTGCTGATCTTCTTTTCGTGGATCAGGATGTAGGGGTCTTCCAAAACGCATTCCATCCGATCCGGGTCGGAGATGAAGTAGGGCGAGAGATAACCGCGGTCAAACTGCATTCCGTCCACGGTCTGGAGCTCAGTGACCATGGTGCGGGACTCTTCCACTGTGATGACGCCGTCCTTGCCGACCTTTTTCATCGCTTCGGCGATGATGTTGCCGATGGTGGTGTCGCCGTTGGCGGAAATGGTTCCAACCTGAGCGATCATCTCACCGGAAACCGGCTTGGAGAGCTTCTTCACCTCTTCCACAATCAATTCCACGGCCTTTTCCACGCCGCGCTTCAGCGCCATCGGGTTTGCACCGGCGGCAACGGCCTTCACGCCTTCGCGGAAGATCGCCTGCGCCAGGATGGTGGCGGTGGTGGTGCCGTCGCCGGCGGTGTCGGAGGTCTTCGAAGCAACTTCGCGGACCATCTGAGCGCCCATGTTTTCGAGCGGGTTGCTTAGTTCGATTTCTTTTGCGACGGTGACGCCGTCCTTGGTGATGGTGGGGCCGCCGAACTTCTTCTCGAGAACGACGTTGCGGCCGCGGGGCCCAAGCGTGACTTTCACGGCATCGGCCAACTGGTTCACACCGCGCAGGATCGCCTGGCGGGAATTTTCGCTATATACAATCTGTTTTGCTGGCATTCCAATTTCTCCTTAGTAATCAAAAACTCAAAACTGTTCGGCAGCCTTAGGCCACCTTTGCGGTTTTGCTGCCGCCTTCCAAAATTCCGAGGATCTCATCCTCGCGCATGATCATGTACTCTTCGCCATCCAGACGGATTTCGCTGCCCGAATACTTGCCGAACAGCACACGGTCGCCTTTTTGTACATCGAGCGGAACCAGCTTTCCATCTTCCAGCCGCTTGCCTTTCCCGACGGCTACGACTTCGCCCTCCTGCGGTTTTTCTTTCGCGGAATCGGGAATGAACAGGCCACCGATCTTGTTTTCTTTTTCCTCGATCCGTTTCACCACCACGCGGTCATAGAGCGGTCGAATATTCATACTTGGAACCTCCTGGCTTGAATGTTGATTAGTTGCTGCTGACTGGCGGACGTTATCACGTTCGCCTCAATCATATTAGCAGAGTCGGGCGAAGAGTGACAATTTTTTGCTGTAAGCTATTGATAGTAAAAATAATTTAGGTGTCGGCAAGGTTCACGCTCCCTCGCGGTCGCGGTTCGGTTTCGGTCGCCGGGCTGGTTTAGATATCCTGGAAGTATCGATGCGTCACGCCCGGCTTTTGCTCCTCGTCGCCATTGTGGCCATTCTGGGGGGCGTCGGCACGACGTATTATGCGCGATTGAAGCTGCGCGCGCGCACTGCACTCGCGAGACCCACTGAACTTCCTCCCGGCACCCTCGGCCAGACGCACGCGTTCACTTACACGCACACTTCGAATCAGAAAACCGTTGTCACGGTGAAAGCCGACGATCTTCGCGAGGTGGAAGGCAAGCAGTATATGACGGGTGTCACGCTCGACATCCAGGACAAAGACGGCAAAGAGTACAACCACGTCACCAGCGCGAAAGCCGAAACCGATTTGAACTCCGGGATGCTCTATTCCGAAGGCGAAGTGGAAATCACCATGAAAGTGCCGCTGGATCAACCGCTGCCGCCCAGCGGGAAACTGATGGCGATCAAATCGTCGGGCGTGCATGTGGAGATCAAAACCGGTAAAGCGTCCACCGATCGTTTGGCCACATTTCAATTCGATCGCGGTGAAGGTCACGCGGTAGGCGCAAATTACGATCCGTCCACGGGCCAGTTGGAAATGCGCAGTCAAGTGGAGCTGACGTGGCGCGGCACCAACCCGAAATCGGCGCCGATGAAAATCGAAGCCGGACAGGTAACTTACAGCGAGAGAGAATCGAAAGTGATCCTAAGCCCGTGGTCGCGGCTGACGCGCGACACAATGACCCTGAACGCCGGTCCAGCCGTGGTAACGCTGGATCACGGGCAGATCAAACTGGTGGAGACCACGCAGGCGCGCGGGACGGATCGTCGTCCGCAGCGCAATTTGGAATACGCGGCCGAGCATCTCACCATCGATTTTAACGGCGATAATCAGATCACTAAGATTACGGGGGTGGACCAGGCGAAACTGGTCTCCACGGCCGACACCTCCATCACCAGCATGGCGGCCGATCGGGTGACGATGGACTTCGACACCACGACCGCGGATAGCATCCTGCAGACCGCGGTGGCGATGGGTCACGCGACGGTGGAATCGAAGCCGGTGACCAAGCCGGGCGTGGATCCGCCGGAAACGCGAATTTTGAAGAGCGAAGTGATTATCACTAAGATGCGGAACGGCGGGCAAGAGCTCGCGTCGGTGGAAACACAGTCGCCGGGCGCGCTGGAGTTTGTGCCGAATCGTCCGGAACAGTCGCATCGTTGGATGAATGGGGAGCGGATCGCAATCGCCTACGGGCCAAAGAATCAGATCCAATCGTTCCGGTCGAATGCGGTTTCAACGAAAACGATAAAGCCCAAGCCGCCCGGCGCCAAGGAAGCTCCGGCGCCTTCCTTGACCTGGAGCAAGGACATGTTTGCGACGTTTCAGGCCAACTCCTCGCAGCTCGACAAACTGGAGCAGACGGGGGATTTTCGCTATGAATCCGGCGATCGAAAGGCGCGCGCGGATCGGGCATTTTTGGATCAGCAGAACAATCGCATCGATCTCAACGGCAAGGCGCGAATTTGGGACAGCAAGGGATCGGCGGATGCGGACAAGATCGTGATGGATCAGAATTCTGGAGATTTCACGGCTGAGGGCAATGTAAACTCGACCCGCATGCCGGATAAGAAAGAATCCAAGGAAGGGGAGGGAAGCAAGGGAGTCAAGGAAGATAAGAAGGTTGCGAAAAACGATTCCGGTGGCGGAATGTTGGCCGAAGATGAACCGCTGCATGCGCGGGCGAAGAAAATGATCTCGAAAGACAACAACCAGCAGATCCGCTATGAAGGAAACGCAGTATTGTGGCAGGGCGCGAACCGGCTGGAAGGCGACCTGGTGGAGATCGACCGCGATAACTCTTTGCTCAAGGCGCATGGGCATGTAGTAAGCCAACTCTTGGATAAGGCGAATGACGACGACAAATCGAAGAAGCCCGGCAGCGCGGCGCCGCGCGTTTTTACCATCGTGAAAGCGCCCGATCTGGCTTACGACGACCAGAAGCGCGTCGCCGAATACACTGGAGGCGCGATATTGCAGCGATCCAATATGGATGTAAAGGCGAAGGAGATCAGGGCGTATTTGCGCAACGACAGCAACGATTCTTCACTCGATCACGCCGTGGCGGATGGCCAAGTGCAGATTCATTCGCCAGCGCCCGGACGCATGCGCGATGGTACATCCGATCACGCGGAATACTTCGTGGACGACGACAAGGTGGTGCTGAGCGAAGGCCATCCGAAGTTCGTCGACAGCTTGCGCGGAATGACGCAAGGCGAGAAATTGACCTGGTTCTCGAAGGATGATAGGCTGCTGGTGAACGGAGTTGAAGCGCAACCTGCCCAGAGTGTTCTGCACCGCAAGGTAAAGTAGTCGTCCGATGCGCACCCTGCAAACATCCGAAATCTCGAAAAGTTATCGCGGCCGCAAGGTTGTCGACAACGTTTCGCTGTGGGTGAAGCAGGGTGAAGTAGTGGGACTGCTGGGTCCGAACGGCGCCGGAAAAACTACATCGTTTTACATCATCGTGGGGTTGATCAGTCCGGATTCGGGACGCGTGTTGGTATCGAACAGCGACGGGTCGGAAGAAATCACATCGATGCCCATGTACCAGCGGGCGCGGCGCGGCATCAGCTACCTTCCGCAAGAAGCTTCCGTGTTCCGCAAACTGACGGTGGAAGACAACCTGATGGCGATTCTGGAAACGCTGCGCATGAGCGGACGCGAGCGGCGGGAGCGGATGAACCGGTTGATCGAGCAGCTTGGCCTGGAAACCGTGCGGCACAACAAAGGCTACGCATTATCGGGCGGCGAGCGGCGGCGCGTGGAAATTGCACGGTCGCTGGTGATTGAACCGAGCTTCCTTTTGCTGGACGAGCCGTTTTCGGGAATCGATCCCATTCAGGTTTTGGAGCTGCAAAGGATCATTTTCGACCTGAAAAACATGGGCATCGGCATTTTGGTGACGGATCACAACGTGTCGGAGACGTTGGCGGTGACGGATCGGGCGTACATCATCAATAATGGAAAGATTTTCCGCGCGGGAACTCCCGAGGCGCTGGTCGCGGATGCCGAAGTGCGTCGCATCTATCTGGGTGAGAATTTCAATCTCGAGTTCGAGACGGGCAGATGGAAGATTCCGGCGGAGAATTAATTGGCCGCGGGTGAACGCAGATGAACGCCGATAAAATATATCTGCGTGCATCCGCCTTCATCTGCGGCCTGATTGCTTTTCCGCTTTTCGCTCAACAACGGGATTGGCCCATCTATGGCGGAACGCCGGAAAACAATCGCTACTCCGCGCTCAAGCAGATCAATCGCGAGAACGCTCGCAAGCTCAAAGTTGCTTGGACCTTCGACACGGGCGAAACGGGCGGATTGCAGACCAGCCCGATTGTAGTCGCGGGTGTGATGTATGCGTACACGCCTTCGCAGAAAGTAATTGCGGTCGATGCGGCTACGGGCAAGCTGATCTGGAAATTCGATTCGGGCGTCGGGAGCCTGCAGCCGGCGCGCGGGTTGGTTTATTGGGCGAGCGGCAAGGATCGAAGGATTCTCGCTGGGGTGATGAATTTTGTTTATGCGCTGAATGCGGAGGCCGGGAAGCCGATTCCGTCGTTCGGCGACGGCGGGCGCATTAACCTAAATGAAGGATTGGGCAGGGAAGCGGAATCGAACTCCATCGCGCTGACCACGCCTGGCGTCGTGTATGAAGATCTGCTGATTGTTGGCGGACGCGAGCCAGAGACGCTGCCTGCGCCTCCGGGCGATATCCGGGCGTTCGATATCCGCACCGGAAAGATGCGCTGGTCGTTCCACACCATTCCCCACGAGGGCGAGTTCGGATACGACACCTGGCCGAAGGACGCATGGAAGCACAACGGCGCGGCGAACAACTGGGCCGGCATGACGGTGGACACCCGGCGGGGAATCGTTTTCGTACCCACTGGTTCAGCCGCGTTCGATTTTTACGGCGGCGATCGCGTGGGCGACAATCTATTCGCGAATTGCCTGCTGGCCTTAGACGCGAAATCCGGTAAACGACTCTGGTATTTCCAAGGCGTCAAGCATGATGTCTGGGATCGCGATTTTCCAACGCCGCCGGTGCTGGTGACAGTGAAACACGATGGCAAGTTAGTGGATGCTGTTGCGCAGGCGAGCAAGCAGGGATTTGTCTACCTATTCGATCGCGCGACAGGACAGCCGTTGTTTCCGTTGGAGCCACTCAAATATCCGGCGAGCGATGTTCCGGGAGAAGTCACGGCTTCCGAGCAATCGCTGCCCACGAAACCCGCGCCCTTTGCCCGGCAAATGCTTACTGAAGATCTGTTGTCGACCCGGACGCCGGAAATTCATCAATGGGCGCTGCAGGAATTTCGCGCATTTCGGAGTGAGGGCCAGTTCGTTCCTTTCACGGTGGGAAGAGACACCGTCGTTTTTCCGGGATTCGATGGAGGCGCCGAGTGGGGCGGCCAGGCGCTGGATCCGGAAACCGGGATTTTCTACGTGAATGCCAACGATCTTGCCTGGACCGGCGCGCTCGCGGAAAACACCGGGGCGAAATCTGGCGGGCAACGCGTGTACCTGAGCCAGTGCAGCATCTGTCATCGCGACAATCGTGCGGGATCGCCACCCGATACGCCATCGCTGCTGAACGTGGGCGATCGCCGGAGCCGCAAGGAGATTACGGACATCGTCGAAAAGGGCAAAGGCCGTATGCCCGGATTCTCCGGATTGAAGGAGGAAGATCGAGCGGCTTTGATCGATTATCTTCTGGGCGGCGAGGGTAAAGAGATGGCGAGCGCCGGACCGGAGCTGCCGACGATGCGCTATCGATTTACGGGATATCACCGGTTCCTGGATCCGGACGGATATCCGGCTGTCGCGCCGCCGTGGGGCACGCTGAACGCGATCAATCTGAATACCGGAGAATACGCTTGGAAGATTCCTTTCGGCGAATATCCGGCGTTGGTTTCGCAAGGATTGAAAAACACGGGTTCCGAGAATTACGGAGGGCCGGTGGTTACGGCGGGCGGTGTGGTATTCATCGGCGCCACCAGTTTCGATAAGAAATTCCACGTGTTCGATAAGGCGACGGGCGAGTTGTTGTGGCAGACCACGCTGCCGTTTGCCGGTAACGGAACTCCGGCGACGTATGAAATCAAGGGCAAGCAGTACGTCGTGATTGCGGCCGGCGGCGGAAGGCCGTTCGGAACGGTGACGGGCGGAGTTTACGTGGCTTTTTCGCTCTGACAAGCCGAAGGCTTGCATCACAGCTAAGCTACAATCGAATT
>DATGIH010000054.1:0-7719 GCA_035295865.1 Bryobacteraceae bacterium
CTCGGGGCTCGCGACTGCAAGAATCGGGCGCGCCGCCAACATGTACCAAATCAACTTCGATGGCAAGGATGCAAACGCCTGCTCACCGAAGGTCGGCAGCAAGAGCACATCAGCGGCTTTTAAGACCGTTGGTGTTTCCGATTCGGGATAACGGGTGTGAAATACGATTTTGCCTCCGCGGCAGTTTCGGGCGGATTGTTCGCAAGCCGAAAGGGTGCTTCCCGATCCGGCGACTAAAAATAGTTCGCGTACATCGGCGCGGCGCGCGATCTCGGCAATGACGCGATCCAAACCGGCAGCAATTCCGATGTTGCCACTGTATGCGTATACAAAAGAATCCAGCGGGATTCCCAAAGCGGTCCGGCAGCCGTCCTGTGAGGAATCCGTCTCGAGCATTGCTGAGTGGGTCCAATTTGGTATCCAGTGAATCCGGCCGGCTGGAATTCGTCTCGAGCCTTGATAAACATCCACGAATGTCTGAGCCGGCAAAAGCAGCGCCGATGCTTGCGTGGCAATCGCGCGGTCCGCATGCCGGATGAGATTTGCCATCGAGGAGTCGAATGCAATGCGTTCCTGGTTGAGGAGCGACTCCGGGTAAAGATCCTGAACGCTCAGAGCCACCGGAATGCGTCGCAGCGCGGCGACGAACATGAGGATACCCGCGGCGAATATCGGCCAAGTATTTGCGTAAATAACATCTGGCCGCCGCACAAATAACAGCGCCAAGCCGGACATGATCCCGAACGAAAGATTTTCCACGAATCGGCTGATCATGCGCGATCGCTTAGAGAGTGTCCCGAAACATCGAATGATCTTGAATCCGTCCTTAGACTGCTCAGTTGCCCAAAGACACCTGGTGTAGCCCGGATAAATCGATCCCTGCGGCCGATTAGGAAAGGGCGCGAGCACGGTGACTTGGTTGCCGCCGGCGCTGAGCATCTGAGCCAGCGATTTGCTGGTAACGGCAGAGGTCACCGGTTCCGGGGGATAGACGCAACTGACGATAACGACTCTCATCGAAAGAATAAATAGTTGATACCATCCACCGAATAGGGCTGAAATCCCAGCCACTTGAGCCTCGCGATCGTGTTCCGGGTTTGCGAAGCAGGAAAGCGCGGCACGCAGTAATGGTGAAACTCAACCACAATCTGCTGGATGCCGGCGAGCGTCTTGTCGCCGATGCTAGTTAGAACTTCGTACTCCGCGCCTTCGATATCCAGCTTCAGAAGATCCACCTGTGCCAGCCCAAGCTTTCCCAGCAGATCCTCGAAGCTCGAAGAGGGAACCTGGTAGGAAACCGCGTTGTTCGCATTTACATGTTCCCGGAAGAGCGAACCGGAAATCTGATCCAATGGTTCGTAAAACGTCATCCACTCAGTGGCAGCGGCGAGCGCCACCGGAACGTGCTTCAAATGGCTACCATGGCGGCACGCGATAGACGCCAGCGACTGCTGATGTTTGCGCGTCGGATCCACGCCGTAACACTGCGATCCAAAACGAGCGATGATCGCACTGGAGAAATCGGCATTGTCGCCCAAGCCGCAATCCAGAACCACCGAGTTTTCATCCAGCCCGGTGTGCACGAAATGCCCAGCGGCGATCCGCTCAATCCCAAACCGATGCGAGTAAAACGGCGCTGCGGCAAGCCCTGCGATTCTGCGGAGCCTCCGCGCCGAACTCGCGATTGCGCAATTCAACTTGCGCCTCTGGCCGCTGTTCGAGTTTGGGGTTGTACATCGCCAATTCCGAGTACGGAGTTGTATTGATCTAGAATCTGCCCGGCTTGTTTTGACGGATCGCAAATGGCTCGCACGCGCCGCCGCGCTTCCAGCCCCAGAGCATGCATTCTCTCTGGATCTCCGAGCAAATCCGTAAGCACCGTTGCTAACGCCTCGGCTTCTCCCGCTGGAAAGAGCAGGCCGGACGTCTGGTCCCGCACTTGCTCCGGGATTCCGCCGATGTTCGATGCAACCACCGCCTTCTGCATGGCCATCCCAAGTAGGGTCACCGTCGGATAGGGGTCCGGATAAATCGGACAGTGCACCACGATGTCGGCGGCGGCGAACGCGGCAGTCAAATCCGGAAGAAAGTCGACCATATGCAGATAGCCTTGCTCCACGCCGTTCTTGGCGGCCTTACGAATCTCAGCGGCTTCCCCGTCGTGTCCATCAACCGCTCCACCAATCACGACGAATCTTGCTTGTGGGATCCGGGACGTCACTTCGCGCGCGGCTTCGATGAAACAAAGATGTCCCTTGGCGATTTGTAGTTTGGATACGAGCATCACCAAGGGCGCATTTTGCGCGATTCCGAGCTCACGCCTGAAAGCAGCGCCTGACACATTTGGATCGCAGCGGTCTATGTCAAAGGCGCAATCGTAAATGATGGTTGTTCGCCGACGCAGTGCTTGGGATCGCTCGACGATCCAATTTCTTGTCGACACCGACGGTACAATTACCCGGTCCGCGACCATGCGAAGCAGGCTCAACAGAATCGCTCGATACGGATTCGGGATGCCGTCCGATCTCACATGAGATACGCACGGAACGCCGGCCGGCAAAGCGGCCAGGCCATAGGGCGCGTCATTGATCTCATTCAAGTGCAGCAGATCGTAATTTCCACTCCGCAGAATGGTGCGCACAGCCACAATTGTGCTGAAGCAGGACCAGGCGCTCTTTAGCAACGCGATGGGATGGAGCGTGCGTCTCGGCCGGTCGATTTCTACAAACAGGACTTGTCCATTGAAATCCGAAAAAAAGGCCCGGCTCGCAGTTGTAGCCGGAACAGCTAGGCCCGTTTCCACTCCTTCAGCCTGCAGCCGCTTCGCTGTTAGCAACAGGGCATGCGAAGCTCCGCTTTGCGGCGAAATATCGGAAGCGAAGAAGAGGACTCGCATCAGACCTGGCCTTTCCAGTTCGGTTCAAATCGTTCCGCCAAGCGCTTCCAGCAAAGTTGGGTTTCCACTTTCGAGCGGGCGCGCTGGCGGATGCTCTGCCGTAGATCCGCGTTAGTCAGCAAATCTCGCAGCTTCGCTCGGATGTCGTCCGGTTTTCCACTTGTCAGCAAACCGGCGCCGCCGGCTACCACGTCGCGCAAGCTTGCCAGATCGCGGATGATGATCGGCAACCCGCAGGACATGGCTTCCAAATGAACGATCGATTCCGTTCCCGGCCAAACGCCAATGTCCGCCGCCGACAATAGAGCCGGAAGTTCGCTATTGGGCACCGCCGGAATCAATCGCGCCCAATCGTGCGGGCTGGTTCGGATTCTGCGATTCAACTCGTCCGTGTAGGCAACTGGTCCCGACCCTACGATGAGCAGCCGGATGGACGCATCGGCCGCTGCCAGCGGTTCCATCGCTTCCACGAGCTCGAGGACGCGTTTCTCAGGCAGCAGCTTCCCCGCATAGGCGACCACGACGGCGTCCTGACGCCATTCCAGCCGAGCTCGGACTGCCGCCCTGCCCGACGCATCGAAGCGAAAAAGATTGGCATCCGCCCCAAGCGGAACCAGCCGGATCAACCTCTCCGGAACCCCGAACTGATTCCTCAGAATACCCGCGGTTTCACTAGTGACTGCGACGAAGTCATTGCAGATTCCCAAAACCCAAGGTGTCAGGAACTTTTTATAGATTGCGTACACAAGGTCGGCCGCCAATCCGGGCCGGCGGTTACTACCATTCGTGTGGTCATCGATGGTCAGCCATCCCGTGAACTTCCGCTGGTAGCGGGCCTGGCAAACGGTGAGAGTGGTCAGCGTCATGAGGGAATGCGCGATCACCCAGTCGGGATGGAGACTCTGCAACTCTTGTGTCAATCCCCGCAAGACCAGCCGATTACCGATATGGCGCGCCTTCATGCGAACCACTTGCACGCCGTCCTCCTGTCGCTCATCGGTTGTGGAACTGGCGTGCGCGGGAAACATGGAAAGGTTCGGCCTTTCGTCGGAGGTGAGCACCACAACGCGATGACCGGCTTTTACTTGGGCACGCGCCAGATGTACTTCTTGATATCCAAGATCGGGCAAATAGTACTGGGTGACGTGCACGATGGTCATAGCGAAAGCCCGATGCGGTGTCTTCGGATGGCGATGGCGCTGATCGTTAAGTGCGCTGAATACGCCGCCACAGTTGCACCCGCGTAAGCGGCTACGGCCCAGCGCGGCGTCGCACCCATGCGGGAACAAAGCCAGATCGCGAAAGTGGTGAGTACAACTCGTCCGCAGTCCCAGGCAAACTGCCAGTCCAATCTGCCGAGGACCATCAACGTGGACATGAGTGGCCAAACGGTGAAGGTCACGAATAAATTCAAAGACAAGATCCTGGCGTAAATCCCGGCCTCGCGCCAATCCGGCCCGAGTGCCAAGGCGAAAAGAGCGGGACCCCAGAGCAGCATGAGCAATGCCGGAATCGCTCCCCAGGGAATCAACTTGAACATCGTACGGTGAAACAAGGCCTGTAACTGGAAGGGATCCCCGCGCGCGACCGACGCGGCTTCTTGAATGTAGACCTGCGAGACGGCCTGACCCACCATAGAAACGGAGACGGTGAGAACTTTGTCGACCATGCCAAACCAACCCATCACCTGTGATCCATAGAAAGAAGCAACGAGCAGCATGGGGAGGGCGGCGCCTGCCGCATTCACGATGGAGGAAGCGGCCGAGACCCGTGGAAATTTCGCATAAGCGCGGGCGGTTTGCACCAGACGCGAGAGACGGATCGCGCGAAATTGGCCTCGATTCTCGCGCCAGATGGAACTGGCGAGCGAACCGCTTCCATTCAGGCGTCCAAGCACATCGCCGGCTATCAGTCCCATCGGGCCAAGCCCACAAAAGCCAAACGCTATTTGCGTGCTCGCCTGGCACACCATTTGGGTAATCCTGGTTCGTGCGAGTTGCGTGTAGGATTTGGTCCGGATTGCCCAATAGGACAGAGCTTGATAGATCGCCGTTCCGAGAAACCCTGGCGCGGCCAGCCAAAGATACGGCAGAAGTGGCTGCCAAGTCGACGGAAAAAGACCTCGCGGCAAGAACGTCGCAACGCCGCAAATCAAAGCGAGCGGCACGGTGAAAAGTAGCGCCAGGACGAGTAAATCCGCGGCCGTCCCCTCGTCTTTTGGGAGCACAACCGCCGCGTCATATCTGAGAGACGCCGCTGGTACGATCAACGCCAGCAGCGACATGTAGATTTGCAGAATTCCAAAATCGGCCACTGTGTACTGCCGCACCAAAACCAGCGACGCCAACATCAGGATCAGGCGTCCAAGCGCCGAACCTCCAGCCAAAAGCGCGACACTCCGCGCAAACGACCGCTCGCCGAAACGCCGGAAAAAGCGAATCCGGCCGGAAATCCGGATGAGCCCGGACGCAGCCTCAAGTGTGTTTGACATTCCTTAAACGATCTTGCAGCGGGCTCATCAAAACAAACACAGTCATGTAGAAAAAGATTCCTCCGCTGACGAGCGAAGTCGACAGCGAAGAGTTGGCCAACTCCACGGAAACGAATGTGAGCGCCGTTGCCGTGAAAACCAGGTCATGCCGCGCACTAGCGCTGTCCAACATCCAAAGCACGATGGCACAAAGCCCCGAGATCAGAAGAATTCCAGGAGTCCCAAATGCCGCGATACCGTCTTGCGCCCACAGATGTGCATTCGCCGAAGTGTCTGTGCCGTAGTAGAAGTAGCCGATTTCGATGGGTAGAGGACGGCTGTAGGGGTAGCTGACGAACTCGTTCATGATATTCATGTGCGACAGGTAGGTGTAGGGATGCTGCTTGAAGAATTCGTCATATTGAGAAGTGAGAAGGCCTGGCACCCCGAATGTCCGCATGAGCACGATGGACGGAAAAAAAGACCACGGCCCATCTCTCTGGAGTACGCTCACCACCAGCGCTGCACCGATCAGAAGCGTCGCCGCCCAGACCATGGATGGGCCAAACCTGCGCGATCCCTTTCTGACGAACCAATAGATTGCGACGTAGATCGCAATGGAGAGAATTGAGCCTTTCGTCGCGGCAAAAGAATACGCGAAGAGTTGGCCGATCGCTCCGGTCAAAAAGTAGAACCATCGCTTCATCACCAAACCGTAGGTCAACAGAAACGGATTCAGCACGTTCGGCAGCCAAAAAGAGAAATATCCCGCAACCAAACCCACGGTATTCATCGAGCGCTGCTTGTAATGCTCTTCGGGATTGAAGCTGACCAGCCGCAAACTCACGTTCGGAAGAAAGACCAGGTAGAGCGCAATGCCAACCGTCGCAATCAACACGGCCAGCGCTACGGTTTCGTGAGGAACCAAAGACCGCCTCTGGAAAATCAGAGGCAGGCGGTCGGACAGCGTGACGATGCGGAATCCGATAAGAAAAGCCGTCAGCATCAGAATCTTGGGCCATCCCGGCAATGGATCCACGACAACCGATACCACCATGGATGGAATGAAGACGGTGAGGTAAAGAATCCAGTAAACCAGGTGGGAGCCCCGCATGAGCTTTATCGGCATCCATTGGGAAGGGAGCGCGGCAAATCCGTAAATCAGGAACGTCATCGCAAGGCTCGGGGGATAATAGCGAAAGCCAAAATATCCGAAAGTCGGCCACAAGTACCACAGATAGGCGAGATGAAAGATCGCAGTGAAACAGATCGCGCCCGCCACGCACCAGGCCCGCGGCCGGATGGAACGCTTCGGTTCCCGCTTGCGCTTACTGGGTGCTTTCCAGACTGTCATGGGTCCGATTCTTCGCCTCTGGCGCACGCGCCGAGCCTTGCATCAGCTTTCGAGCCAGATCACGCGAGAAAACCTGCGCGGATTCCGCCTCCAGATGGCTTCCGTCGCAGACTTGGTAACGGGAAGGATCGAAGGTCAGCCAGGTCCCGCCGGCATCCTTGAAGCGGCCGATGAAATCTTCTTCGCGGAAACCACTGCGCTGGTTCTCGATTGTGAGCATCTCCTCGGTTACTGGAGGACGGAACCCGAACACTCGGATATCCTTCCGCCGCCATTGCCGGACGGTAAGGATGAGATCGTCCACGATTCTTTCGGAAACTGCGTTCCCGTTGAAGATCGATCTATAAACTGGAAGGTCCGCCTGCGGATTTGGAGGATTCATCCGTACTGCCATCCAGCCATCCGGGTAAAAATCCTTTGAACCAGTCTGCTTCACAATCCGCTCGATGGCGATCGGCCGGAAGGAAGCCAGCCATGCGCCGGCTTGAGAATTCAGCATTCGCCGCCAGAGCGGCCGATTCAATTCTTCCCGGTATCCACTGACTCGTTGATTCAGGGGAGTTAGCGACCGTGGCGTGATGCCCAGGACGATCGTCCTGACGCGGCTCCTCGGATTCAGTTTGCTCACGGCACCGAGCAAGTAATCCGCGTTAAAGCCTGCATAGTTGAAAGCGAAGTTTGCGATTTTCTGGAACGGCGCCACGTCCTGCATAGCGCGTGGGGAAATGTCGCATAGAGTCCTGGAATCGCCCGCGGCCACGATATCGAACTTCGGCGACCAATCCAATTTGGTGCTCCAAAATTCTTCGCGCGATATGCCGGCTCGATCCTGTCCTTCCGCTGGGCGCAGCCAAGCCAGCAGAGTGAAGACGGTGCCGCAGATGAACGCTACTGAAATAACGCGCATGCGTCCCTAGAACTGGAAATAGAGAAATGCATTGCCAGGGCCGCGCAAATAGACGGCGCCGATGACGCACGCCGCAAGTTTCAGCGGCTCGA
>DATGIH010000055.1:0-4023 GCA_035295865.1 Bryobacteraceae bacterium
AGTCCTTCAATTCGAGCTGCGGATGATGACGTAAAACTTCACGGATCATTTGCGCGTTGCCGTGCCATGCGCCCCAATCCAAAGCCGTCAGCCCGTGTTCGCCCTTGGCGTCCACAGGCCAGCCCGCAGCGAGCATGAGCCGCACGGCTTCGACGTTGTTGTTTTGCGCGGCATCGGGAAGCCGGCGGCGTTCGGCATCGGAGAGCGTGGCGATAAAGTCAGGGCGAGCGGCGATAACGCTGCCGAAGATAGTCTCATCGCCGAGCTCAAAGGCTTGCGCCGTTTTCAAATCTTCCGGACTGCGCTCCATGAGGAGTCGAAAGATGTCCTCATGGCCGAAGTCGCGCGCTACCATGTGCGGCGTAGTTCTTGCACCGAAGAGCTGATAGTAAATGGAGCCACTGCTACGCGGGTCTTGCTTTGGGAAGTACTCATTCGAGACACGCGTCCGGACGCACTCGGGATCGCGGTCGAGGAGGCGCCGCGTCAGTTCGTGATCTCCCAAGGCGGCGGCCATGAGGATGTCCGTTAGACAACCGCGAGCGACAAGGAATCGCGCGATGTCCTGGCGATCACGGGGGTAATGCCGTGCCTGCACGACGCGCAGCATATGCTGAGCGGGCGTGGATTCGTGCAGCAGATCGCGTGCGTCGATAGCAGCGCCGTGATCGACCAGGTAGCGCGCGATTTCGACCGTGGAAGCCAAGTGGAGTGGAGTCTGGCCGTTGGCCCCTTTCCGGAACACGACGTCCGGATCGGAGGCCACCATTTCCTGGAGCTTGTCGAACATTCCCAGCCGCGCAGCGGCATGCGTATCGAGGGTGGCGCCGCGTTCGATCAAAAACGGAGCCATCGCGGGTCCGCACTCGTCCAGCACACCGATACCGCCGGCCCAGGAATGACTTCTGGCATTGATATCGGCTCCGGACTGCAGCAGGACGTCGATTGTTCCGCGGTCGCTGCGCTGCACGGCGGCGAGCAATGCCTGCATCCCGTCATAGTTGAACATGGGTTCGTTGAGCCGAGCCTTGAGTTCCGGATGCTGTTCGAGCACCCGGGCTGTTTTCGCCGCGTCGCTGGCGCAAACGGCTTTGGAGAGGGCCACGGCGGGCTCCATCAACCGAACCAGAGACTCCACGTGATCCTTCAACTTGGGCCAATTCGGAAAGCCGTAATCGCGCGCCAGTACATGCAGCGCGCCGGCGAGCTTGGGCGCGGCGTGCGCTGATCGAAAATTCTCGATTGCGGCGGGGTCGCCCTGGTGGAAAGCTTGAAGCAGCTCTTTGGCTTGCTTCCGAAGAAATTCGAGATTGGGTTTTGCGGGTAATGCGCGGGACATCAGTCCTCCTTCCAGTCGCCCGATGTCCGCTGTGGCGGGCAGAAGTGAGGTTGATGTTCGATACTGCCTAACAATGCCAGGTGGGATCGTCCCTCTCCGCGGACAGGGTGCAGCCTGGACTGCAACCTTGATTGTATCTCAACGGTGAAGCGGAGGTCAGACGGTCAGGTGATTCAGCGAATCCAGCCACCTGTTTCGCCCACCAACCGGAAACGAGAAACTTAGAAACCAAAAGCGAGAAACGTCCCCCCGTATTAGAATCAGACATGACCAAAGAAGACATTCTGCTTGCCAACAAGAATCATCTCTTCCCGTCTGTCTTCCACTACTACAAAGTGCCGATGGTGGTTTCCCATGCCAAGGATCAATACGTGTGGGACGCCGATGGGAACCAGTACCTGGATTTCTTCGGCGGCATCGTCACCATCAGCGTCGGCCATTGCAACGCCGAGGTGAATCGCAAGCTGCATGCGCAGATCGACAAATTGCAGCATGTATCCACGGTGTTCGCGAATGAGCCGCAAGCCGCACTGGCCAGGAAGCTGGCCGAGATAACGCCTGGTGGAAAGCTGACGAAGTCATTTTTCACCAATAGCGGCACGGAGGCGAATGAAACGGCGATCCTGACGGCCCGCTGCTACACCGGGTCGACCGAGGTTGTCGGCTTGCGCTACGCCTATCACGGAAGATCGTCGCTGGCAATGGGGCTGACGGCGCAATCGAACTGGAGGCTAGGACCGGTGACGCAAGCCGGGATCGTGCACGCGGTGAACGCGTATTGCTATCGCTGTCCGTATGGGCTGTCCTATCCGTCGTGCGAGGTACGGTGCGCGCAGGATGTCGAAGAAGTGATCCGGACGACAACTTCAGGCAGGATCGCCGGATTCATCGCGGAGCCGATCCAAGGGGTGGGTGGCTTCATCACGCCGCCCAAGGAATATTTTCCGATCGTGGCGGACATCGTCAAGAAATACGGCGGCGTTTTCATCAGCGATGAAGTGCAGACCGGATGGGGACGAACAGGCGGCAAGTGGTTCGGCATCGAACAATGGGGAGTGCAACCGGATATCATTACGAGCGCCAAGGGGCTGGCGAACGGGTCGCCGATCGGGCTTACGGTGGCGAAGCCGGAAGTTGCGGATTCGCTCAAGGGCGCGACGATTTCCACTTTCGGCGGCAATCCCATAACCGCGACGGCAGCGAAGGCTGTGATCGATTTCATCGAGGAGCACAAGCTTTCGATCAACGCCGCGGAAGTCGGAGCCTACTTGCGGGAAAAACTGAACGAGCTGAAGCAGAAGCACCCGCTCATCGGCGATGTGCGCGGCATGGGACTGCTGCAAGCGATCGAGCTGGTGGAGGATCGCGGGAGCAAGAAACCGGCCTCGGCGCAGACGAACGCACTGCTCGAAGCCACGCGCGAGAATCGCATCCTGATCGGCAAAGGCGGATTCGCGGGCAACGTTCTGCGCATCTCCCCGCCGTTGAATATCGCCAAGAGCGACGTGGATGAGTTCGCGCGAAGACTGGACGCCAGCTTCGTCGAGGTGGAGAAGCTGGCGGCTGCCGCGCACAGGTGATTTATGGATGAGCGCGCGTTTTATAAAGAATCGCAGACCACCAAACCTGCGCCGCTGAACTGCCCGTTCTGCCGGAGCTCAGAGACGTACGATCTGCGCTGGCTGGTGCGAACCAAGATCGACCGGCTGCCCGGCAATGCCGACGAACGCGACCGCGCCAGATTCAAGAAGGCCGCCAGCTACATGGTATTGCTGGACGACAAGGTCATGTGCAAAAACATGCGGTGCCGGAAACGTTTCGATATCTCCGGCATCAAGACCACGGCGTTCATTTAGGGCGGCCGGCTTGAATCTGGAAATTCGCTTGCTTGGCGCGGCTGACGCTGAAGCTTTCTGGCAGCTACGCCTGCAAGGCTTGGAACGGGACCCGCAAGCTTTCGGCGAATCCGCCGAGGAACACCGCGCTCAGCGGGTGGCGACATTGGCCGAAACGCTGAAAGCCACGAGCCGGGACAACTTCGTCCTCGGGGCTTTCACGGGCGGTCAACTGGTGGGAACCGCCGGCTTCTTTCGAATCCCCACTCTCAAGCGAAAACACAAGGGAAAGGTGTGGGGCATGTATGTGTGCGATTCCGCCCGGCGGCGAGGCGTCGCACGAGCGCTGCTATTGAAGTTGGTGGAACACGCTCGCGGAATCGATGGACTGGAAGAGGTTTTGCTTTCGGTCTCATCGAGCCAAGAGGCCGCGCGCAGTCTCTACCTTTCACTGGGATTCAAGACTTATGCCCGCGAAACGCGCGCGTTGCGCGTCGGAGACCGGTTCTTCGACGAAGATTTTATGGCGCTCAGATTGAAAGAGCCGGTCAATACGCCCGGTTAAGAATGGCCTTGAAGTTGGCCGACGGCGGTAGTGTGCCGTAGGCGCGGCCGCTGTCGCCCGCCAATCGCGAGGCGCAGAATGCATCGGCGACTTCGACAATGCTGTGACGGATCAGGAGCGAGGCTTCGAGCGCTAAAGCCATCCGTTCCGCGAGGCGGCGCGCTTCCAGTTCGGTCGCCGATCGCGACCAATCGTTTTCCAAGCCGGAGAGGAATGAATCAAAACGCGCGTCGCCGCCGCGCGCCTTCCTGGTTTCCTCCAGCACGGATTCCACAACTTCCGGC
>DATGIH010000056.1:0-16546 GCA_035295865.1 Bryobacteraceae bacterium
CTGGCGGCTCCGGCGGCTCTTTGCCGTCCGGCAGCGGTTTTTCCAAAGGATCCGGCGTGAACGCAGGATTGTCCTGATCCCGGAAGTCGCGGCCTTCGAGAATCGGGATGCCCATGGTCTCGAAATAGTGCGGACTCACGGCATCGAAGTCGAGATACGGCTTTTCATCCTGCCGCCAGGGATGCCCTTGGATTGCGACACCGGAATTCCAGCGGGATCCGCTGAGCGGCGTGATGGAGGCAAGGCTGGCCACGCGGACGCCCGGCAGCGCTGACGTTGCGCTCAACAAACGATCTTCAAAATTCCGGATGCGCTGGCCTTTATAGCCGATGGATCCCGCGGAAGTTTCCACCATCAGCACGTTTTCGCGAAGGAAGCCGGGATCCAGATCGCGCAGATTTTCCAGACTCCGCACGAACAGCCCGGCGCCCACCAGCAGCAGCAACGAAAGGGCGACCTGCACAACCACAAGGGCTTTACGGAGATCCAGCCGGGCGAATCGCGCCGTAAAATCGCTCTTCAACGAAGTGACGACGTCGGGCTTGGTAGCTTTGATGGCGGGAAGCACGCCGCAAATCAGCCCCGTTAGGAGCGATACAGCGAAGGAAAATCCGAGCAGCCGCCAATCCGGCGTCAGATGCAGATCCAACGGAAAAGTGGATGTCGGGAGCAGGCTCAACAACACGCGCACGCTCCAGTAGGCGAAGGCCAAGCCGGCGAGTCCGCCGATCACCGCCATCAGGACCGCTTCCGTGACGAGTTGCGAGATGAGACGCCAGCGTCCAGCGCCGATCGCCACGCGAATGGCAATCTCTTTTCGCCGCGACGCCGCGCGCGCCAGCAGCAGGTTCGCTACGTTCGCGCATGCGATCAATAAAACCAAACCGACCACCGTGCCCAGCACTGCCAGCGGCTTAGAGAATCGATTTCGCAAATACGAGTAGCCGCCGCTCCCGGGTAGCAGCACCGCGCGATTCCGCTCTACGTAATCTTTTTTCTCGAACTCCGGAATCGTCCGGTTTTCCGGGTCGTTGTGCTGAATTTGCTGGAACAGTACCTCCACATCCGCGGTGGCTTTCTGGGTGCTCATGCCCGGCTTCAGGCGCGCGATCGGAGTCAGCCACCAATAATGCCGCGAATTCCAATTGCGAGCGTTGGCGTTCACTTGCTGCAGCATCATGACCGGCAGGAAAACGCTCGGCGAATTTCCGACTCGGGTTCCGGTGAACCCTTGCCGGCTTACGCCGACGATGGTGAACGGAGCGCCATTCAGCGAGATTTTCTTGCCCAGCGCGCGCGGATCACCGCCGAAGCGAGTTTTCCAGAAATCGTAACTGAGGATCGCCACCGGATGTGCGCCTGCTGTCTTGTTGTCATCCGGAGTAAACAGCCGTCCGAGCGCCGGCGTAACGCCGAGCACTTGGAAATAGTTCCCGGATACCAATGTTCCGTCCACCAACTGGCTCGATCCGTGCGATCCCTCCTCGGCTACGGTCATGCTCAATGGGCCGCCACCACCACCCGCCACCAGCACGCCTGAAAACACGTCGTTGTGATCGCGCACGTATTCGTAATCCGGATAGTTGAATCCGACGTTGGGCTTGGCGGGATTACGCGCGATGACCACCAGTTCCTGCGGTGACGATACCGGCAGCCACTTGAGCAGCAGTGCGTCGATGATGCTGAAAATCGCGGTGTTGGCCCCGATGCCGAGCGCCAGCGACAACACGGCAACTGTGGCGAACGCCGGATTCTTCAGCAACACGCGGAACGAGTAGCGGAGGTCCTGTAGCAACATAAGTCAGATGATAGACGAAGCCGCCCCCGCGCTCGTTGGCAACAATCCGCGTTTCAATCCAAATATTTGTAGGCATCGAGCGTGAGAAACTCAGGAAAATCCTGACCCGTCATCAGTCCTTCCAGCAACTCCGCCGCCTTGCCGCGCGGCCGGCCGGTTTTCGCCACCTGTTCGGCGAGCAGTTCCTTCACCAGTCCGGCCGTGAGCTTGCGGCCGTCCTTCATCACCGAACCAAACTTCACCCATTGCCAAACCTGCGCTCGACAGATTTCGGCGGTTGCGGCGTCCTCCATCAAGTTGTAAATCGGAACGCATCCCAGGCCGCCAAGCCAGGCATCGAGATACTGCAAGCCCACGTCGATGTTCCAGCGAACGCCTTCCGCCGTAATTTCGCCGTCCGGCACGGTCAGCAGATCTTTGGCGGTGATGTTTACGTCCTCGCGCTTGCGTGCGATTTGATTCGGCTCCGGCATATGCTGGTCGAAAATCGCCTTCGCGATCGGCACCAGGCCCGGATGCGCCACCCAAGTCCCATCGTGCCCGGCGCGCACTTCACGCAATTTGTCCTGGCGGACTTTTTCGAGGGCTTGTTCGTTGGCTGCCGGATCGTTTTTGATTGGAATCTGCGCCGCCATTCCGCCCATCGCGTGGATTCCTCGCCGATGGCAGGTTTTGATCAGCAACTGGACATAGGAGTTTAGAAAATGCCGATCCATGGTCACCAGTGACCGGTTGGGCAGCACGAACTCCGGACGCCGGCGGAATTTCTTGATGAAGCTGAAGATGTAATCCCAGCGGCCACAGTTGAGTCCGGCCGAGTGATCGCGCAGCTCCCACAGGATCTCATCCATTTCAAAGGTCGCGAGAATGGTTTCAATCAGAACCGTCGCACGGATCGTTCCGCGCGGCACGCCGAGATATTCCTGCGCGAAAACAAACACATCGTTCCAGAGCCGCGCTTCGAGATGGCTCTCCATCTTCGGCAGATAAAAATACGGAGCAGTCCCGCGTTCCATCAGCGGCCGGACGTTGTGGAAGAAGTACAGGCCGAAGTCAAACAGCGATGCGGAAATCGGGTGTGCATCCACCAGGAAATGCTTTTCCTCAAGATGCCAGCCGCGCGGCCTCACCAACAAGACTGCGGTCTTTTCCGCCAGCTCGTACTTCTTGCCTTCTGGACTGGTCAGCCGGATGCTCCGATTCACGGCATCGCGCAGGTTGATCTGGCCGTCGATCACGTTCGTCCACGTGGGCGCGTTCGAATCCTCGAAATCCGCCATGAAGACATTAGCGCCCGAGTTCAGCGCGTTGATCACCATTTTTCGATCGACAGGTCCGGTGATTTCTACGCGGCGGTCCAGCAGATCTTTCGGAATCGGCGCCACGGTCCAATCGGATTCGCGGATCGATTGCGTTTCGTTCAAAAAATCCGGCAGCGCGCCGGCATCGAATGTTTTTTGCCGCTCCGTTCTGGCCTGCAGCAGCGACTTGCGCCGCGCGTCGAAATTGCGCGCGAGCGCGCTAAGAAAATCCACTGCGGTTGGCGTAAGAATTTGGGAAGCGGCGGCGCTTGCGGGTGCTGTAATCTCAGTGGCTGTCATCGCTAAAGATTTTACAGCAACGGGTACAATCAAAAGATATGTCAGTTGTTGTAGTTGGTTCCGTCGCATACGACGGCATTGAGACGCCCCACGGGCGCGTGGAACGCATCCTGGGCGGCGCCTGCACTTATATCGCGCTGTCGGCGAGCTATTTTTCAAAAACCGGCATCGTTGCAGTCGTCGGCGATGATTTCGCAAAAGAAGACGAGCAGTTTCTGGCCAGCCGCGGGATTGGTCTGGAAGGATTGGAACACGTTCCTGGCAAAACCTTTTTTTGGTCGGGTGTTTATTCTCACGACATGAACGATCGGACTACGCTGCGCACCGATCTCAACGTTTTCGCCGATTTCAAACCCAAGCTGCCGGCCAGTTATGCGAAAGCGCCCTATCTGATTTTGGGAAACATCCAACCCGCGCTGCAGCGCAGCATCCGGGAACAGATGAACGGCCTGCGTCTGGCCGGCGGCGACACCATGAATTACTGGATCAAGGATTATCGCGACGAGCTGCTCGGTACCATTCGCGGCTGGGATTTTCTGCTGATCAACGATTCCGAAGCGCGCATGCTTTCCGGCGAGAACAACCTGAAACGCGCGGCCGCCAAGATCCACGCCATGGGCCCGCAAACACTGGTCATCAAGCGCGGCGAATACGGCGCGATTCTGTTTCATCGCGACACGCACTTCATGGTTCCCGGATATCTGCTCGAAGAAGTTTTCGATCCCACCGGGGCGGGGGATTGCTTCGCCGGCGGATTCATCGGATATCTCGCCCAACAGGGCTTCGATCTCAAGAACGGGCATGTCGGAAAGAAAGAGTTGAGCCGCGCGGTCATCTATGGCTCTGTCATGGGCAGTTTCTGCTGCGAAAAATTCGGCGTAGACCGCTTCCGGACGCTCACGCGCGAAGAAATCGACGCGCGCTTCCAAGAGTTCAAGGCCTGTACGGAATTTTGAAACGTCCGCGCATCGAGCTGGCGGTGGTGTTGGCGGCGCTGATCGTTCTGAGCGCCGCTGCTACCTGGTATGTCAGCCAATCCGGCTGGACTCTCTACTATGGCGACGCGGAGGCGCACCTCAACATCGCGCGCCGCGTGCTGGATTCCCGGACTCCCGGCTACAACCAGATCGGGACGCCGTGGCTGCCGCTGCCCGTCGCGCTGACGATGCTTTTTGTACAGTACGATCCGTGGTGGCGCAACGGTTTGGCGGGCGCGATTCCATCGTCTGCCTGTTTCGTACTGGCGTGCGCTTTCTTGTTCGCGACGGTACGGCGCGTCACCGGATCCTCCGCCGCTGCGTTCGCCAGCGCCGGAATTCTGGCTCTGAATCCGAACCTTTTGTATTTGCAAGCGACGCCCATGACCGAGCCGATCTTTCTGGCCGCCTTCATGGCGCTGCTCTACTGCACGATTCTTTTTCGCGATACGCAATCGATGTGGGCGGCGGCCGGCGCGGGGTTTGCCAGTTGTGCCGCGTCGCTTTCTCGCTATGAAGGATGGGTGCTGATTCCGTTCGTGGCCTTGTATTTTTTATTCGCCGCGCGCCGGCAGAAGCTTCGTGTGGCGATCGTGTTCGGTGCAATCGCATCGCTCGCCCCAATCTACTGGATTCTGCACAATTGGTGGATGTACTGGAATCCGCTGGAATTTTTCGATGGCCCTTATTCGGCGAAGGGGATTTACCAGCGTGCCCTGGCCCAGCATATGCCCGCGAGCCCCGGCGATCACGATTGGAAGAAATCGTGGCAGTTTTTTCGGACTACCGCGCGAGTCTGCGTTGGTTGGGGGGCAGTGCTGATTGGCGCCGTTGGCTTCCTTGGCTCAATTTGGAAACGCGCGCTGTGGCCATTGTTTCTCACAGCCATTCCTCCGGTGTTTTATATCTGGCGCATGCACGCCGGCGAATCACCCATTTTTATGCCGGGACTTTGGTTTTCCAGCTACTACAACACGCGCTACGCATTGTCGGTCCTGCCGATGCTCGCGATCGCGGGCGCGGGGGTGGTGTTCTTCGCGCCGGTTCGCTGGCGTCCCGCCGTCGCGGCGTGCGCCGTCGCTGTCGCAATTACCCCGTGGCTGATTTATCACCAGCCGGATGACTGGGTTTGCTGGAAAGAATCCGAAGTCAATTCGATCCAGCGCCGGGCTTGGATGCATCAGGCCGCTCAGCTGCTATCCGCCGAATATCATCCCGGCACGGGAATTTACACAAGCCTGGGCGACGACGGAATCGGGATCCTCCGCGAAGCTGGAATTCCGCTGCGGGACGCTTTGCGCGACGCGAATGGTCTTACATGGATGATTGCCACCGAGCGTCCCGAATTGTTCCTTCACGAGCAGTGGGCGCTGGCAGTGCCGGGCGACCCAGTTGCGAGGGCTGTCGGGAAAGGGCGCTACCATCGTGTGTTGACCATCGCGAAACCATACGAGCCGGTGATCCAAGTCTACAAACGAGACTAAGCATGTCCATCCCGTTTATCAAAGCGCACGGCGCGGGGAACGATTTCCTGCTCACCTGGGCGGATCGCGCGCCTTCGGATGACCTGCCCGCGTTCGCTCGCGCGATTTGTCATCGCCACACCGGCATCGGCGCCGACGGTTGGATGCTGCTCCGCGACAACGCGATCCGGTTATTCAACGCCGACGGCAGCGAGCCTGAGATTTCGGGCAACGGCACGCGCTGCGCAGCGGCGGTCCTCATCGACTCCGGTGGCGCCCAGAATGACGTTACCATCCAAACCGGCGCGGGACCGAAGCATCTGCGGTTGCTGGAACGCAACGGCAAACAATTTTTGTTCGAGATGAACATGGGCCGGCTGGCCTTTGCGGAAGATCAAATTCGTTTTGCGCTACCACTTCGACATGGACCGCTGGAAGTGACCCTGCTCGACGTGGGAAATCCGCAGTGCGCCGTGTTTGTCGAACAATTCCCCGCGGATTGGGAAGCCACGGGAGCCGAAATTGAGGCGCATCCGCATTTTCCCAAGCGGACGAACGTGTCATTTGTACGAAGCCTGGACCCGCACACGATTGAGGTGCGTTTCTTCGAGCGCGGCGTAGGGGTGACGTTGAGCTCCGGCACTGGATCTACCGGCGCTGCGGTTGCCGCCATCTTACGGAAGTTGGCAATCAGCCCTGTCCGCGTTCTGACTCCCGCCGGGGAATCATTGAACCTGCGCTGGGACGATTCCGTATATCTGACGGGTCCGGCTGAAATTATCGGTTCCGGTGAATTTTATCGGTAACTCAGGGGCGCCCAGCCAGTATCTTGTTGTATGGCGAATCTTCTCGACAACCTGGCCCAGGACTCCCGCTACACGCTGCGGCAGCTTAGAAAAAATCCGGGATTCACGGCCACAGCTATTCTCATGCTCGCCCTCGGCATCTGCGCCAGTGTGGCGATTTTCGCGTTTGTCGACGCGGCGCTCTTTAAGCCGCTGCCCTATCGGAATCCGGGGACCTTGTTGGGAGTGTATGAGCACATCGACCTCTGCCCGCGCTGCAATCTTTCCTATCTCGATTACGTGGATTGGAAGAAGCTAAACAAAGTTGTTACGTCACTCGAGCTTTATCACGGCAACGGCGCCATTCTAACGACATCCGCGGGCGTGGAACCCACGCAAGGGGTACAAGTCTCCTCGGGATTCTTCCGTACTCTCGGCGTCGCACCCATGCTTGGCCGCGATTTCTATGAGGGCGAGGATAAGCCGGGCGCGCCCCGCACCGTGATGCTGAGTCACGATTCGTGGCTGAAACGTTACGGCGGAAAGCCGGACGTGTTGGGCCGCTCCGTTATTTTGGATAACAACGCGTATGCCATCATCGGCGTGTTGCCCGCGGATTTCCACTTCGCCTTGCAAGGCGCTGCGGAGTTTTGGACCATGGACAGCGGCACCGGGAGTTGCGAGATGCGGCGCAGTTGCCACAATTCCTACGGCATCGCGCGCTTGAAAGACGGCGTCACCATGCAAGCCGCGCAGGCGGACCTTTCTTTGATCGCAGCTCAATTGGAAAAGCAGTATCCGGATTCCAATCATGGACAGGGTGCGCTGGTGCTGCCGCTTTCGGAAGTCATCGTGGGAGGGATTCGGCCCATCCTGCTCATCCTTCTTGGAGGCGCGGGATTACTGTTGTTGATCGCCTGCGTGAACGTCGCAAGCCTGTTGCTGGTTCGCTCGGAAAGCCGCCGCCGCGAGATGTCCGTGCGCAGCGCGCTGGGTGCGTCGCGCGCGCGGCTGATCCACCAGTTCGTCACCGAAGGTCTGGTATTAGTCGCGGCCGGAAGTTTGCTCGGTTTGGCATCCGCTTCCTGGACCATGCAACTTCTGAAGCGTTTGATCCCGGCCGGAATGCTGGATGGGATGCCATTCCTGTTGGGATTAGGGCTAAATCTCCGCGTGACATTATTCGGCTGCGGAATCGCATTGCTGGCCGCGTTGCTGTTCAGCGTGACGCCGGCGCTGCGGCTTTCCTTCGATGAGATGCGCGAAGGGCTGAGCGAAGGAAGCCGCGGATCGGCCGGAAATACGTGGCGGCGATTGGGTTCGAAACTGGTCGTGGTGGAACTGGCCACCGCGATGGTCTTATTGGTCGGTGCGGGATTGCTTGGCCAGAGCCTGTATCGTTTGCTACATGTCGATCTGCAATTCCAGCCCGACCATATGGCGACGCTGACGCTCGGGGCGCCGGAAGCAAAGTACGGCAAGAGCGATCAGTCCGTGGCGCTCGCGCGCCAGATCCTGACTCGCGCTTTGAGCTTACCGGGCGTAACTGCCGCTGGAACAACGAGCGTGTTTCCGGTCAACTTCAACGGCAACACGGATTGGATTCGCTTCGTGG
Organism: Bryobacteraceae bacterium; assembly: GCA_035295865.1. GTDB lineage: Bacteria > Acidobacteriota > Terriglobia > Bryobacterales > Bryobacteraceae > Palsa-89. Next base: position 8,240 of record DATGIH010000056.1, read on the forward strand.
GCCGTCCCTACAACGGCCAGCACAATGAAGTGAACGAACGCGAGGTGAGCGCGGGCTACTTCGCAGCGATCGGTGCAAAGATGCTGCGCGGCCGTCATTTCGACGAGAATGAAGACGAGACCAAGCCGAAAGTCGTTATTATTAACCAAGCGCTCGCGAAGAAATATTTTCCCGGTGAAGATCCGATCGGGAAAGTGATCGGCGACACGGAACTGACGCCAAAATCGCTGAGGCAAATCGTGGGAATCGTGGATGACATCCGCGAAGGCTCGCTGGATTCGGAAATCTGGCCGGCCGAGTATCTGCCGTTCAACCAAAACCCCGACACGTACATGTCCATGGTGGTTCGAACCTCGCAATCGGAGCAATCCACGCTGCCGGCTTTGACGGCGTTGATTCACCGGATCGATCCCAGCATTGTCACATTCGATGTTCGCAGCATGCGCGATCGGATCGACAATTCGACATCCGCTTATATGCATCGATCGTCGGCGTGGCTGGTGGGCGGATTCGCCGCGCTGGCCTTGCTTCTCGGCATCGTGGGCTTGTACGGCGTGATCGCGTACTCGGTGGGGCAGCGCACGCGCGAAATCGGAGTCCGAATGGCGCTCGGCGCTCAACCGGGCAGCGTGTATCGGTTGATCCTGAAAGAAGCGGGCTGGCTAACGCTCGCGGGAATTCTAGCGGGCCTGGTCAGTTCGCTCGCCGCCACCACGCTAATGCGCAAACTGCTCTTCGGCATCCAATCCTGGGATGTGCCCACGCTCGTGGCCGTCGCGGCGGTCCTCGGCCTCTCCGCGCTTATCGCAAGCTTTCTGCCAGCGCGCCGGGCGGCTTCGGTGAATCCGGTGGATGCGTTGCGCGCGGAATAAAAGCCGTTTCTCGTTCCAATCGTACGATAATGGAAAACGAAAGCAGGGAAGCGCGGACACATGTCTTCGATTTCCAACTCCGGCGCAATTGAATTTGCCAGAAGCGCGATGAACCGGTCCGCCGCCATCGTTCATCGGCAGATGACGCAGGGCCTGACAAGCCTCGCGACCGTTACGTCCGTCGCCCCACTGGTAGGCGTCTTGGGGACCTTGGCCGGCATCGTCAATTCCTTCAGTGGCCTTAGTGGGCCGAGAACGGACATCATGGCACACTACGGCGAAGATTTGTCGGAAGCTTTGGTTCCGACCGCTTTGGGCCTTACCGTAGCACTGGTGTCAAATTACTTCTATCAATACCTGACTGGCCGAGTCGCGCGGTTCGACGGCGAAATGAAAAACGCCTCGCTGGAATTAGCAAATCTGCTCGCACTCTACCCGATGCGTTCCGCATTGGTTGCTGGGCCTTCAGGTCCGGATTTTCCTCTTTTCCGCGACGATCTTGGAGAGAAGTTGCTGGAAGACAACCGGCCCTGGTACCGATCGACGCCGGCTGTCGCCGCACTACTCCTCATGTCCTGGTGTATCCACATTGCCCGCTACTTCAATCACTACGAGCTCGATTTGGCATCCGGAGTGCGAACGGCTGCCACGTACGTTGCTTTTACTTTCGCGGTGTCGTGGTTCGTGTGCTATCCCTTGTGGTTCAAAGTTCTGCGCCGCTCCCCCGGCGGACTCGCAGCCTCGGCCTCTCTAATGTGCCTGAGCTGGTCCGTCGCTGAATTCATCGTTGGCCGACACTTATGGTGAGACGCCACCAAAACGAGAAACGTTTTTACCGTTCCCCGAAGTTGTACCCAACCCAAATCGATCCGCCCGGAACTGAGTTACTTCCAAACTGATTCGTCAATCCCGGGACGTAGTGATAATCGAACTGCGGACGCACGAAGATGTGTTCGGTCAGGAAAATCTGCACGCCAACGCCGGCATTCACCGCGAAGTGGTTCGCAGCGCCGACGGATTGCGTTTGCGTCGAGCACACCGCTGTCCCGATGCATCCGCTCTGCGTCAAAGAAAAGCCCGTTCGCGCTTCGCCTAGGCCGCCCATCAACTGCAGTACAGCTCGCTTGCGGTTAATCGGCGCGTAGATGCCCTTGAAATCGTAGAAAGCCTGGCGATATTGCAGCGGACCGTAATCGTGCTGCGTGGGCTGGATGTTGGCCTGGAATCCGGCGCCCAAATGATGGTTGAACATGACATCGCCTCCGAATCCCAGGAAGAAACCGTGCAAGCTGCTTGTCGCCTGACACAACGTGTCCGTGGATCCGGGCGAGCACGAGCCAAATGCATTCAAGGACGCCGCATTGTCCAATCCGCCGCCGGTGGCGGAATCGTGAAAGCTGCCAAATCCGAGATTGATATCGAAGGCGCTTTGTGCGCCAGCAAATGGAATGCACAATGCGAATAAAGACACTACGGGCAAATAACGTAACGTTCGTTTCACTGGAAAACCCCTTTAATTTTTTGCGCGGTCAACGCGCATGCCGTTGGGACGTGGCGTGCATCGGCGGGGTTTCAGATTGGCCGGACAGTTTACCTGATTTTACTTTAGTGTGGCCAGGTAAGCGGTCACATCGTGGATGTCTTTATCCGTGTAGACGGCCAGCAGATCGCGATGCGGCTTCATCGGATCGTGCACATCCACCTTCGGAACGTCGCCTTCGCGGCGGATGGTGTGCACTGTGCCGTCCGCGAGCATGACCGATACCAGAAAATCGTCGATCCGGACCAATCGGCCTTCCAGCTTCTCTCCGGACGGCTGCGTGATCGTAACTGTCACGGTGCGGCGCGTCGCCGGCCCGCTGGTGCTGGGACCGAATCGCCGCCGTCCGCCCGCCACCCAGACATTTTGCAGCGCTTTGGCATCGCTGAAGCGCTCGGCGAATCCCTTGAGATCGCCGGTGGCGGAATGGCAGCTCGTGCATTTGGCTTCGAAATAGGTTTTTCCAGCGGCCGCATCTCCCACCAGAATGCTGGTCACCGGTTTCCCGATGGATGGCGGCTTACCCTGCACTCCAATGGTTGCAAGCTCCGAGCGGATGTACGATGCCACGGCTTTCGCATCCGCGTTGCTCATCGGAATGGCCGGCATGCCCGAGTTCTGGCGTCCGCCTTCGATGATGGGCACAATCAACTCGCCCGCCTGATCGCTTAACGCCGTTTGCGAGCGCAGCAGATTGGGTCCGCCCAGGTCGCCACCGCGAAGATCCGCGCCATGACAACTGCGGCAGCTGATTTGGTAAATGGTCTTACCGCGCTCCACCACCGCCGCATCTTCCGGGGGTCGCTTTTGGCCGGGAACAAACCCGCCGTTTCGGCGCACTGTCGGCGCCGCGCTAGCCGGTGGCGGAGTGGTCGCCGGTGGATTGCCAGCCGTCGGCGTGCTTTGTCCCGCGGCGCGATCGGCCACGCATATGGTCAGTAATGTTGGTAGGGCTAACAACAGCCAGTTCTTCACCTGCACCATTCACCTCGGAATCAAATTGGACGTTTCCAGGTGGGAAACGTCCCCCTCCCTAGATTAGTTCAGTTTTCTTATGCCATGTGCGCGCGAGTCACGCAGGTCAGCCTTAGACTTTGGCCTCAACCGGCGCATGGCTTCTTCGATGGCGGTCTAGTTGCACCCACGCCTGATTCAGTTCCTTTTCGATCACTTGAATTTTCCGAGTCAATTCCTCACGCCTTGAACGGGAACGCTTGCGTTCTTCAAACAGCAGGCAATATTGCTTGATTCGATCGTAACGAATCGTCTCTAAGAGTTCGCACTGGCTGCAAGGCATAAATTGAAATGATGTTCCGGACCGCGTCACTGGTTACAGCCGGGGAAATTCCACAGGCAGAGTTTGGCTATACTGCACTTTCATGCCGCGCACCCACTCCTACTACGGATCTTTGGACGCGCAGGCGTTGGCTTCGCTTGGATCGATGGAGGGCCTGGACGTCCCGATCGTCGTCACGCGCGCCGCTCCCGGAAAAAGCAAACCCGAGCGCGCGTCCGTTTGGCCTGGCTACGCGGCCGCTCTGGCCGTCGTAGCGGCTGCCTACCTCATCCATTATCTGCCGTTCGCGCCATTTCGCCTGGTAGGCGATTTCGGCGTGCGGCGTCCGGTCAGCCCCGCGATCATCGCGATTCTTCTGGGCGTCGCTTGCCGCAATATCTTCACTCTGCCAAGCGCGGTCCTCGAAGGCTCGAAGGGAATCGTCCGCAAAGTGATTCCTATAACCATCGTCCTGACCGGTTTCAGTCTCAATCTGAAAAGCATTGCCGATGTGGGCGCGCGAGTGCTCGTCATCCTCCTCATTTCCCTCTGCGTAGCCACCGGCTCCGCCTATCTGTTCGGCCGGATGCTCAAACTGTGGAAGAGGACGGCTCTGTTGATCGGCGCGGGCACCGCCATCTGCGGGAACAGCGCCATCGTCGCCTTAGCGCCTCTGATCGACGCCACGGACGAGGACTTGATGCTCTCCATGAGCACCATTAACCTTCTTGGGCTGCCGGTGATGTTTCTATTTCCGATCGCGGGCGCCATGTTGGGATTGGGCGATCAGGCTTATGGCGTGTGGGCCGGGAGCTCTATCCACGCGGTTCCCCAAGTGGTGGCGGCCGCATTCGCGTACAGTCCGGCGGCGGGAAGCATCGCCACCCTGGTGAAGCTGGTGCGCGTAGGGCTGCTCGCCCCATTCGCGTTCCTCGTTGCAATCGCCTATGCGCGGCGCAAGCGCCAAGGCGGTGTTTCGGTGCGGTATTCCAAACTGGTGCCTGCCTTTCTTTGGGGATTCGTGATCGCAGCTCTCGCCAACACACTCGGCCTCATCCCTGCGCTCGAATTTCATCCCGTATGGATGGCCTCGCGCGGCGTCAGTTTTTCGGGCGCAGGCACATTGGTGGAAGCGGGCGGTCTATTGCTCACGCTCGCGATGGCTGCCATGGGCTTGGAGGTCGATATTCATTTTCTCGCACGCGCCGGCGGCCGGGCGGTCTTGACGGGAGTTGTGTCGTGCCTCGCCTTGTGCGCCGCCAGCTTTTTATTGATCCGCCTCTTATTGTAAGAAGCTTCCTGCCAGGGTCACTGCCTAACAATTCGCCTTTTGATCGCTGGCCAAATGGCTATGTCGTGGTTTTCCCAGTAGTTCTCAACTTATGATGGTGATAACATCGCGGAAAAGGTTGTTCTATGGAACTTGCATACCGTCTCACCGAACCCATTACGGTTGTCAGCGGTCAAGTCGGACATGCGCGCCTGACCGAACTCCCCCAAGGCTCTTTAGTGATGTGTCAAGACGCCTCCCCCGATACCATTGGAATGGTCGAGGGCACATGTCAGGGCGGACACGTCTTGATATTTCTGCGCGATTTGGAAGAACGGGCGGTGCCGGTGTCCACGGAACTTCGGCGGATCCATCGATCGCGGCCGCCCTACACCAGATCCGCTTAGGGCTCTCTAAGTCATCTTCGGCTTCGGCCCCTTGTGAGCCGACACCGCGCTAATCATCGCACCCACGAAAAGAATCACGCCGACACAAAGAGAGTTGATCACGCGGTCCGTATTTCCGGAGTACTGAAAGACCCACGGTGAGATCACCACCCAGATTGCCAGCAGGCAATTGACGCCACTGATCCAGCGGGTTTTTCTCTCATCCGTGCTCAACCGAACTATGGCCAGGATGGTAATCAGCAACCCTACGATCCGGTTATTCCAAGCTTCTTCCATTTGGAACGATCCGTAAACCCACGGCGACGCCATGAACCAGAGACCCGCGAGCATTGCGACAATGCTGCCGGATTTGCTCCGGTTCGGATAGCCGCTATCCATCGACGATTCAGTAATCATTGGTTCCATAGTCAAGGCACCTCTAACTTGTTAGATCAGGAAGCGATGGAATTTCTAACCGAGTAACGGTGTGATTTGTCATACCTGTGAAGCCTCCGCCGACCACCACCGCCGCCAGCAGGAGTTGTCGATCCGCATCGTCGGGCTCGCATCGGTGTTTTAAAATATGAGCCAAGTGTAACTATCAGGGACCTTCCAGGAAAGGAGCCACATGTCCACGATCCATCTTCACCAGACAACCAGCTTGACGCCAGAGCAGTACATAGCCGGGCTAACCGACTTCGGGCCTGGACGCTCGAAAGTTTTTGGCAATAGTGCCGACGAGTACCTTAAGGTGCATCAGCGGGGCAGCACGGAGGCTGAGTCACCGAAGGCTCGGGCGGCATCTGGGAACGCCTGCACTATGACTGGTCAAATCCCAACCGCGTTGTCCTCACTACCACAGACTCCAACATATGGGGAGGCGCATCGGGACACACTTACACCTTCACGCGGAAGCCCAACGGCACAACCGACATTGACGTGGTCGTCGTGCGCGACGGTAAGAATCTCAAAGGCCGCCTCCTCGGCTTTGTGCTCGGGACTATAGGCAAAGGGGTTCTCGAGAAAGCATTCCAAAATTCCGTCGAAGCCATCGAGTCCAGAACCAATCCAGCCAGAGCTGCGGGCGCATCATGAGCGGATGGTCCAACTTCGGTGGTGGTCATGACTTAACCTGCCACGGTTCTTGAATCTAAGAAAGAACGTGTCGTTGCCAGACGCGAAGGCTAAAGTTGCAATGCCAAATGACGGATCAATATTGATCACCGGGGCAGCCGGTCAACGGGGTCGGGTCAGACGCAGCGCTGAATCGGGAGACCACGTATTTGGACATCGCCCCGGAGAAGCGGGCACAGGCGTCGAAAATGTACAAGCTACCGGAGCACCTAAGCGGGCATGTCCGACGGCCGACCGGCCTGCAAGCGACGGGCGTGCCGAATTTGTAGCACTTCACGCGGACGAATTCGGCGGACGTCGCAAACTTCGCGCCTTTACTTCCTTTTGAGCGAATCGTCGAACGACACCGAGATCTTTGTAGTCTTTCCCGCCTCAAGCGTTACCTGAGCTGGTTTGCCGGGCTCAGTTGCATAAAAGCCTAAAGACGAGCCAGAAGGCGGTGGGCTGGCCGCGTCCCACTGCCCGCTGGGATCGTAGACCATGCTCACGTACACCGGGTTCGCTTCTACGTTATCGAACTGAACAGAAGCGGATTTTGAAGAGACTCCTTGCAGGCCAATGGGAGGTCCTCCCGCTTCTTCCGTTACAAAATTCGGGTTGTCCCACAGCACGACATATACTTTGTGGGCTTTGTCTACCGAGCCGGAGCCGGTGTAGCTCACTTGAACCTCGAGATTTGCGTTGGAACTCTTGTCCTGTGCACGCATCGCGAAAGCCATTGCGAAGACCGTGCCGGAGCGTAAGAAATTGCGTCTGTCCATGGCCATCCTTTTCATCAAGCGCTTGGTCATTTTCCAAGTCCGGCGCCAACTTGGACCTGGCAATGGTGAGACTGTTATCGGAGCGAATTGTATCCTCGGCAACTTTTGACCTTGGTATGAGTCTCACGTGTGCCGAGTGTGGTTGGGAATCTGGCGGATCGTTGGGGGGACTTGATCGACGCGGGGTACTCCTTGCGACTACAGGCCCAATCGCATTTCGGTTAGTCCGCTAAAAGCGTGTTCTTAGAGTAGGGACAGAAGATTGCACAACATCGAGCAGACAACGCTTTTAGCGCCTCACCTAGTCCCAGATATCGTAGGACGGCAACTTGGCGGATTCAAACCAGAAGTGGATTAACGATTTCAGTTGCTGGACCGTAGTTTCGATGGTCATCGGCTTCACCAAATAGGCGTTCGCGCCGAGAGCATAACTCTGCCGGACATCGCGTGGGTCGGACGACGAACTGTACAAGATGATCGGGGTGGGTTGAATGGGCGTGCCCAATTGGCCTTTGATCTTCTTAAGGAACTCGAAGCCACTCATGGTGGGCAAATTCAAATCGCAGAGAATCATGTGGACTGGTCCCATTCCGGCGAAGCGATTCTCTTGGTTAAGGTATTCGATTGCCTCCGCGGCAGTTGCCACCCAGTACAGGGTGACGCGGGGAGCCGCCTCCCTTAACGCCGCCTCAAACAACTTCGCTTCGGCTTCTGAATCCTCAATGAGGAGGATATGGAATCGAGCCCGCAACCCTATAGGGTACTACGTTTATACAAGTGGGGAAAATGGTCGGCGAACTCGATCCAGCGGCGAAGTAGCCCCGCCACTTATGCGATGCTTGACCTACTTCCCTTGCTTCCTCCGCTTCGCCGCCCAATATGCCTTCATGCGTTCGGATTGCTCTTTGCGCGCGGCGGCAGACATACCACCCTTGCGTTTCTTGGCTGGAGCAGATTGGGGAGCCACTGCGGCCGCGGACAAAGTCTTGCGCGGACCGCCGCGTCTTTTGATTGGTCCCTGGAGAGCTTCAATCGCTCGATTGAGCTTATCGCGCTCTGCGACGAGTA
>DATGIH010000057.1:0-2642 GCA_035295865.1 Bryobacteraceae bacterium
TTTCAGAGCGAACATGGACTCGTGAATTGCAGTTACGGCGCGGAAGAACAGTTGCGCTCCCGGCGGATATGGGCTTGGCACTTCAGGATTGTTCAGCGTGCGCGTTTCCGGCGTATGCAAGCCGGCAATCGCAGGATCGCTCGGGACGACGAGATACGGGTTGTAGCCAAGCCGCTGGACGTGGCCGTCCCAGAGATAGCGATGAATGTCGTCGTCTGAACCCGGTGGCAGTCGCAAGAATTGGATGTGCCACACAGCAGACAGGGCGAGACCGAAAAGGATGACGCGCTTCGGAAATTCCGGCGCAGCGAACAGCTCGCGGATTGCCAGAAGGTATGCGGCACCGGCGACGCCCAGGGGAATCAGAAGCGACGGTTCGCCCGTGTGGCTGAAGTTGCGCGAGCAGATCGTGAGCGCCACAAGCAGGATGACGCCAAGACCACACAGCCTCTGCGCAGGCGTAAGTTTCAAGAGCCTCCGATTCGCTGCTCAATCCGCGCGACTGCTTGCTGCCATTCGACAAACCAACTCGCTGTGCGTTGGGCCTTGGCGGGCGCGAGTTGCAATTCCTGCCCCAGGCGCATCAAATCGTTTGCAACATCGATGTCATAAAAAGGTTCCGTGAAGCCGGTGGAGAGTTCAAGGAATTTCGTTCGAGCCAGCAATCTATCTAACGCGCTCCTTGTTCCCATCGGATCGCTTTCGAAAAGACCCGGGTGAGCCGCCTTGCCGCCAACGAGATAGTAACCTCCATCGTGAGTAGGACCGACTACCACATCATGAGTGGCGAGGATTTCGAACGCGCTCTCCAAAACAGACGGCGCGAGGTGCGGACTATCGCTATTGAATGCGATCACGTGGTGCCGCCCATCAGCAGTGAAGTGGCGAAAAACAGAGGTGAGTCCCGCTGCAAGGCCTTCGCCTTTTTGCGCCACGACCTGCGCTGCGTCACCCAATAGTTGCGTCAAGTCGTTCTGATCCGATTCCGGGCACATTACCGCAACTTCTACGTTCGACAATGATTTTGCCAACGCGAGCGTGTCTTCCAAAAGGCATCGGTACAGCGCCGTGACAGCGGAAGTGGGAAGGCTCTGCATCAAGCGGGTTTTCACTGCGCCGGGCTTCGGAGCTTTCGCCATGATAACTAACGTGCGGCTCGGGTGAGAGTGAGGCAGATTGGGCTGGCTGGAGGATTCCATCTGAGAGTGGGCAACGGGGCTCAGGCCGGCCGCGGCGCTCCCGCCCTTCGACTCCGGAAATAATAGCGCACGATTCGGCTCAGGATGAACCATGCTGCACCCAATGTGCCCTTCACCGTGCCGCTGATTTTGGATTTTCCGATGCGCGGAAAGTAACTCACGGAAACTTCCTCAATGCGGCATCCCGCGACGGCCCCTTTTACGATCATCTCAACCGCCCAGCCATAGGTGTTCTCTTCAAGAGCAAGAGTGCGCAGCACATCGGCGCGGGCGGCGCGAAACGGACCAAGGTCACTGATCTTCACGCCGTACAAGCGCCGGATCAGTCCGGCGGCCAGCCGATTCCCGAAGGCTTGGTGCCACGGCAGCGCGCCAGGACTGTTTTTTCCGCCGAAGCGCGAACCAAGAGAGATGTCAGCGCGTCCTTCAAGAATCGGAGCCAGGACAATCGCAAGCTCCGAAGGCCGGTCGCTATAATCTCCGTCGAGGAATACGACGACATCGGGAGATTGCGCATCCGCGAGTCCCGTCAAACAAGCGCGCCCATATCCTCGGCGAGGCTCCTCGATGACGCGCGCTCCCATCTTTCGGGCGAGTTCGGGCGTTCCGTCGGTCGAATTGCTGTCGACAACGATGACCTCGCTGACGAGTTCGGCAGGCAAATCGGCCAGCACACGGCCGATCGCTTGGGCTTCGTTATGGGTAGGAATGACGACCGATACTCGCACGCGGGTTCCCGATCACCACCACAATGAGTCTGGATTTCGCTGAGCCAGCAGCGCATCGACTCCCCATGCACGGCCCGCGCGCCCCACGGCGAGTCCGAGCGATGCCATCACCGGGACCAGCAGCTCCCATATCCACGACGTCCCCAATTCCGACACCCAGAGACTGCCGAGAAAAAGAAATGCCACGACCGCGGCTGGGCGCGTCAAAAGTCCAACGATCAGCAGAATTCCCAGCAGAATCTCCGTCGCCCCCTGCATCGGCGCCGCCATTGCCGCATGGCTTGCCATTTGTCCCATCACCCACTTCCAAGCGGCCGGTGAATGGCTCGACTTGATGTAGTAGTTGATCACGCCGGCGTAGCCCGCGGGAGTGTAACCACCCTTTCCCAAATTCTCGAAGAAGACCCATAAAAACATCGCGCCGATTGTCACGCGCACCAATGCCAGACCTTTTGCCGCTCCCGCCATCGTTCCATTTGTCATCGTTCCAAACCTCTGCGTTATAGATTCGACCCGCCACGAAACGCCGCAATCTTAAAACACCCGCGCCGCCCGTGCTAGGTAGATACACGAGAACGGATTAAGCTACAGCCCTTCTTGACCACGAGCAACGACGATCGTCGTACACGCGCTTTCGCCCTTGGGGAGTTCTCGCGAGGGAGCCATTCGTATTTCCAGCTTTTGCGTCTCTCCCCGCACAATCGGGCAATAGAAG
>DATGIH010000058.1:0-5940 GCA_035295865.1 Bryobacteraceae bacterium
GGGCTTAGGCCGCCGAGGATCACCGTTGCTTTCGGATTCGCGGACTTCACCGCCAGATACGTTTTGCGCAGCAGCCGCGTGTAGGCTTCGGCGTCGACGGCCGGCCGCCAGAAGAACGACGTATTGGGCTCGTTCCATACCTCCCACGCCTGGATCTGCGGATAGCGCGCGGCAAGTGCGCCCGCATACGCGGCGAAAGCGTCCGGATCTTTCGGCGGATAGTTGATCACCGGCTGGATATCCTGATTCACTGCCGGGATCATCGGAAGCGGCACGCCATCCACAAGAACTCCCGTAGATTGCCAGATCGCCTGCGCCATCGGATATCCGAGCACCGGATCGACATTGAAGAAAAGCTGGATCGAAGATCCGGCCAGTTTCGAAAGATCGATGCTCAGCGTAGCGAGCGAGCCATCCGGCGCTTTCGAGATCTCGGAGAGGCACGGGAAGCTGGTGCCGTCCCAATGAGTAATGGAAAAATGCGCGCGAGCGTTGGGATTCGCACCGCGCTCGAAGCCCACCTTCGCCCAAAGCACCACCGAGTGACCGGCGGGGACTTGAAACGGAACGCCGCCATGGATGAAATCGCCCTGCCGGGTGGGATGGAGCGCGACCGCTCGGCGGTACGTGCGTCCGTCTTCAAGCGTGGCGTTCCAAAGATAGCGCGCCGTTCCCTCGAGGCCGGCCGATCCCCAGGGCAACGGTCCTTTGGCGGTGTGCCAGGAAATGGTGAAGGGACTGAGCTCGGTGAAATCGAAATTCGCTGGGATGGACGATTCGTTCCAGGCGGAGTATCCGAGAATGCCGAGGATGGGGACGTTCGGGGATGTTGCGGCGGCGACTTGCGGATCGTAGTAATCCGGCGCGTGCGCGATGTTGTGCCAATAAAAGGTCATGCGCAGCGGGACGGGCGCGGGACTGAGTTGCTGGAGAAGCGGGGCGTCCGCGGCGGTGAATCCGTAATTGTTGACGCCGATGGTCTGGGCGCAGACCAGCGCGGCGGCGAGCGCGAACACACTACCAGTGCGCGCGCCCGAAAGCGTGTTTATGGGCACTTGGAGAAACTTAGCTTTTGCTCTTACCCAGTTAGCGCAAGAGCGGGGCGGATTGCGTCATTGGGGGGTACTGGGGTGGGGATTGGTGTTTTAGGGATACGCTTGATTCCAGAATGCGGAGTTCGGGCAGGTCCAGCCCACTCTCCCTCGCCACACTCCTCTCTCGAACTTAAAGCGTGATAACGTGAATCCATTTCCTCTGTTTCCACGTTGCTCAAGAAGCACAGGATTTTTGTCAGGTACTAGCGCGAGTGTACCGCTCGCGAGCAGTTCCCGATACGTGTTCTGCTCAAAATGCGGAGCCACCTCACTCTCCTGGCATATCTCAGCCATTACGAGCCTAACCTCTTCGTTGTCAATGAACGCTATGGTGACGTTTCCGCCCGGCGGGGAAGAGCGGAGCTCTCCTTGGCTCACGTAGCGGAAGAACAGGAAAAACGCGGCCGCCGAAAGCATCAGACCACCTACCAAAATGCCGCCGACGATACCGAGCAACTTCACAAGCCTCCTATGTTTCATGCCTGCGGTATGAGTAAAAGATCACCCCATCCGGGCGTCGAGGGAGGTTGTGGTGCGGCGGCGTCTCCCGGGGGAGCATCTGGACCGATCAGCAAAGAAGAGGAGCGAGTAAACTAAACTGTTGCTATTATCGACCAACCCGCCGTACGTATACCGGTTGTTCAATTGTTGAATATCGTGGATCATTTTTTTGAACCAGATCGCACGGCTCCATGTGGGCCCAAATGATGGTTGCCTTGCCGTTAAATAGGTTGTTCGCTTCTTCATACAAGCCGCCGGCGGATGCTTTCGTTTGCAGCGGCCCAAAGCCTACGTAGTGGAGATATGGATACTGTAGCGAGGATTGCAATCGAGGAAACTGTTGTCCTCGGCGCAATTCAGTGGACAATATGGCACCGTCGCCGCGGCGGTTGACACCTTTACGCCCATCGGAACAGCCTTCCAAAAGCGGATTGGTCCTCAACGGTTACGAATTGGTTTTCGGAAGATTTCCAGTTTTGGACTGAGCTTCGAACTGCGCTTCCGCTTCCTCGGCGGCTTTGGGTCCTGCCGCTTGCGCTTCCTGGATCACTTCGCGGGCGTGCTCCACTTGATCGCGCGCGACTTTCACTTCAAATGACATGGTGGGGAGCACCGAGTTCCCAACCACCACCGCGGCAATTCCACTGGCTTCGAGGACGTTCTTCACTTCCAGGCTTTCCACTTCGGCTAACGTGCCGTCGCCATGGTAGATGGTTTCCAGATCCAGGTCTTCGGAATCGTCCACTTCCTCGACATCGTCGGGCAGCGGATTTTCGGCGATCAGCTCCTCAGCTTTCGTGCTCTGAGCGCCGGGGACTTGAACTTCGAAAACTCCCGCCGGAACGCCGGGAGCCGAATCGTCCAAAATGGTTGGCGTGAGGCCCTCCGCGCTCAGCATTTCTACGATGACATCGCAATCCTGTTTCGCGGTCGCGTCCATGGATCGGTAGACTGTGACGAGATTGGTGGCGGCGCTCATAGCACCCAGAATAACAGCAGGCGCGGGGTAGAATAGGACAAGGAGGAAGTTATGGCGCACGAAGATACTAGCGGCAAAGTGGTGTGGTTCATGGCTGGGATCGCGATTGGAGCAACCGTTGCGTTGCTTTACGCGCCGGCATCCGGCGAACAGACCCGGCGCAAGATCGTAAAGAAGACGCAGCAGAGCCGCGACGCGGTGGCGGATTCCGGACGCGAAATGCTGGAGCGCGGTAAAGATATGTACGAACGCGGCCGTAAATTGGCCGACGAAGCGGCGGAGATGTTCGAGCGTGGGCGCAAGATAGTCGAAAGCACAGCTTCCAACTTGAAGGGATAACCGATGAGCAGCACGATGACTAAGCCGGCGCACCACATTCCGGCCTTCGAGAATGAAGCCGTTACCGATTTTTCGCGTCCCTCGAACAAAGAGGCGATTCAAAAAGCGCTGGCGGAAGTGCACGCGCAACTTGGGCGCGATTACGATTTGCTGGTCGCCGGGCGGCATGAGAAGACCGGCGATAAGTTGAAGTCGCTGAATCCGTCGAAGCCGTCGGAGGTAGTGGGGATCCATTCGAAGGCAACTGCCGCGCTCGCGAAAGAAGCGGTGGAAGCGGCGTACGCTTATTTTCCGGAATGGAGCATGACGCCTGCCGCAACGCGCGTGGAGATGACGCTGCGCGCGGCCGCGATCATCCGCAAGCGCAAGATGGAATTCGACGCGTGGCTGGTCTACGAGGCAGGAAAGACCTGGCCGGAAGCGGATGCCGATGTTTCCGAGGCGATCGATTTTCTCGAGTACTACGCGCGCCAGATGGTGCGGTTGAGCCATCCCGAAGCGTTGGTGCAGATGCCCGGCGAACGCGACGAGATGCATTATTTGCCGCTGGGTGTGGGTGTGATTGTTCCGCCGTGGAATTTTCCGTTGGCGATCATGGCGGGAATGACCATCGCTGCGTTGGTTGCTGGTAACACGGTTGTCATCAAGCCGTCGAGCGATACGCCGACGATTGCCGCTAAATTCGCCGAAGTGCTGCTCGAAGCCGGTTTCCCGCCCAAATCGTTTTCGATGCTGGTGGGATCGGGAGCGGTGGTGGGCGACATTCTAGTGGAGCATCCGAAGACGCGCTTCATCGCGTTCACGGGATCGCGCGATGTCGGGCTGCGCATCAACGAACTGGCCGCGAAGCCCCAAAAAGGTCAGTTGTGGATCAAGCGCGTGGTTGCGGAAATGGGCGGCAAAGATGCCATCGTGGTGGATCGCGAAGCGGATCTTGAGAGCGCCGTGAAGGGCGTGCTGTTCTCTGCGTTCGGATATCAGGGGCAGAAGTGCTCGGCGTGTTCGCGGGCGATTGTGGATCAGGCGGTCTACGATCAGTTCCTCGAGAAGTTGAAAGCGGAAGTTGCCACGTTGACCGTGGGACCATCCGATCAACCGTCGAACTACATGGGTCCGGTGATCAACGAGAGCGCGAAGAAATCGATTCTGGATTACATCGAAGTCGGCAAGAAAGAAGGCCGGCTGGTGGCTGGCGGCGGGGCTGCCGAGGGCGACGGCTATTTTGTGCAGCCGACCGTCATCGCGGATATCGATTCAAAAGCTCGGATTTTCCAGGAAGAGATTTTTGGACCTGTGCTGGCAGTGACCAAAGCGCGCGATTTCGATCATGCGCTGGAATTGGCGAACGATTCCGAATATGGATTGACCGGCGCCGTGTTCAGCAAGAATCCGGAGAAGATCAAGAAGGCGCGCGATCACTTTTTCGTGGGCAATTTGTACATCAACCGGAAGTGCACGGGGGCCATGGTGGGGGCGCATCCGTTTGGCGGATTTAATATGTCGGGAACGGATTCGAAGGCGGGCGGTCCGGATTACCTGCTGCAGTTCCTGCAAGCAAAGTCGATCGCAGAAAAGATTTCGTGATAAGATCGGCGTGGTGAGGCTTTGGACCCCCGATGAGAAGGGGACCAAGACGTAACAACTCCAGGGTCAAATCCGAACGACGCGGCGATGGGGCGTTTTCCGAAAGGGAGCGCCCCATTTCCCTTTTTGGACGTTCGTGGCGGCGCTCCCTTGCGGTCGCGGTTCGGTCAAGAGGGGATACTTTACTGGTTGGACTTAACCTTCAGCAGAATCGCCTGCGGGGCAGCGTAGACACTCTGCAGATCCGAGCGAGTCTCAACATCGCCGCCCACGTAGATGAGCTGTTCCATCGGCTCAGCGTTCGGCAGCGCTTCGATAGTGAACTTGCGATGCGTCTCGGTTTCGTTGATTAAGACACCGTTCAGTCCGATGTCGACTAACTTGACGCGCGGCGGCAGATTCATCACGGCTACGGGAACTCGTCCGCCGAATCCGTTCTGGCGCTGGATGTCAACGGCGATCTCGGCCGTTTTGCCGGCCTCGACGGTCACTTCTTTGGTCTCGGCCGTCATCAAGACGTCCGGCTTCGGCATCAGCGCGATCAGTTTCAACGTGTCTTCGGGATCGGCCGCATGCGTCAGTTTCTGCGCGTGGCCGACAACTTTCAGCGGCGCGGCTCCACTGAGAGTTGAATCGGGCGCCGCGGTCAGCAGAACAGTTGTCCGAAATTGGCCCGGCGCAATGACGCCGCTGGAAGCTTTCAAACCAGCCGGAAGATTCTCGACGGTCACTTCAATCGGTCCATCGAAATCGTCTATCCGGAACGCGGTCACTTCGAGCGGGATCGATCCGCCCACCGGGACATTCGGATTTGAAGGGGACACGCTCAACCGGAAATCGGGCTGCGGCTCGCGCAGGATGATCCGGTACGCGTAGCTATCGCCGCTCCCGCCTTCGGTGTCTTTGATATGCAGGAAGTAATCGCCATCGGCCGGCGCGGTGAAATGCACCAACGAATCTTTTCCGTAGCCGGGACCTCCGTCGTCGTTCTGATAGTACAGCTTCACCAGCGGCAGGCCGTTCGGCGTGAACTTGGTGCCCGGCGGATGGATCTCCACTTTGTATAGCGGCTGATCGATGGCGTGCGCTTCGCTCGTTGTGTCGAAATACGCGGTGCGTTGGCCGCCGAAGTTGTCGAATCCGATATCGGCATCGGGGCTATCGGGGATGTTGCGAATCCGGATGATCTCGCTGCCCACCATCACCCAATCGCCGACATTGAATCCAGTGCGCGAGTTAAACCGAATGCTGGAACTCGATGAGCTTTGCTCGGACAATGTGGTGGAAGTTTCGACAACAGGCCGAACCATCGCGCGCTCGATGGGATGGCGATTGGCGTCCAGAACTTCGAGGAAAGAATCCAAATCGGAGCCCAACCGCCGGGCAACGACATCGAAAATCAGTTTTTGATCTTTGCGCGCGTGGAAGCCATAGAAATTTCCG
>DATGIH010000059.1:0-15969 GCA_035295865.1 Bryobacteraceae bacterium
GCCATCCGGACCACCCGGTGCGATTTGCGCCGGGTGCAAGCCGAGAGGCGCAGTAGCCGGACCGGGAAGGTCCACAGCATCGGCGGCTTTGTAGGACTGAGCGAGTATGAAGGACCGCTTGGCGAGTTTCTGCCTTACCTCGACGCCGCGCAATGGACGGGCATCGGTCGACACTGTGTCTGGGGCAATGGCGAGCTTCGGTTGGAAATCCCGCCGGACTGCTAAAGTAATGATTCGGCGTGCCTTATATTCGTATCCTCGGCGGCACGGCGCGAATCTAAGGTATTGAGAGCAACCAAGATTAAGAATAAGTAGGGATTGTCTTTTACAGATGTAATTGGTAGATTATATGAATAAGCAAGGTTCGGAGGTTGAGGGTTTTCTCTTCCCATTCAGCAAAAGGAGTCGTTTGAGACGATCGTTCGCAGGTCTTCTTGCAGGAGTTGTGTGGATTGGTGTTAGCGCTGTTTCGGCGCTCGCAAATCCTTCTAAACCACCGGTTCCCGAGGATGAGATGGTGAACCGTTACATCGATGCCACCCAGCAGCAGAAGACAGCGCTGCGTGGTGGAACCATGGAAGTGGACATCGATGCCGCTGTTCCCAGCATGAAAACGCATGGGAAACTGCACGCGTTGAAAAGCATTTCGAAGTTGGGCAAAATCACCTATCATGCGCTGGGCTTCAGTGGCGACAACAGCGTTAAAACCGAAGTGATCGCGCGCTATCTCAAAGCGGAAGTGGATGCCGCCCAGGGCGACCAGAACTTTTCCATTACGCAAACGAACTACAAGTTCAAATACAAAGGGATGGAAGCGCGCAACGGGCGCGACGTTTACGTGTTGCACGTAACTCCACGGCAAAAAAGAGCCGGTTTGTTCAAGGGCGAACTCTGGCTGGATGCGGAAACCTATCTGCCCGTTCGCGAGCAGGGATCGTTTGTGAAGACGCCCTCCATGTTCCTGAAGAAGATGCAGTTCGTTCGCGACTATGACATTCAGAACGGCGTCGCGGTTCCGCAGCGCATGGAAAGCAAAGCCGATGTACGGTTCATCGGATCTGTCGAGTTGAACGTCGACTACTTCAAATTCTCCAAGGAAGAGCCGGACACGGTAGCGGGCGCGGTCAGCGATCCGCAACAGTGAGCCTGGATTTTGTAAAAACTGCAGACAGAAAACCAGCGGATGGCCTTTCGCGCCGCCATATCTAGCTGCTATTGTTAAGGAAAGGCATCCCAAGGATCCATGCGAACTTTATTCCTGAATCCACCTTCCTTTGAAGGTTTTGACGGCGGCGCGGGCTCGCGCTGGCCGGCTTCCCGCGAAATTGAATCGTATTGGTATCCGGTGTGGCTTTGCTATCCGGCGGGCATGCTCGCCGATAGTAAAGTGGTCGACGCGCCTCCTCACAAAATCACCATCGACCAAACGGTTGCGATGGCGAACGATTTCGAACTGATGGTGCTGTTCACCTCGAGCCCCGGCTTTCACGTCGATGTGAAGATCGCCGAGATGATGAAGGATGTCAACCCGAAGATGCAAGTGGCGTTTGTCGGGCCGCCCGTGACCATCGAGCCGGAAAAATCCTTGCGGGCTTCG
The DNA here is from genome assembly GCA_035295865.1 of Bryobacteraceae bacterium. Classification (GTDB taxonomy): domain Bacteria; phylum Acidobacteriota; class Terriglobia; order Bryobacterales; family Bryobacteraceae; genus Palsa-89. The sequence goes on from DATGIH010000059.1 coordinate 1,598, forward strand.
CGCGCCATCGATTTCGTGGTGCGCCGGGAATTCGATCATCAGATCGCCAATTACGCCAAAGGAACGCCGCTGTCGGAATTGCCGGGTGTCAGCTACTGGAAAGATGGATCGGTGGTGAATAATCCGGAAGGCGGCGTGATCGAGAATCTCGACGAACTTCCTTGGGTGACGAAGGTCTACAAGCGCGATCTGGATTTCCGCCGCTACAACGTTCCGTTCCTCCTGAATCCTTACATTTCGTTCTACACCACGCGCGGCTGTCCTGCGATGTGCACATTCTGCCTCTGGCCTCAGACGCATTCCGGGCATCGCTGGCGCCTGCGCTCTTCCGACGATGTCGCCGCCGAGTGTAAATCCGCGCTCGAGCAGTTCCCTGGATTGAAGGAAATTTTCTTCGATGACGACACCTTCAACTATCGCAAGGCGCGCGCCATCGAGCTTTCGAAGAAACTGGGTCCGCTGAACTTCACCTGGAGCTGCACGTCGCGCGTCACCACCGATTACGAAACGCTCAAGGCCATGAAGGACGCCGGTTGCAGGCTGCTTATCGTCGGCTACGAATCGGGCGACGAGCAAATCCTGCGCAATATCAAGAAGGGCGCAACGGTGGACATGGCGCTGCGCTTCACCGAAAACTGCCATAAGCTGGGATTGGTGATCCACGGCGATTTCATCGTTGGATTGCCGGGAGAAACGCGCGAAACGCTCCGCAAGAGCATCGATTTTGCGAAGAAGCTGGATGTCGAGACCATCCAGGTTTCGCTTGGCCATGCTTATCCGGGCACGGAATTCTACGCGCACGCTACAGCCAATGGGCTGGTCAACATCGACGGCATGGCGGATGCCGGCGGCCACCAACTGCCGAACGCGGTGTATCCGGGCTTCGATCGCGGCGAGCTGATGGAATGGGTGGAGCGCTTCTACAACGAATATTATTTCCGCCCGAAAGCCGCCTGGCGCGTCGTCACCAAGGCCATCAAGAACAACGATCTTCCTCGGCTGTACAAAGAGGCTCGCGAATATCTCTCGGTAAGCTCGAAGCGCAAGCAGTACATCAAGGAACAAAAATCCTCCACCGCCCTGCAGGGCGCGGGGGAAAGCGCATCGTAGAATGGCAGCCGGCCGGATGGTCGCCGAGCAAGCCAAGACCTCGCTTCCGGTGCGGCGTCTCGATTTCAAAACCAAGCTGTTAACTCTGGTCGTGGTTCTGGCCAACGTTCTCGGGAATTTTTCGCTCTCCTGGGGGATGAAGCATCAGCCGGCGAAGCTGGTGGATTCTCCACTCGTCTATATCCAAACCATCTTCAGTCCCTGGGTGTTGCTCGGAACGACGCTCTTGATCGTGTGGCTGCTCGCTCGCATGACGCTGCTGAGCTGGGCCGATCTGAGCTACGTGCTGCCTGTGACGTCCATCGGTTACGTGTTCAACGCATTCCTCGGGAAATATTTTTTCGCCGAACAGATCACCTGGCAGCGCTGGCTGGGCACGCTGGCCATCATGATCGGGATGATTCTTGTCGGATTGACTACGCCCAACACCACCGCATGCGCTCCCGAGGGCCGGCGATGAAGTGGGTGATGGTCGGGATCATCGTGGGTTCTACCGTATTCGCGGACCTGCTGCAGAGCGACGAGATGAAGCGCAACGTGGTTGCGGTGGAAGATCTGCGTCCGGGACGAATCGGGCGATTGCTCGGCGGATTGGCGCGGCGCGGTCCACTGGTTCTCGCTGTGTTCTTCATGGCCATTTCGTTTTTCGCCTTCATGAAGCTGCTTTCGATCGCCGATCTGAGCTTCGCCGTTCCAGTAAGCGCCGCGAGCGTAGTGCTGGAGACGGTGCTGGCGCGCTGGCTGCTTAAGGAAAAAGTGAACCCTCTGCGCTGGGCCGGCGCCTTCTGCGTCGCATGCGGCGTGGCGCTGCTGGCTGTCTAGGTGGCGTCCGCGCTTTGGTGGGTCATCGGCGGAATCGCCGCCGGCTACCAGCTTTTCGCCATCGCGGCCTGCCTCTGGCATCTCCGCCGTGCGGCAAACCTCCGGCTTGCTAATAACGGAGTCTCAATCCTAAAACCAGTCCGAGGCTCCGACCCAGGTTTCTATTCCGCAATTCGCACCCAAGCATCACAAGACCATGCCCAATTCGAAATCCTCTTCGGCGTCCGCGACCCTGACGACTCCGCCATTCCTGAAATCCAGCGCCTGATCGCGGAATTTCCCGCGGTTGCCATTCGCCTGATTCATTGCACGACCGACGCGCCGAATCGTAAGGTCGGCGTGCTCATCGATCTTGCTCGCGAAGCGCGTTACCCGGTCTTGGTGGTTAGCGACAGCGACATCTCGGTTCCATCGGGTTATCTCGGCGATGTCACCGCGCCGCTGGCTGACCCCGCGGTCGGATTAGTCACGTGCCTCTATCGAGCGGAAGCCGATAGCCTGCAAGGGCGTTTCGAAGCGCTGGCCATCGCGACAGACTTTGCGCCGAGTACATTGGTAGCGCCGTTCGTCGGCATCTCGGAATTCGGATTGGGATCAACCCTCGCATTCCGCCGCGACGATTTGCAACGCATCGGCGGATTCCGCGCGATCGCCGATTACCTGGCCGACGATTATCAACTGGGCCGCAAGCTGCACTCGCTCGGATTACGCAATCTCATCTCGCACGTGGTGGTAAGCACGCGGATTTCGCCGGGCTCCTGGAGCGCGGCCTGGAAGCACCAGGTCCGTTGGGCGCGGACCATTCGGTTATCGCGCGGCGCCTATGTCGGACTGCCGGTCACTTACGCGACTTTTTGGGCAGTGCTGGCAGGCGCGTTCGGACATTGGCAGGTCGCGCTGGTTCTGCTCGCCGCGCGATTCGCCATGGCCATCACCGCTGGATGGTTCGTCCTGCGCAGTCCCGATGTCTTGAAGCATTTCTATCTGATCCCGTTTCGCGATTTGTGGGGTGTCGGAATTTGGGCCGCCGGCCTTTTCGGCGATACGGTTGAGTGGCGAGGACGGCGTCTCAAGCTCACAGCCGACGGAAAAATCATCGAATAACCCGCAGCGTATCTTCCGGGCTCCGTCCAGGTAATAGTAGATGAGAGCGAAGTGAAGATCGAAGACGCGTTCGACCAGTACCATCAGGCGGTCTTCGATTTTGTCTACCGTCTCACTCGTGACACGGATCTGGCGGAGGACATTACACAGGAATGTTTCCTCGCCTTGGTTCGGGCCCCCAATCGATTCCAGCCGGATCGGGGAACCATCAAAACATACCTGTTCGCCATCGCACGGAACCTGGCGCTCAAGCAGTATCGGGATCAGCGTGCCAACGAGCCGGTAGGCGAAAGCGTGGACGTCAGCGCCGATCCTCGTTCGGCGCTGGAAATTTCTTTCGCCGTCGCGAACGCTATCGCCGGATTACCACACCTGCAACGGGAAGCGTTGGTCCTGTTCCAGTACGAGGGTTTAACGCTCGATGAGCTTGCGCAAGTAGTTGGGACCGACGTGGGCACCGTGAAATCCCGTCTGCATCGCGCGAGCGAGCGGTTGAAAAAAGAATTGGCCGTATTTCGAAAAGTTGGAGGTGTTCATGGAACCGTTTGAGAAGGAGGAGTTGACCGAGACCGATCTGGACCAGCTCTTGGAAAGCTGGACTGCGCCCCAGGCTCCGGCACAGCTTCGCGCCGCGATTTTCTCCAAAGCAAGCGTGCCTTGGTGGAAACAGCTTTGGATCGGGTCTATCCGTCTCCCAATTCCGATCGCCAGCGTATTGCTCGCCGCCCTTACGGCCGTCGTATGGCGCGGCATAGATTCGCCTCCGTCCCAAATCGTAATCAGACGCGAGCGAGTGGAAGTCCCGGTGGTCCAGGAGCGAGTCGTCACCAAAGTGGTCACGAAGTACCTGGACCGGAAAGAACCATCCGGTTTCGATATTCACGGACTCAGGCCGGTGGCGGAACTCCGGCCCAGAATCATAAGGAGCGGAAATGAGAAAAACTAGCTGGTTTCTATTCATCGGCGCTTGTACGGCTCTCTCCCAGGAACCGCTGGCGAGGCCGGGGCAGTTATTTTACTTCGGCTATTCCGGCAGCAACAAGGTTGAGATTCAAATCGCAGTAATAGTCAGACCCGAAGGCTTCTCAGAACAAATTAGTGCGGGCGGAATTACAAGTGCGCGAGAGGCGGACGGAGCTTCACACTACATAATCGATCAAGCCCACCGTCAATACTTCGGCTACGATGTTTCGGCGGAGAACACTTCCACTGCGGGTGAATACCGCCTCACCATTTCTCCACTCACCTGGACACCGTCCAAAGAGCAGGGCCAGTTGAGTCCGGTTCTTTTGCCGAAATACCCGGCGCCGCAGATTCTGCGGGAGAGCGACACGATGGAGCTCGTAGTGCTTTCCAGCCCGGACGGAAAGCAGCAAGTCGTGGATTACATTCAGGTCCGTCATAAACCGGACCCCCCGGAGCCGGCTGCCCTCTCAAGCAAATCGGCCGCAAAGGACTACGTTCCCGATGATGGTCCGATCAAGTTCAACTTCGATTCCTACGCAATCTGGGTCAACGGCGCGAAGTATTCAGGCTCTACTGATTCCTATTGGCAATCCGGCGCGACGCTCTGGTTTTATTTTCCCGGCGAGGGGCGTTATCTTTTTTCACTGATTCCGCAGGAGGGCTTTAGCAAGGCTGGCGAAATTCGCGATAATGCGATTGCGTTTGAAGCAGGTGGACGCCAGATCGAAATAATAACGACGAAACTGATCGTTGGCGATTCCTCGGGCGCCTGGAACCTTTATTCTTTCCATGACCCAGTGTTTCAGGCGGAGAATGCCAGTTCGTTGCAATTTGGCGTGGGCCGCCTGAAAAATCTGCTGCCGAAGCGCTAGCGCCTGCGACAGCCCGGTCACTCGGCGTGGAGTGTCGGAATTTGGGCCGCCGGCATTTTCGGCGATACGGTTGAGTGGCGCGGGAGGCATTTGAAACTGGACGGAGAACGGAAAATCGAGACGAAGCAGTAAAATACACGAAGTTCTTGCGACACCGAGGCTGCTTTCAAGAACCTAACAATCACCAGGCCGCCGATGAGAATACCTCGGTCTTGGAAGCTGGCCGGATGCCGGAGAACCAAATGCGGACGGGTGACGAGTACCAACGCGCCCCCAAGCGCTGGAAGAAGACCGGTACATTCCCCATCGATGCTGCGCCATGATTCAGCCGGGATGAAGTGCATGAGCGCCGACGCTGCCAGCCACGAAACTGATCGTTTGCGATTCTTCAGGCGAAGAATGCTCCGAGCGCTAGCCCTTACGACAGCCCTGTCACCGGCACCGCGTCGGTTGTCTGCTCCAGCAATCGATACAACTCCTCGGCGTGGATTGGCTTCGAGATGTACCCGTCCATGCCGGCCGCGAGACACTTTTCTTCGTCGCCCTTCATGGCGCGCGCGGTCATGGCGAGAATCCGGGTGCGCCGCCCGAGTTCTTCTTCCCTGCGCCGGATCGCCGCCGTGGCTTCGAACCCGTCCATCTCCGGCATCTGCACGTCCATCAATACGAGATCGAACTGATCGGATTGCATCAGGTCCACGGCTTCCCGGCCGTTTTGCGCAACCACAACGCGATGGCCGCGCCGCTCGAGCAACCGTACTGCCAAAATCTGATTCACGTGGTTATCTTCGGCCAACAGAATCCGCCGGCTGGCTGCGGCTCTGGCTTCGCGCAGCGCGTGCTGAGTCACCACCGCGGGACCCGGCAATCCCGCCATCCGCCGTCCAAAAGCCGCGCACGTCGCTTCCTTTAATTCGGATTGGCGCACCGGCTTGGTCAAGTAAGCCGCGATGTCCATCTCGCGGCACTTTTGCACGTCGCCGCGCTGGCCGCTCGACGTCAACATGATCAGCACCAGCGAGTTGAAATTCGGATTCAGCTTCACTTTCGCCGCCAACTGGAATCCGTCGGTTTCCGGCATCTGTCCGTCGGTGATCATCAGATCGAACGGGCAACCGAGCTTTCGATACTCGTCCAGCGCCACCAGCGCGCCGCGCGCGCCGTCTACCGTGACCACTTCCAAGCCCCACCCGCGCAGGATATCGTCCAAAATGCGTCGATTCGTCGCGTTGTCGTCCACCACCAGCGCGCGCTTGCCGGCTAATTGCACGCTTTCTCCGTTGTCGGGAACCGCCGCGGCGGATGCTAGGCCTACCAATGCCGTGAAGTGGAAATCGCTGCCTTTGCCGGGCTCGCTGTGCACCGAGATTTCGCCGCCCATCATGTGCACCAGGCGTCCGGATACGGTTAGCCCCAGCCCCGTCCCGCCGTACTTTCTGGTGGTGGACGAGTCCGCCTGGCAGAACGGATCGAAAATCAGTTTCAGCTTTTCCTGTGCGATACCGATACCGGTGTCGCGAACCACGAAGTGCAGCATCACCTTGCCGCCCGACGGCGGCTCCGGCGCATCCACTTCCAACACCACTTCGCCCTTTTCGGTAAACTTCAGCGCGTTGCCGATGAGGTTGTTCAAGACTTGCCGCAGCCGCGTCGGGTCGCCCTCGCAAATAGTCGGCACGCTGGATCTCACATCGCAAGCCAGTTCCAGATCTTTCTGATGAGCGGGAAGTGCGAATGACCGCATGACTTCGTCGATAAAATCACGCAGGTTGAAGGCCGTCTCGTCGAGTTCCAGCCGGCCGGCTTCGATCTTCGAGAAATCCAAAACGTCGTTGATTACGGTGAGCAAAGCTTCGGCCGACGTGCGCACGATATGGATGTTCTCGCGCTGCTCCGGCGTCAAATCCGTGTCGAGAATCAGCTCGGTCATGCCGAGGATGCCGTTCATCGGTGTGCGCACTTCGTGGCTCATGTTGGCCAGGAATTCGCTCTTGGCCCGATTGGCGGCTTCCGCCGCGTCTTTTGCCAGACTGAGTTTTCCTTCCACACGCTGGCGCGCCGCGGCGGATGCCAGAACCGTGGCCATGGCCTGCAGGAAGTTCATGTCCTCGCTGGTGAACTGCCGCGGAGTCTGCGAGCCCGCGCTGAGCACGCCCCATGCCTGGAGGTCGCCCGCGATGGTAACGCTCGCCGCGCTGATCACGCCGGATTCCAGGAAACTCCAGCCCTGGAACCGTTGGTCGGTCCGGAAATCTTCCACCACCACTGGGCCTTCCGCTTGCAGCGTGTAGGATTCCTGCGATCCCTCCGCCGGCGCCCGGCGCCCTGGTTGATTGGCTCCGCCGCCGGCTCCCGCCCGCGTCAGGAACCATTTGCCATCTTCACTCAATTCCAGAATGTTGCAGCGATCCACGCCGAGCGTCCGCATCACCAGAACGCTGGCCGTTTCAAGCACCGAATCGAGCTTCGTTTCTGTCAGCGCCGATTGTCCCAGCACGGCCACGGCGGCTTGCTGTTCGGAACGAACGCGCAGGGCCTGTTCCGCGCGCACACGATCCGTCACATCGCGGAAGCCCCAAACCCGGCCTTCCGTACGTCCGCCCACGCGTCGGGGTTCGGAGTGACGTTCGAATACGCGTCCATCTTTGAACTCGACCACATCATCGGTCTGCTCGCCTGGAGATTTGGCCAGCGATTCCATCTGCGCCGTGAACTGCTCCGGATGCTTGAGCTGATCCATCACGTGCTCCAGCCGCTTTTGCGAACTCCCCGCGCGCAATACGTCCTCCGGAATGCGCCACATTTCAGCGAATTTCTGATTCCACAGAACGGTTTGACCGTCCGCGTCGAGCACTAAAATTCCGTCGGCGGTAGACTCCAAAGTCGTCCGGATAATTTCCGTCTGGCTTTGCACGCGACGTCTCAAAATTCCGACCCAAGCCAGCGCGCCTAGAATCGCGAAAGCCAAAACGGAGACGATGGTCGCCGCACGCTCCGGCGACAGCCACGGTGGGGTTTGAAGTACGACGATATCCTGCCCGGACCGGAATCGGATGTTGAACGATACCGGATTGCCCAAAGCGTCGGAATCCACCAGACAGATGCCGGTAAGGCGGATCCGACTGCCATGTTGCAGCGTCTTCATGTCCGCGTTTTGCGATTTACTTTTTGAGATCGCCGTGAACATGCCCTGCGCATCCCGCAGCACCAGGTCCGTCTCACCCGGCAATTGCGCGACGCCTTCCACCTGGCCTTCCATCCGCACCAGCGCGGAATCATAGGTTCCGCTCAACGCATCGGCATAACTGATCAGCGGTGGAATCCGAGTGGGAATGCTACCCAACTGCCGGATGGTTGGCTCCTCAAGAGCCGGTCGATTGTCCAGCACGCCGGGAAAGCCAGCCACGTCCACCACTTCTCCGGGCTTCAAGGAATTGGTGTCGCCGCCTCCGACGTAAATGCTCCCGGTCGGGTCCTGGACGAAAAATCCACTGTCCCCCATCACCGCGGTCACTGTACCCCGGACATGGGCGCGGCGTGTCGATGCACCTTTGTAGCTGAAGCGCTGCAGGTTCTCGATGGACTCGATTTTGCCGTCAAACGGTCCTGCAGCCGGTTTTTCGAGGATCTGAATATCGGAAAGCGAAGAAATATGCAGCAGCGGGCTCAGAATCTGGTTCTTGCGATTGAAAACCGAAGCGGCCACGCCGCGAAACCGGATGCGCGCCTCTACCAGGTCCGTCGGAGCCTTATTATCGGGAGGCGGCGGAAGCAGTGCGAGCGCGCGGCCACCGTCCACGGCTAATTTCAGGCGAAGATAGCCGCCGGCGGGAGCAGGAGCAGTATCAAGAGACACAGCCCGGACAATCGCCTCGATTTCTACCCAGGTACTATCCTCTACCGCAGAGGCCAATTGCTCATAGGAAGGATGAACTGGCGTGGGCAACGCACCTTTTCCCAGTACATGCCAGCGCGGCTCGGCGATATCGGGCGCGAAATCGGCCTGAGTGGTGACACCTTCCAATTCCAGCAAGTCTCCCCTTTGCGGATTAGGCAGACCCGGGGTCCAGTGGATCCAAATGCCGCCCGTAGCGTCTTGAAAGAAGAAGTCCGGGCCGATGTTGTCGAAGTAGGTGACGACGCCGCGCAGTTGGACCGGAAATCCCTGGCGCGCTTCGTAGACGCTAAGCTTCCTGATTTCAGACACTTGCTTAAGGACAGGAAGGGCTTTGAGCGGGGTGGCCAGACAACCGAGCACAAGTACGGCAAATGCCGTTCCCTGGTGCAATCTGGATGTGACCCGAGGCACGTTTAATATATCGGCACTACCTGAAATGAGAGTTATGGTACGAAAGTCTTGTCCTTGCTATGGGTCGGAGTAACAATCGGGCTGCGGCCGATTGGCGTCGGCTTACGAAATCCTCACCCCATCTTTATGCCTTCCTTATCCCTTTGCCGCTAGGCTCGGGGTGTGGGATTCGAAGTCGGCGTGCTGTTTTCATCCGCGCCGGAGACATTGCGTGCGCTGAAGATGGCCGACGGACTCGCCGCCGAACTCGGCGCGCGGATCAGCTTGATTTACGTCCAAGTGGTTCCCTATCCACTGCCGCTGGAGCACTCTCCCGTCGACAGCCAGATTCTCTCACAGCGTCTTCGCGATCTTGCGGATCAGGCCGGCGCACCGGTCGAGATTCAAATCTTTTTCGGCCGCGATGTGCTCGATACTCTGCACGCCTCGCTCGGTCCGGACACCGTTTTGATCGCCGGGTGCGAACATCCCGGATGGTTTTCAAGCGAGCAAAAGCTGATCAAGCGGCTGCTCAAACAGGGCCATCCGGTCATCCTGGCCGAGCAACCGAAGGTTTTGAAGCACCCTCTCATGGGAAAACTTCGGGCATTTCGAAGCTTGCCGGCTTAGCGAATCCGCGCGGGGTCGAAGGTGTATACTCCCTGCATGCGATTCCGCAATATTTTTATTCTCGCCGCGTTTCTTGTCGCCAACGTGAGTGCAGAGTCCGTCTACGTTCGAGTCAGCCAAGTTGGATATGAAACCGGCAAAGGACCTTTCCGCGCTTATCTGATGTCGAAGCAGGGGACCTCGGCGACCAACTTCAAAGTGGTGAATTCGGCCGGCCAGACACTGGCTGCATCCCCCGTTGGCGCTCTACTGGGTACTTGGGTGAACAGCGCCACGCTCACCTACAACATCTACGCACTGGATTTCACCGTTCCCGGCGGCGATACTTACACCATTTCGATTCCCGGACATCCATCGGCTACTTCGCCCGCGTTCGCCGTGAACGCTCCTTCTGTGCTTTATCCGGGGCTGCTGTTAAATACGAAATTCTTTTATCAGACGCAGCGCGACGGACCGAACTACATCGCGAACGCATTGCGCAGCGCGCCCGGCCACCTCAACGATCAGAACGCATCCGTCTATTTGACGCCTCCTCTCGACAGCAACGACTCCATTACTACAATGGGAACCCCGCTGACTGCCACGGGCAAAGTGATCGATGCGTCCGGCGGCTGGTGGGATGCGGGCGATTACATGAAATATGTCGAGACCATCAGTTATACAGTCGCGCTGCAGGAGATCGGAGTGCGCGATTTTCCGAATCAGATGGGCCCGAACGCGCCGCATTATCCGCCCGCCCCGCCGGCTTCGGTATCGTACTCGGGAAACGCGGCGGGTCCACCGGCGAACACGGATTTTTCGGCAGAAGCCGAGTTCGGCATCCGGTTTCTGCTGAAGATGTGGGACGACAAATCCAGCACGCTTTACTACCAGGTCGGCAATAGCCAGGATTGGAACAACTTCAGCTACTTGAGTGACTACGACATCTGGCGCCTGCCGCAGGCGGACGACAACTTCGACGGTTGCAGCTCGGACGCGACGTTCATCTGCCATCGGCCGGTGTTTGTCGCGGGACCTGCGGGATCGCCCGTGAGTCCGAATCTGGCGGGACGAATGGCGGCGGCATTCGCAGTCTGTTATCAGTTGAACCGGACCACGAAACCGGATCTCGCGAATCAATGCTTGAAAAGCGCCGAAGATATTTTCGCGCTTGCGGATACTTCTTTCGCAGAACCGGCTCCATCGGTGGACGGAGGCACCTGCACCAACGGCTGCCTGCTCACGATTATGCCGTTCGATGGATACGGCGAAACCGTTTGGTCCGATGACATGGAGTTGGGCGCGACGGAGCTGTATCTGGCGCTGCAATGCGCGGGCAAGCCGGCCAACCTACCGGCGGGATTGCCGCAAACCAATCCGAACTTCTATCTGAAACAGGCGGCGCAGTTCGCGCAGAACTACATCAACCACGTTTACAATATCGGCGCGGCCGATACTTTGAATCTCTACGACGTGAGCGGCCTTGCGCATTTCGAACTCTTTCGCGCGATCAAGCTGGCCGGGAATCCGAGCGGCTTGGCGATTGGGCAGACCGCGATCAAGAACCAGTTCTTGAAGCAGGTGGGCGATGCGATCACGCACGCCGGAAGCGATCCTTGGGGATTCGGCGTGTCTTGGAACGGCGACACCACGGCGCATGGCGCCGGAATCTCGGTGATGGCGAGCCAGGCGCATTACCTGACGAACTACGCGCATTACGACAATTATTCGCAGCGCTGGCTCGCGAATATTTTGGGCGCGAACGCCTGGGGATCGTCGTTCATCGTGGGCGATGGTTCCACTTTCCCGAATTGCATCCAGCACCAGGCGGCGAATCTCGCAGGCGCGCTGAATGGAACTTCCGGCGGAACTCCGGTATTGTGGGGCGCGGTATCGGAGGGCCCGGCATTCGGGGCAACATCGGGAGCGCTGGATGGAATGCTCAAATGTCCGCCCGACGGCGGCAACGCGTTCAAGATTTTCGACGATCCATCGATTCCCGCGATTTATAAGGACAACGTGCAATCGTACAGCACCACAGAGCCGGCCATCGATCTGACGGCGACATCGTTTCTGATGTGGAGCTGGCGGATGGCGGGGAGTCCGAACGGGTGGCTGCAGTAGCGATCGTGACTTCGACAAGATACCTGCGTCAGCGCTGCGGGGCAACTTCTTGTGCAGCACCGCCATCCACCAGCGCCCGCAATTGCTTTCCGATGTCTGTCAACGTGGCCGACTGCGCTGCCAGTTCTTCTGCCGCGGCCGCCGTTTGCTCGGCCGACGCCGCTGTGGTCTGGCCGGACTGTTCCATTTGCGTGATTGCGTTGCCGATCTGATCCAGGCCCCGAGCCTGCTCCTGGCTGCCCACATTCACTTCGTCCACGAGCGTCTTAACCTGGGCAGCTTCCCCAGTAATGCCGCGGATCGCTCCCGCCACTCGGTCCACCTGGGACTTTCCGCCATCGGACTTTGCAATCGACTCCTCAATCAGCGCGGCGGTATCTTTGGCTGCCTGCGCGCAGCGCTGCGACAGGTTGCGTACTTCGTCCGCCACCACCGCGAAACCCAACCCAGCTTCGCCCGCGCGCGCTGCTTCCACGGCAGCGTTGAGCGCCAGGATGTTGGTCTGAAACGCGATTTCATCAATCACCTTGATGATTTTCGAGATCTTTTGGCTGGACCCGTTGATTTCGTTCATGGCCAATACCATCCCGTCCAACGCCTGGTTCGTCTCGACAAACTGCTGCCCGGAATGCGTTACGATGCGCACCGCATTCAGAGAATTCTCGGTATTCCGCTTAGCCATTGCGCTAATCTCGGCCACGGCCGAAGAGGTCTCTTCGAGCGATCCGGCATTTTCCGATGAACCCTGGGCCAGCGCCTGGCTGGATGAGGAAACCTGCGCGGCCACCTGTGCAACTTGGTGGGCGCCCTCCGCGACGGTCTCTGAAATGTTCTTTAAGCTGGTAGCCAGACTGTTCACAGCCAAAAACCCTCCGGCGCCGGCCAATAGCACCAGAACCGTAATCGCCAGCATCACGAGCTGATTGACCCGGATACCGGCTTGCGTGGCGGCGATACCGGCGTCCCGGCGCGCGCTATTGGTCTGGCCGAAAGCAGCTGTGTTCTTCTGCAGTGCATCCATGAGAGGCGTGCTCTTTTTCAGCGCCATCACGCTAGCTTCATCCCCTTTTCCAGCCACGGTCATATCGGCGAACTCCCGGAAACCGTCAACCCATTGGTCCAAGGCCGATCGAATCGCGGTGACAGCCGCCTGATCTTCCGCAGTCAGCTTGGACGCCTCCATCTGCTGGATGTTCTTGCGCATTTCAGCCGCTGTGTCGTCGAAAGTCGAGCGGGCCTTGGCGAATGGCCCCGGAGCGTGTATCATCCAGAACAGCGAGATGCCACGCATGGCGCTGCGCATGTTCGCGATACCCGTTGTCATTTGGCGCGATAGATCCAGCCGCGCGGCGCTGCCCACGATCTCCTCCTGAGTTTGGCTGCTGATGTGGCGAAGCGTGAGCAGTGAATAGCCTGCCGCTCCGAGCGCCGCCACCACCACTAAGCCAAAACATACGAACAGCCTGGTCCGGATACTGGTCTGTGTCATTAGTTCGCTTCTCCCGCGAGACGCCGAAATGGCGTCTGCTTAACGCATCGGCCGAGAAACACGAACCTTCATAAAATCGTGCTGCCGAAACCGCAAATTAGCTTTGCAACTTTCGCGCCGCGGGCCGATGAGCCTAAGTAACGCAGCTTGGCACTCATCAAAGCGTCGCGATTTTCCCAAACGGGGTTTTGGGAGTCATCCGAAGCGCGTTCGAAAGGACACGTATTTCTATATGCACCAAGGGTTCGATATGCACTTGCAATCCCGATCTATTTTCTCGATTTCGATACTAGAAAAGGCGGGACGCCGGCTCTTCCTGTGTCTGTGCTTCGGGATATTATCCATAGCCGCAGCCTATGCGTCCGAGGGAGGGACCAGCGTTTATCCCGCTGGCGTGGAGACCATCATGCCTGGCCGGATGATCGGGCCCGGCGACAGCATGCTGCTGGTGTTCAATAATTTCTATGAAGCCAACGAACTGGCGGGATCCAACGGACGCGCGCTCGTTCCCGGGTTCCATCTCAGAGTGGGTGCGGTAGCTTTCAAGTTTGTGCATAACTGGGGCGTGCACTTGTTGGGCGGATCGCTGGTGAATACGGCGGCTGTTCCAATTGTCGACATCCACCTCAACGCGCCGTTCGGATCGCGAAACAAGGCCGGTTTTGGAAACCCGGATCTGGAAACCGCCATCGCTTACAAAACCGGCGCTCTGTACTGGTGGTATGGCATGGAGGTTTATACGCCAGGCTTCTCTTACAACAAGACCGACCTCGTGAATATTGGCCAGCATAGCTACGCCACCGCGCCTTCGGCTGCGTTCTCCTACCTGCCTCACCAAGGGAAAACCGAAGTGAGCTCCAAATTTCAGTACATCGTCAACTACACCAACGATGCCACCCACTATCGTTCCGGTAGCGAATTTGTCTGGGAGTTCGTGGGCATGCACAACATAACCAAGCGTCTGGCGGTTGGCGGCAACGGATTCTTG
>DATGIH010000060.1:0-5209 GCA_035295865.1 Bryobacteraceae bacterium
GATCCACCAGGCCATAGGTGGGCTTGAGTCCAACAACGCCGCAGAAAGAAGCCGGAATGCGAATCGATCCGCCTGTATCGGTGCCAGTGGCCATGTAGGCCATGTCCGTTGCAACCGCAGCGCCCGCGCCTCCGCTCGACCCACCGGGAATGCGCGACGGATCGCGCGGGTTCCGGATGGTCCCGAAGTGCGGATTGTCCGACGTTATTCCGTAGGCGATCTCGTGCAGCCCGGTTTTGCCAACCAGCACCGCGCCTGCCGCAGCCAGCTTTTCAACGATTGGTGCATCGGCAGCCGGAACATTATTCCGGAACAGCTTGGATCCGGAGGTAGTGAGAACGCCTTTGGTCGAGATCAGATCCTTGTGCGCGATTGGAATGCCGTGGAGCGGCCCCCGATCCCGGCCGTTGGCCAACTCATGATCCAATGTCCGGGCTGCCGTCCGAGCCGTTTCGGCGGTCACGGTAATGAATGCGTTCAGCCGGGGATTCAGCTTCGCAATCTGGTCGAGGCACTGGTCGGTCAATTCCAGGCAGGAGACCCGCCTGGTGCGCAGTGCTTGGCCGGCTTCGGCAATGGTCACGGGGCCTCGCTTTTCTGTACTGGGACATACACCAGGGCGGAATCCGAGTGCGGGGGCAGCTGAGCGGCCTGGGCGCGAAGACGCCCCAATAACGGTTCAAGAACCGTGAGGGCGGCCTCCAATTGGGGCTCTGAAAGCTCAGGTTTCAACACGTTAGAACTCCTCGGGGGAACGAATTAGACAGCATCGGGGTATAGAACCATCTAATATTCTCCCTTAGAACTGCCGATCAGAGTAGCGAACATGCCACGAGTGTCAGATCGGCGCCGGAAACCGCGCCGCCGGGCAATCTCGGATAACGAGGCTGCCTGGGTAAAGCTCGAGAATCTGCCAGGGTCTCCGGGCGAGGTACTTGCGAAGATCATCGACGCCAGCGAAGTCGCCATCGGTGTCGAGGTGTCGGTGGCGCTCGAAGAAAATACCTATGTCGTGGTGAACGGCCATGCGGGCGGGCCAACGGCAAACGGAAAATGCCGGGCGCGCGTGGTTCGCTGCATTCAATTAGAAGACGGCTCGTTCAACGCCGGCCTGGTGTATGAAGATGGCGGAGAATCCGACCGGCCCACGGGGTACTCGGAACCGATCATTGACTACTACGAAGTTCTGCAAGTCAACCCGAAAGCGGATCCGGAAACCATCCATCGCGTGTTCCGGTTAATGGCGCAGCGCTTCCATCCGGACAATGTCGAAACCGGAAATGCCGAAGTCTTTCGCGGAATCATGGAGGCCTACCAGGTCCTCAGCGATCCGGAAAAGCGAGCCGCCTACGACATCAGTCTGCATTCCGAGAAACAGGTTCGCTGGAAAATTTTCGACCAGGACGACGCGGCCATCGGGAAACGCGCCGAGGTTTCCAAGCGCCGCGGAATTTTAGATCTGCTCTACACGGCCCGGATGAATCAGCCCGCCCATCCAGTGATGACCATCCATGAGCTGGAAGAACTGCTGGGATGCCCGCGCGAACACCTGGAATTCAGTCTCTGGTACCTGCGCGAGCAGGCTTACATCATGCGTTCCGACAACGGCCGCTTCCATATCACCGCAAAAGGCGTGGATCGAGCGGAAGCCGAAGAAGCAAGCCGCATGGCCAACGATCGCTTGATCACCGGCCGCCAAAACTTCGCGCGCGCCCGTTAGTCTTCTAATTTCACCGGCAGCCTGTGGAATCGCGCCGACGGGCACTTCAGGTTATAGATCAAAATCCGCCGATTCAACTCCTCCACTTCCCGGCGCAAACCGTCGAGCGCACGCTGCCGGCTTGGGGACGAGACAGCGTGGCTGCGACGGGCGCTTGCAAGATCCGCGCGCACTTTCTCGGAGGCGCGATCGATCTCGCTCGCTTCTTCGATCCAGGGCGGGGCGAATCCGTTGACTCGCAGCAGATGGTGCGCCATCCTGAGGCTGGGATCCTCGAACGGATCTTCATCCAGCGGGATTGGTTTGCCCTTGGACGGCAAGTTCTCGAACTCGCCGGCTTCCATCGCTTCCCGGATCTTCCTTTCGGCGATGCTCTCCCACCTGTCCACTGATCTCAGTTTGACACGGGAGAGCGGGCGAACTTAGCGGCTGCCGCCGGCGTTCGCTGTCTTGTCGCCAGAGCCGAACAATAGTTTCGTGGTGGTGCCGCCCAAACGGATCTCTCGAACCTCATTGTTCGCGCTGTCGCCGACATAGCCGACCGAAGAGGCATCGAATTTGTGGTCGCCGTTCTGCACAGTCACTGCGGATTCCACGCTGGTCTTGCCTTGCTTAATGACAACCTTGTCACCCTGAAGCTCGAGCTTCACGTCGCCCGCCTTCAGTTGCGTCCCGTTGATGGTTGTGGCCTTGTATAAGGTCACGTGATAAGACGAAGCGGCATAAGCCGCGCTAATCCCCAAAGCGAACATCACTGCCAATGCTTTTTTCATTGAAACTCTCCTTTTGGCTTAGATTCAAAAGTCACCCAATGGTATCGGCTTTCTTCGCGAAAACCAATAGCAAAATCAATGACTTAGCGAGAAAACAACCGTTGTCCAACCGTTGTTTTTGACGTGGCTTCGGGTTTTCCACGGCCCGCCAACGGTTTCGACGAGCCTCGATTCAGCCGATTAGAGGGTTGAGTGTCAGATGGATCGCCGCGCGGCAGGAAGCTATCGTCGAAACGGTTGTTTCGTTCGTCTTAGAGGAGAGAACAAAGCTTTCGACAGAGTACAATGACAGTAATGGTTGCCGCGCCGGAGGCGCTGTCCAAGCTCAATGATTTGGAAGTGTCGCTCAACACCTCCATCCGAGGCAAGCCGGATGTGGTGCGGCTGGCCATTGTATGCCTGTTGGCGAGAGGACATATCCTCATTGAGGACGTCCCAGGGGTCGGCAAAACCACACTCGCGCAGGCTCTGGCGCGCGCCGTGCACTGCCGCTTCCATCGTCTGCAGTTTACCAGCGACATGCTGCCGTCGGACGTTTTAGGCGTCACCATCTACAACGCGCATACGCAGGATTTCGAGTTCAAGCAAGGTCCGGTATTCACGAATTTCCTTTTGGCCGATGAAATCAATCGCGCCACGCCCAAGACGCAATCCGCTTTGCTTGAGGCGATGAACGAAGTGCAAGTGACCATCGAAAGCCACTCCTATCCGCTGGAGCAGCCGTTCATGGTGATGGCCACGCAGAATCCGGTGGAGCATCACGGCACCTATCCGCTACCTGAAAGCCAGCTCGACCGGTTCTTGATGCGGATTCGCATCGGCTATCCGGATCGCGAAGCGGAACGCGAGATTTTGCGCAATGCGGATAACGTGCAAAACGAGCATGCGCCTGCCGTGCTCTCAGGCGAGGATCTTCTCGACCTGCAGCAGCGCGCCAGCAAAATTGGTGTGGACGAAACGCTGGTGGATTACATGTTGGCCATCGTCGAAAAGACGCGCACACACGAATCGTTGGCATTGGGCGTTAGTCCGCGTGGGGCGCAAGCGCTCTATCGGGCAACGCAAGCGCTTGCGATGCTGGACGGCCGCGACTATGTGATTCCAGACGATGTGAAGCGCCTGGTGATCCCAGTCTTTGCGCATCGCGTGGCGATCAACGCGCGAGCGTCACTCGCCCAACGCAGCGCCGAAATCAGCGAGAGAATACTGCAGGAGATTTTGACACTAGTCGAAGTCCCGCTCTGACCGTTCCCGATTCGGGAACGAGAAACCAGAAACGAGAAACCAGAAACGTTTTTTTATGAAAACTGCCATTATCGGTTTGCCCATGGTGGGCAAGACATCGTTATTCACCATCCTGACCGGCGTCCACGAGCCGGCCCGCATGGGCTTGCTCGAAGCCCGCGTGGGCGTCACGAAAGTTCCCGACGCCAGGCTCGACGCGCTGGCCAAGATTTTCAATCCACCCAAGATCACGCACGCGACCGTTGAGTATTTGGACTTTCCATCGATTTCAAAAGAAGCTTTGCGCGATCCGAGCTATCTCGCGAGCATGCGCGTGGCCGACGCGCTCGCTCACGTGTTGCGTCTTTTCCAAAGCGACACTGTTCCGCATGAAAAAGGCAGCGTTGATCCGGTGCGCGATCTGGAAGACGTCGAGACGGAATTGATCCTCAGTGACCTGGTTGTCGTGGAGAAACGGCTGGAGCGTCTTGAAAAAGATCGCAAGCGTGGGAAAACGCCCGAGCTCGAGCGTGAAATCGCTCTCATCGAACGTTGCAAAGCGACGCTCGAAGCGAACACCGCGCTGCGAACTCTGGAACTCACCGCCGAAGAAGAGAAGATGGTCCGCGGATTCCAATTCCTTTCGCAAAAGCCCATGCTGTACGTGTTGAACATCGGCGAAGAAGATGCCGGCCGCATGCACGAGGTTGAGGCAGAGTACAGGAAAGGTCCACTGGCCGGACGCTCGCGCACTGCTGTCACCGCGATCTGCGGAAAAATCGAAGCGGAGCTGGCGGAGCTTTCTCCGCAGGAAGTAGCTGAATATATGGCGAGCTACGGCCTCAAAGAATCGGGCTTGGAACGTCTCATCTCAGCGACCTACGCGCTCCTCGGCCTGATGTCGTTCTTAACCGCGGGCGAAACCGAAGTCCGCGCCTGGACCATCCCGACCCACAGCACCGCCGTGAAGGCGTCCGGCGCGATCCATAGCGACTTCGAGAAGAAATTCATCAAAGCCGAAGTGGTGAATTGGCAGACGCTGATCGATCATGGCGGATATCCGGGCGTCCGGGAAAAAGGACTGCTACGGCTCGAAGGAAAAGAGTATATCGTCAAGGATGGCGATGTACTCGTAATCAGGCACGGTTGAAGTTCGTTTTTTCGTTTCTGGTAAGGCTACCGAACCGCTCCCTTGTGGTCGCGGTTCGGTCTGTAGTGCGGGCGTTGAGAGAAGAACAGCGCAATCCCAGCGGGAATGAAACACCCCCATGCGAACCAGTCGCCGTAATTGGTGTACGGGGTCGTGCCGCTGGTATAGTTGAACGCCATTCCGCCTGATATTTCCTGATACAGCGGCCAACGCTGGGCGACGCGGCCAGCCGGATCGATGACCGCCGTGATCCCATCGTTGGTCGGCCTCAGCAGCCAGCGGCGATTTTCGGCGGCGCGCATCCGAACAATTTCCAGATGCTGCTCGCGCGCGGCGCTCTTT
>DATGIH010000061.1:0-2947 GCA_035295865.1 Bryobacteraceae bacterium
TTTCGCTGGTCTCGCATCCATTAAAGACGTCGAAGATTCAGGTGGTGAAGCAATTGACCGAGGGATTGCCGGCGGTGCGCGGATCGGAAAACAAGCTTCAGCAGGTATTCCTGAATCTGTTTCTGAATGCGCGTGACGCCATGCCATCGGGCGGCATGCTGGAAGTGCGGACCCTGGCGCATAACGGCAGCGTGGAAATCGAAGTGGTCGATACGGGCAACGGTATCGCCCGCGAACACATCCATAGGATTTTCGACCCATTCTTCACCACGAAGCAGAGCGGGCGCGGCACGGGATTGGGTCTCTCCGTGAGTTACGGAATTATCAAGGAACACGCCGGCAAGGTGGATGTTCGCTCGACACCGGGCCGTGGCACGTCATTCCACGTCGAATTCCCAGCAGTCAGGAAAGCGGTTCATGTCTAAAGGGTCCATTTTAGTTGTCGACGACGAGTCGGAAATACGCGAGGGGCTCGAGCTCCTGCTGAAGACCGAGGGCTATCAGGTAGCGATGGCCGAAACCGGGCAGTCCGGGCTGACGCGCCTGGAAGAGCGCCCCTATGATTTGCTGCTGCTGGATGTGAGCCTGCCGGACCGCAATGGCCTGGAAATGCTCAAGGACATCCGGTTGCATGACCCGCACCTGCCGATTGTTTTGATCACCGCCTACGGCTCGATCGAGATGGCTCGCGCGGCGTTCAAGAACGGCGCGATGGACTACATCACCAAGCCGTGGTCCAACGACGAATTGCTGGCGCAGGTGGCGCAGGCCGTGGAAGCGCGCAAACTGCGCGACGAAAACGTACAGCTCAAGCGGGCGCTGAAGCAGCGCTTTAATTTCCACAATATCGTCGGCAAAGCGGACAAGATGCTGACGCTCTTCGATCTGATTTCGCAGGTGGCGCCTTCGCGTTCGACCGTGCTGATCAGCGGAGAAAGCGGCACCGGTAAAGAACTAATCGCCAAAGCGATTCATTCGGCTTCGACCCGCGCGGATAAGGCGTTTGTGCCGGTGAACACTGGATCGATCCCCGTGGATTTGCTCGAATCGCAGCTCTTTGGGCACGTGAAGGGCGCGTTCACCAGCGCGGTGAGTTCAAAGAAGGGTCTTTTCGAAGTGGCGGATCAGGGAACGATTTTCTTCGACGAAATCGCTACGGTCAGCCATGAAACGCAAGCCAAGTTGCTGCGCGTGATTCAGGAACGCGAGTTCATGCGCCTGGGTGGCACGGAACAAATCAAAGTCGATGTGCGGATCGTTGCGGCGTCCAACGTGGATCTACTTTCTCTCGTGAAAGAAGGCCGTTTCCGCGAAGATTTGTATCACCGGCTGAACGTAATCCACCTGAGCTTGCCTCCCCTGCGCGAGCGCCGCGAAGATGTGCCGCTGCTTTTGGCGCATTTTATGGAGCGCTTCTGCCAGGAGAACAACAAGCCGCTTCGGCAGTTCACGCCCGCGGCCATGAAGCTGTTGATGGACTACGATTGGCCGGGCAACGTGCGCGAATTGGAAAATGTGGTGGAGCGCACCGTGGTCCTTTCCACGCAGGAGCGCGTGGACGTGGAGCTGCTGCCGGAATCGGTGCGCAGCAAGGAAATTGTGCGAGGCGTACGACTGCAACTTTCCGAATTTTTGCCGCCCTTGCCGGGTGAGCCCGGCTCGCGGCTGGCGGCCGACCATCCCAGTCCAAATCCGTCGCTCTTCCAGATCATTGATGAAGTGGAGCGCCGCGTGATCATCGATATGCTGGAACGCACCAACTGGAACCAGACCGAGGCCGCGGAACGCTTCCTGATTCCACTTTCCACCCTGAACCAGAAGATCAAGCGCCTGGGCATCGATGTTCGACGTCGCGGGCGGTCAGAAGACGCGCACAGCGCGTCATCGTACGGCAAATAGCCAACGCGGCTCCCTCTAAAGCACGCGTTCCATTTTGGAACGGCTGGCATTTCCTGTGTTTTATTCTTGCATCCCCGCACTTGCCTAGGCACATTAGCGGTTGATGATTCTGCGTTTATCCGAATCCCTTTCCAGAATGCTCATCGTGATGGTCGCCCTGGTTTTGGCGGCAGCAATGTGTTTTTTCGCCGGGCGCATGGCGTGGGCGCAGATTCGCGGCGACGGAGAGAAGGGCGTGGAGCTAAAAGCGGCGACACGATTGGAGCCGCGCAATTCTGAATATTTGTACAGATTGGGGCATTTTCAGCAGTTCAACCTGGAAGATCCCGATCCTGTGGCGGCCAAAGAATCCTTGAAAAAAGCTGTCGCCCTGAATCCGCTGTTCACGGATGCCTGGCTGGATCTGGGAACGACGTACGAACTAGAAGGAGATACGGCGAATGCCAAGGAAGCCTACCAACAAGCGGTGAAGAGTTATCCGGGCTCGGCCGAAGTGGCCTGGCGTTATGGAAATTTTCTGCTGCGCAACGGCGACTTGCCCGGTTCGTTCGAGCAACTGCACCATGCCATCGAAATCGATCCGACCCGCGCCGCGGCGGCGTTTTCCCGTGTATATCGGGCCGATCCGAATATGGACGAAATTTTGGGTCAGCTTCTGCCGGCCCAGCCGAACGTCTACGGAGACGTAATCGCGGAGGCTACGGCTGCGCGGCAACTGGGGCTTGCGCAGTTGGTCTGGACGCGGTTGTTGGCGCTTGATCCGCGACTGGAAATCAGGGATTTCGATCCGCTGGTGCGGGCCTTGGCGGACAACAAGGAATACGCCGCGGCGCGGCGGGTGTGGGAGCAGGGCACGGAACGGGCAAACCTTCCACCGATGTTCCGGCCGCAGGGTTCGGCGGTGTGGGATCCAAGCTTCGAATCGGGCATTAACGGATATTCGAATTCGTGGCGATACAATCCGATCGAACAAGGCATTCAAGCGACGTTAGACCCGAACGAAAAGCTCTCAGGGACCCTGTCGCTGCGCATTTCTTTTGATGGCAAA
>DATGIH010000062.1:0-8976 GCA_035295865.1 Bryobacteraceae bacterium
TTACTCCACCGATTTTGCGAACTCGGGCACACCCAACCGTCCGAACGTAGTGCCGGGCGTCAACGTCAACTTGCCTTCCGGACAGCGAAATGCAGATCACTTCTTCAACGTCGCGGCATTTTCCGATCCGGCGCCTTTCACCTTTGGCAATGCCGGACGCGATATCCTGCCAGGCCCGGGGAATGCGGTGATAGACGGTGCGTTGCATCGGCGGTTCGTAGTAACCGAAGGCAAGACCGTTGAGTTCCGCGCCGAGACATTTAATATTGCGAATCATCCGAACATCGGCATCCCCGGTCCGTATCCTGACTTCGGACCCTTCTTCGGCAAGGCATTTTCCGCAGGCAACCCACGCCGCCTGCAATTTGCTTTAAGATTCGATTTCTGACCTTCGCCGACTCAGTGGTTCCCCCGTACGTTCGCGCGGTCATGGCCGCGCTGCGGTTCTCCTCGCCGGATTTCGCGCAGCTCCAGGAACTCAGCGATAAGGATTGGAAGCGAGCGCTCGATTTTTGCGATCGCACGCAGTTGACGCTCTACCTGAGCGTCGCGTGCCGTGAGCATCTACCGGATTGGGTGCGCAGCCGGATGGAAGGCAACCTGGCGAACACGGCTACGCGCTGGGAAGTAACTAAGCGTACCTACAGGGAAGTGGCAAGCGTGTTCGTGCCGCTGAGCTTGGAACATCTGGTGTTGAAAGGCTTCACGCATTGTCCGCGGTTCGTGCAGGATCCAAGGCAACGTCCGCAAGGCGATTTGGATCTGCTGCTCACGGAGGCGGACGTCTCGCGCGCCTACGTTGCAGCGCTGGAATTGGGCTACGAGCCGATCGCGGAGAAGTCGCTCGCTGTGGATCACCTGCCCATGCTGGTTCGAAGAACCGGCTGGCAATGGCGTGGCGATTTCTTCGATCCGGAAAGTCCGGTCTCGCTTGAATTGCATTATCAGCTCTGGGACGAATCCACCGAGCGATTCGCTCCCGATGGTTTAAATGAGTTCTGGGGGCGCCGCGAGCGGCGAGAACTCGACGGGCTTTGCTTCACGGCGTTTCATCCGGCGGATGAGCTCGCCTATGCAGCATTGCATCTGCTACGCCACTTGTTGCGCGGCAGCGCGCGTCCATTCCACATTTACGAAATTGCCTGGCACTTGGAACACTCGGCGGACGACCCCTCGTTCTGGTGCACCTGGTCCCGTCTGCATCCCGAATCGCTACAGCGAATAGAAGCGGTCTGCTTTTCGCTCGCCCAGCGTTGGTTCGATTGCCGTGTCTCTCCTGTGGTTCAAGAAGCGATCGAGCGGCTGCCGTCCGATGTTACGCGCTGGATGGATTGGTATGCGGCATCCCCGTTGACCACCCGTTTTCATCCGAACAAGGACGAGCTGTGGCTGCATTGGGCGCTGCTCGATACGCGCACCGCGAAATGGTCGGTACTTCGCCGCAGGTTATTGCCGGAGCAATTTCCGAAAGCGCTGGATTCGGTGCACGTCACGAATCAGCAACTGACTTGGCGTGTTCGAATGGCTCGCCGCTATCGAATCATTCAATACTTGTCGTCGCGATTCTGGCATCACGTTCGCGCCCTTCCGGCCGTGGCGGCGAGCGCGATCCGCTGGTTTAGCGGCGGGACTGGGCTGGGGCGGCAGTTCTGGCGTTTCTTTTTTGCCGAAGCATTTTTTGACTTCGGCATGTTTGTGTTCTTCTTTCTCTACAACCTCTACCTGCTGCAACTTGGTTTTCACGAGGATTTTCTGGGCGTGTTGGCCGGTGCAATGACAGCGGGAAATATCGCGGGAACGTTACTGGCGGTCGTCGCGATGCAACGCTTCGGAATCCGGCGGACGTTGATGGTTTCATTCACCACCACTGCCGCGCTCGGCGCTCTCCGCGCCTACGTAACGTTTCCGCCCGCGCTCATTGGATTGGCGGCAGTTGCTGGTTTGGCGTCCGCCGCCTGGCCAGTGGCCTACTCACCGGCCATCACGCAATTGACCACCGAAAAGAGCCGACCGGTCGGATTCAGCTTGATTTGTTCGGCGGGGATCTCGATTGGAATTCTGGGCGGCCTGGCCGCGGGAAGGCTACCCGGATGGATCGCGCGCACGCACCTTGCTTCCGCCGGCGTTGAATCGTATCGCTTGGCGCTATTTTCGGGCTGCGCCTTCGTGTTGCTGTCGCTGGCGCCGCTGCGTGGAGTGGATTTCGGCGCGGCTCAGCCGGACGAAAGAAAGCTGCATCGCCCGAGCCCGCGCTTGGTGCGGTTTCTGATTGCAATGGCTGCGTGGAGTGTGGGCACCGGAGCATTGAATCCGTTCTTCAACGTGTTTTTCGCGCAGCACATTCATTTGCCCGTGCAGCAGATCAGCTATGTGTTCGCCGCCGCGCAGATCGCGCAAGTGGGAGCGATCCTCTTATCCCCGCTGGTCTTCCGGAAGTTCGGATTGACGCGCGGAATTGCGGCAATGCAGTTGGGTACGTCCTTGGCTTTAGTCGCTTTGGCTGCTGCCGGCGGCCCAGTATGGGGCGCGGTTGGATATTCCGCTTACATGATGTCGCAATACATGAGCGAACCCGGCCAGTTTACGCTGCTGATGGAATCGGTGCGCGCACCGGAGCGGAGCAGTGCTTCAGCGTTGAATTTTCTGGTTTCGTACGCGGGACAAGCTGCGGCTGCGGCAGGCGGGGGTTGGTTGCTGGCGCATTTCGGCTATCCGCCGGTGATGGTCTTGGCGGCAATTATCTGTGCGATCGCTGCGGTTCTATTTCGCGTGCTGGTGGCCGACCCGAAACCAGAGACTCCATCAACGCGGTGATGTTCTTGCGGTAAATGTCCACGGTGTATTTCTTCTCCCATTCGCGCCGTGCATTTGCGGCGATGTTTCGGATTGGTTCGCCGCCGCGCCGGATGATGCCGCCCAGGCATGCTGCCAACGCCTCCGGGGTTTTCCGGTGAACCAGGAAACCGGTCTCGCCGTCACGGACGACTTCGGGAATCCCGCCCACCGGGAACGCTACCACGGGAACGCCCGCTGAAAACGCCTCTAACATGACGCGGGGCATGCCCTCTGACTTGGACGTGATTACGAGCAGATCCAAACCGGATAGAACGCTGGCGACATCCGTGCGCCATCCGAGTAGATCCACGGGCAACGCGTCGCAATATTTTTGCACGGCCCGATCGTAATCCCCGCCGGGATCGGCTGGCGCGCCGCAGATCGTGAATCGGACATTTTCGAATTTTGTCGCAAGGGTCGCCGCAGCTCGTAGAAATTCGAGCTGCCCCTTTTCCGGACGAATGGTGCCGATCATCCCGATCCGCCATTGGTTGAAATTTCGCTCTTTAAATCCCATGTCGGGGGTTCCGTTAGCAATCACGTGGCTCGAGACCCCAGGCGCGATGGCCTTCGCACAAGCCGCCACGGTCGCGTTGAGTTGCCGCAGACTCCGGTTGGCTACCCAGTTTTGCACGCCAGCCGGGATCCGGCTGTGGGCGTGGAATAGCACGGCTGCGCGGTTTCCGTAAGCCTTTGCGGCGCCGGCCAGCATGCGCGGACCATTCACGTACAAGAGATCGAACTTAAGAGGGCGGAGGATGTTCACTTGTTGCCGCACATCGTGCATGAATTGTGCGATGTCAGCGATGCTTTTGCTTCCAGACCGATAGGGTCCACTGGGAATCGAGTGAACGTGCACCCCTTCCGCTTGCAGAAGTTTCACCAATGGACCGTTCCCGGGAAGAGCAGCGGACGCCCGCCAGCCGCGCGCGTGGATCTCGGGCAGAAGATCCAGCAAACATTTTTGCGCACCGCCCAGTTCGCTGAACTGATCCAGAAAAAGAACGTCCACGCGTCGAGCCCTTAGTCCCGCTCGCTCCCAGCCAGCGCCAGCACGAACAGGTAAACAGGCAACACACGCCAGTATGTCAGCAGGTCGGCGGAAAACATCTGGACCACTTGGCCGGCCCAGAAGCAGAACATCCAAGTTCCGCAAAACGATCGGACCGGATCTGAGGAGCGCGATGCGCGTCGCGCCGTAATCATAATCGCGATGTTCAGCGCGACAACCGCGATCAACCCCAGAACCCCTGTTTCGACCAGCAGGCTGAGGTACGTGTTGTCGCCGATCGCCTTGCTGCCAATAAATTCGGAATAGGGGAGTGTCTTGTATCCGATCCCAAGCAAGAGATGCCAGGGCTCCGCGGCGATGAAATTCCAGAGTGTATGCCAACTATCCAAGCGGCCGGATAACACTTGGTTCGGAGCTTCCCAGAAGTATTCAAACGCCGCGGAGACACGCCGCCAGTAAACACTGGCGAAGATCGGAAACGCAAACGCGAGCATGCCGGCGGCGCCAACGCTAAAAACCGAAGCGCCAACAAGCAGGCGGCGCCATCGGATCCGCTCGCGGTGCAGCCACACCAAAACCATCAAAGCGACCGCGAGATTCAAAAGGGAAGCGCGGGAATACGACAGCACCAAGGCTCCGGCCAATGCTACGCCACCAACAAACATGAAAGAGCGGGGGACCGGCTGGTCCTCGCGCGGACGAAACAGGGCCACGGCAATCATTTCCAGAAAAAATGCGCATAAGTTCCCCAACGTGCTGGCTTCGTAGAACACTCCCTGTGCCCGGCGGAAGACGCCGCTTTCGAGCCAGATAAACTGTTGCGCATAACCCGAGGGCGCTGGGAACTGGAAATAGAAATCGACGCAAGCAAACGATGCGGTAAGTACGCCGGCCCAGAACAGCCAGCGGATGGCTCGCAGCGATTGTCGTCGATGCAAACTGCCAGGTCCGTCGCGAACGTAGACAAACGTGTAGACAGAAATCCCGAAAAGAACGACACGCGCTAAACTCGCGGCGGCGACGTTGGGACCCGAGTAGATGGCCGCCGCTGCAACGCTTGCGAGGAATATGCCGAGCAAGCTCAAAAGCGCCGCCGAAACTGAATCGATGCGAAAACGCCACTCCGAAAAACGCAGCAGTCCGATCCACAGCCCTGCGGCGGCGAACAACAGGGCTACGTGAGGACCGGAGTCCCCGAGTGCGATCGGCAGCGGTGGCGCCAGAAGCGCCGTGAAAAAGAACAACAGCAGCCAGCGATTGGGCGCCTGCAGAATAAACCAGACCACCGGAATCGCGACCAGTGGTGCGCCCAACAGAGCCTTGGTGGCGAATCCAGGTGCTAGCGCAGCGAGCGCCGCATAGACGCCGAGCGCAGTGCCGGCCAACCAAGGTCGCGAATCCCGGATTCGGTCGGCGTCAATCACGCACGCATCCCGCGAGTCACGGTCGGTTCGAATCCAATGGCTCGGCGTCTTTTGACGAAAGCAAAACTCAGATAAAAGATGGAGGCGGTCAGCGCCACTAACAACGCCGCCGCGACATTCAGGGGCACGTTGGGAGAACTGGGGCGCTGCGGGACAATTCCTGGATCCATCACGCGCAGCCGCTCACCGCGATTTCCCGCCGACCCACGCAGTTCCCGTAGCCGCGTATCCGCCGCATCCGCTGCCGTTTGAGCGGATTTTAATTCGTTCTGCAGTGCATCGCGCTGGGCGCTACGGATGGCCATGGTTGCACCCAACTCTTGAATCGATCGATTCAACTCCTGCAATCGCTTCTCGAGGACCGCTTCGCGCGCTTTCTCCGATTGCAGCTGTTCGCGCGCGAACTGCGAATCTGCCTTACCTTGCTCCTGATATTCGGCGATGTTCGCCTGTGTATCCACCAGTTGTTGGCGCAACCGGCCCTGCAATTCCACGTTTGCATCCAACTCGCCTTGCAGAGTCTCGACGGGTTCGCGAACTGATAAAGCCGCCCACGCGTGTTGCACCTCGTTCAGCTTCCGAACGGCCGCCGCAGCCTGCTTTTCGGCCCCAGCAACGGATTCCATGTCTGCATCCAGACTCTCCGCGTGACTCAGCGACACGGTCTCTTCGGCTAGATACTGAGCGACGCTTTGTGCCAGCTTCGGATCGGTGAGCGTCACGCTGATTTCCATAATCTTGGTGTCGCGAAGCTTTGTCACTTTGAGGACGCCTCGCTTGAGCGATTCGATGGGTCGCGCTGCAGGGCCGGTTTGCAAATGAAACTTTTCGGCGGCCCGCGCAAACAGACTATCGCTATCGGCGAACCGTTCATAAGTCTTCAGCGACTCCAAATACATCGGACTGATCACGATCGCGGTTCGAGCGTCCGTATTCCCTGGCGGTTCGATGATGATGCTCGCTGTCGCGGTGTAGCGTTTTGGCAGCAGCAAACTCAGCGGCAGTGACAGGAGTACAGCCACAGCGCATGCGATTCCAGCTACGCGCCACCGCCTGCGCAAGTATTCGACATATTCGAATGCGTCAAAGGAAGGATACATACTGTTTCTCAGCGCTACCTGCGCTAGCCTGATTCATATGCGCCTGCTCGTGCCGTTGATTGCGGCACTGGTTCCGCTGGTGATCACGCCCGGCTTACTCGCTTATTTCGATGTTACGCCCAAAATTGCGTTTCTTCTAATCGGTACGGCGCTAATTTTGTTATATCGGTCCGCAAACATTCGCAATATTGGTGCCGTCGTTAAATCGCGAATTGGACGATGGTGGGTAGCTCTGCTGGCGGCCGAATGGTTGTTCAGCGGCATCGCCACTGCGTTTTCCACACATCCGGCGCTTTCGCTGAGTGGCGGGAACTGGCGGCGCTTCGGATTCCTGTCTGAAACAGCGCTGTTATTGTTCGTGTTGGTGGCCGGTGCGTGGGTGGCCGTGGATCGCCTCAACCTTTTGGCGCTTTTAAGAGCGACCACCTCCGCCGGCGCAGTTGCCGCCCTGTACGGATTCGCGCAATATTTCGGCTGGGATCCCTTGCTGCCGGTAAAAGCGTACCAGGCAGGCGAAGGACCCTTCACCATCGTGCGGCCTCCTGGAACGCTGGGCCACGCTGACTATTTCGCGGCATGGCTTGTGGTGACGGTATTCTTCGGCATCGCGCTCGAACGCCTGGAAGAAATCCGATGGCGGAAGATTGCGACGCTCGCATGCGCAGCCGTGATGATCCTTGCCATCATCTTGAGCGGAACTCGTTCCGCCATGCTTGGCTTGCTGGTTGGCGGGATGGTTTTCCTTGCGGCGGGACGTCCGAAGTTGGGGCTTCGTGCAATCGTGGCTTGCTGTGCACTCATCGCAGCGTTTGCCCTGTTCTTCTTTTCGCCGCCGGGAAGTAAGCTGAGAGCGCGTCTTCACTGGTCGCTGGAGGACACACGCGGCGGCGCGCGATTGCCGCTCTGGCGCGATTCGTTCCGGATGGCGGCTAGCCGGCCGATCCAAGGCTTCGGCCCGGAGACATTCGCTACCGAATTTCCGCGCTATCAGTCCGTGGAACTGTCACGCGCGTATCCGGATTTTTATCACGAATCGCCGCACAACATGTTTCTGGACGTTTTCACCAGCCGCGGTTTGTTGGGTCTGCTGCCCATGCTGGCGCTGTGCAGTCTTGGCATTCGCGCGGGGTTGCAGCGGCGAGCGGAAGCGGCGCCTCTTGTTGGCGGCCTCGCGGCGATGCTGGTGTGCCAGCAGTTCATTGTATTCGTCGTGCCAACCGCTTTGTACTTTTATCTGCTGGTCGCCATTCTTGCAGGTTTTGCGTCGCCGCCAGGGACTTCAGCGGCGAACAAGCGACGCTGGTACATTCCTGTTGCCGCAACGCTCGCAGTCATAATCTTCGTCTTCGCGATCCGCCTGGTCGTTGCCGACGCTGCTCTTGCCACGGTGGACCGCCGGATTGCGTCAGCAGACGCCGCAGGAGCCGCTGCCGCATACCAGACCGTTTTGCGTTGGCAACCGGCCGGCTCCGGATCCGACTTGCGCTATTCACGCGCGATGCAGAACCTCGCCCTCCGAAGCCCGCTGTTTGCTACAAGCTTAAAAGCGCGCCAAGAAGCGGTCCAAGCCGGTATTCGCGCCACGAATTTCGCTGAGGATCGCGCGAACGCCTGGTACAACCTGGCGAACTTACTTGCCGCCGGGAACGACCCGGTGAGCGTCGAACGCAGTCTGCGAAACGCGATTGCCTGGTCGCCCAACTGGTTCAAGCCGCATTGGACCCTGGCGCAGTTGCTCGAACTAACCAATCGGCCCGAAGACGCTCTAGCGGAAGCTACTGAAGCCGTGAATCTTGACGCCAATCACGATCCGGAAGTAACGGCCACTTGGAAACGCATCCGAAACATTCGGCCGAAGCCGTGATTCTTCACAAATATTTTACGTTCTGTCCATTGCCGGGATTCCAGGGAGCGCCCATACTGAATCTAGATGCGACTAACTGTGGTTCTCTTGTTTTTGAGTCTTGCTGGCGGGGCGATGGCTCAGCCTACAGTCGGCGGTATCGTGAACGGCGCCAGCTTCGTCCCAGGCCAAGCCATCGCGCCCGGTTCGCTCTTTTCAATTTTCGGAAGCAATTTGGCAAAAGCCACAGCGGGCGCGGACAGTATCCCGCTCTCCACTTCTCTCGGCGGCGTCACAGTGAAATTCGTCGATGGAAACAACACCATCGATGCTCCCTTGCTTTTCTTGCAATCGAATCAGATCAACGCTGTGGTGCCGTGGGGATTGGCCACCGGAGACGCAACGGTGGTCGTCACCAACAACGGCGCTTCTTCCTCGGCTGCAACCGTGAAGATCGGCGAGTTCTCGCCGGCCATTTTCGCCATCGGAACCATGGGCGCGATTCAAAACGTCGACGGATCGCTCGCGCAGCCGGTGGGCAGTATTTCCGGGCGCACCACGCACCCTGCGGCGATCGGCGATGTCGTCATCATCTACGCTACTGGGTTAGGACCAGTTGATACCACGCCTGATCAAGGCGACATCCCGGCCAAAACCACGCATTCGTTGCATAAGCCGTTTGTCAGCATCGGCGGCATCGGCGCGGACATCCAATTTAGTGGTCTGAGTCCGCAATTCGTGGGCGTGTATCAGTTGAACGTG
>DATGIH010000063.1:0-16013 GCA_035295865.1 Bryobacteraceae bacterium
AATCTGTGCCAGAGCGAACCATCCTCGCGACTCTCGCCGCCCGCGACGATCTCATGGCTGGATTCACCGCCGAGCGCGACATGGGAACGGAGGGAGCGGGATCGGCGGACACCGCGGTGCGCGACGCCATCAACCAAGGAAAAATCCCAGGTCCGCGCTTGCGGATCAGCGGCAATGCCGTCGACTTACTGGGCGGCCACGAAGATGCTATCCACTACAATCCCGAGCAGCACGTTCTTTCAAACGCCACTTACGCCAACAATGCTACGGAGCTAGTAAGTGTGATTCGGCAGCAGTTCAAAGAAGGCGCGGACTTTATCAAGATTTATGAAACCGGCCGCGATTCTTTCCGCGACGGCCACTTCTCTACGCCCTATCAATATACGGAGGCGGAGCTAAGTGCCGCGGTCAGCGAAGCCGCGCGAGTGGGTAAGCGCGTTGCGGTGCATGCTACCGGGGAGCCCGGCACCGGATTCGCGGCGCGCGCCGGGGTGGTAACGATCGATCATGCCGACCAACTGAGCGCCGACACGATGCACCTCATGCGCGACAAACAGATCTTCGCCGTCCCCACTTTCGCCATCGTCGAATATTTCGCCGATCACGCGAACTCCGAGGCTCAGGCAGAGCGCGAAAAGAAGATGATCGCATTTCATACCGAAGAATTTCGCAAACAACTGCAAGCCGGCGTACCGATGGCTGCCGGTTCCGACGTCGGTCCGTTTCCACACGGCACCCAGGCGCGCGAATATGAATTGATGGTCAAGTACGGCATGACGCCTCTCGCCGCATTACAAGCCGGATTACTTAATGGCGCCACGGCGCTCGGCTGGCAGGATCAGATTGGCGCGCTCAAACGCGGCTACTTCGCGGATGTGATCGCAGTTCCCGGCGATCCATTGCAAGACATAAGTGTTTTGAAGAGATTGACATTTGTCATGAAAAATGGAGTCATATATCGGAGGTAGTAGTTAGTAAAGGTAACATCCTTAGTTACAGTACCCCCCGTACCCTAATGTTTCGGAAAGCTTGACTTATCGCGATATGCGCCGAATAATGGCCCCAGGACTATGCGGACTACATCGACGCGATTACTCACGAGTTTGTCATTTTTCGCTCTTCTGGCGACCAGTGCTTTCGCCGCAGGAATCAAGCATCCGTCGGATTACGGATCCCCTCCTAGCGCGATCGACTTTGGAAATTGCGGAACTACCCAAGTAGGTTTGGTTGTTGCCGATTGTTTCACCGGCACCGGCCCGGGCTTTAACGATTTCTTGTTTAACGTCTCGTTGAAGAACCCCGACGCCTCCACGTCGATCACCTCGCTGGGGTTTACTTTCGCGGACGTGCCCACTGATGTTGGGCTGCTCGAGGGAACTCCGTCAGATTGTGCAGCGATGAACATCCCTTGCACGCCGGCTTCTATCTCCATTACGAACAATCCGGCTCTGTCTTCCCCGATCACGCTCGAGTTCAGCGGTTTCACGGGAAATCTTTCGGCCACGATCTACTTTGCCTACTCGGATCAAGCTAGCGCTCCGGTTTTCACCGCCGACACGACGAGCGGTTCCGTCACGCCAGCACCCGAACCCAGCGAAATCGGAATCCTCGTCGCGGGTCTCGGCTGCCTGATCGCCGCGCAACGCAAGCTGCAACTGAAACGGAACAGCTAGCAGTCCCGCCCAGTACCGGGCAAACTTGACAGTCGGGCGCCGGCACCGAATAATGGGCGAATGCCCACTCGGCTCACGATTTTATTCCTGCTCGTAGGGAGCGCGTTCGCGGCGGGTGTCAAACATCCGTCCGATTACGGAGAGCCGCCGAATCCAATTACATTTCCGTCATGCGGGAGCGCTGTTATAAACGGCGTCGTGGCGGACTGCTTTGCAGGGACCGGCGAGTCGCAGTTCGATTTTCTTTTTACACTTTCGCTTCAAACTCCGAGCGCCGCTACATCGATAACCTCGGCCCAATTCACCTTCGACGATGTGCCCACGGATATCAATTTTCTGGAGGGCGACCCGTCCGATTGCGCTGCGATGAATATCGCGTGTACACCAACACAAATTGGGATCACCGCCAATCCGCCCTTCACCTCTCCCATCACTCTCGGCTTCAGCAATTTCGCGGGGAATCTCACGGCGACTATCTTTTTCGCATATGACGCCCAGGCCAACGCTCCCGTGTTCACCGCAGCCGACACCGCGCCAACGCCGGAGCCGAATGAAATCGGAATGCTGATCGCCGCATTGGCCGGCTTAATTGGCGCGCGACGCTTTCGCCGCCTCTTGTTCGATTAACCCAAAACTCTTCGCGGCAGCTTCGCGCTGCACATCTTCCAGTTCCTTGCGAGCGATCGCCGTCTTCCCGCCCGCCAATTCGATTTCGCCAATCGCCAGGCGCGCTTCGAGTTCGAAGCCGGGCATTCCAGCCTTCTTTGCGTCGAGCGCCACCTTCTGCAGCGATTCCACTGGTCCGGGACCTTTGGCTTGCGGGCCCGTGGCCGCCTGCACTCGCGCGGATGCGATCAGCGCTCCATATCGCAGGCTGCGCGGAGATGTCGCCTTCACCAACCCGTTCACAGCCACCATTTCCTTGAGCGCATCCACGGATTTCCCTTGATTGAGCAGCGCTCGCACCAGCAACAATCGCGCTTGACCACCCGCTTCCGGATCGTCTTTCGACACTTCCGCGAGTGACGATCGAATCGCGGACTCTGCTTGCGCGCTGGATCCCCTGGCCAGCAAGATGGAGGCGAGTCCCGTTTTGCGTCCCGGCGATTGCGATTGATTAAAGCGCTGCTCCGCCGCATCCAGCTTTCCCTCCACCACCAGTAAATTTCCTAGCGAGACCAGCGTGTCGCTTTTGTTCGATTTGTCAGGTTGGATGGCGATCGATTCGGTGTACTTCAATTCCGCCAAAACCAGGATCCCGCGCTCCACCAAAACATCGCCGAGATTTGCAAGGGCATCGGCCTGGCTGCCTTTGGCGTCGCTTGCACTCGCCTCCTGAATGGCTTTTTCCAACATTTCCTGCGCTTTCGGCAAATCGCCCTGTTTTCTGAGCAACGCGCCAATGTTATTCAGCGTTCCCGGAATCTCAGCCATCGCGCTAATGTCCCGTTGCGTGGCCAACGCTTTTTCATAAGCCTGCCTGGCTTGTTCCAGATCGCCTTGGGCATCGAGTACCAAGGCCAGATTATTGAGAGCGCCCGACACATCTTTCTGCGAGCCGACCTGTTGCGCGTTGTCCAGCGCTTCCTGATACAAACGTTTGGCGCCTTCCAGATCGTTCTTGTCGTATTGAATGGTCCCGAGAATCGTGTCCGCTCGCGCGATTCCCAGCTTGTCGTCCAACTCCCGCGAGATGTTCCGCGATTCTTCACAAGCCGGCTTGGCCTTCTCCGGCTCCCCCATCGTTCTTAAGACAGCGCAGGTCCAATGCAGCGACCGCGCGCGCAAAAGCTTCGCTCCGGAAATTTTAGCCTTGGCGGCGGCCGAATCCGCAGCTTTCAACGTGCCTTTGCTATCACCCATGGATTTGGCTGTCTCGGCCTCGGCCAGGTCGATGCGCGCGTCATCGCCTTCCGGTTTCGGAAGCTTCCGCAACTCGGCGAGCGTTGCCAGCGCTGCCGATCCCTTGCCCGCCGACCACTGCGCCTTGGCGAGCTGCAGCCCATACTCCAGGTTGTCGCGCTTGTAGTGGTACAGCTTTTCGTAAGCGCCTATGGCCTGGTCCCACTTGTTGGCCATCGCGTAATATCGGCCTTCGATGGATTGTTGATCTTCAAACGAAAGTCCCTTGGAAAGGTCGACAGCCCGCTTGGCTTCCTCGGTCGCGGTTTTGTCGTACCCCAATTCGGATCGCGCCTCGGCCAGCGCCGCATGCGCCAGCGGAAAAGCGGGTTCAATCTCCACGGCCCGCTCCAGATAGCTGCGCGCTTGCTGCGGTTCGTAGTTGCGCAGCTTCTCTAAACCCGGATAGTAGAATTCGCGGATGCTTGGCGGCGCCTGCGCCATTTCCAGTTGGCGCGTTCGTTCGCGCGACAGCTCGCCCAGTCCCAGCTTTTCGCGAAGACGCGTCGCGGTGCGAGCCACCAACTGGTCCAGTTCTGCTTCCGTGCCGTCTTCCCGGATGGTGTCGATGGTCTCGCCTTCCCCGGCGTCTTGTAATTCGACAATCAGGTGAATTTTCCCGCCGGCGGATTTTCCTTGATCGTTGTACGATCCCACCACCACGAAATCGGCGCCGAAGCTCTTGAGTTGCGCGAGCGAGCGCTTGCTCAAGCTCTCAAAACGCGGCACGCCCAGGTTCTTCCACATTTCCGCGCTTTCCTGGCCGGAGATGGTGCGGAGCTTTTCCGTACCGCCGAGTTGCGCCCGCATGTTGTCCGTGAGATCGCCATCCACCCAAGCGACGTCAGCGTTCCCGGTAGAATTGCGGAATCCCATCACCGCGACGTACTGTTTTCGCTTGATCGGCGAGTATTTCTGATACAGAACGAAGCCCGCGGCTGCAAGAACAGCGGCGATTACTCCGGCGATGGCCAAGCGCGTGAACTTGCCGCGCCGCGCGCGATCCCGTTCGGCGCGAAACTTGGCCGGCAGCGCCGGATTCCCCAATTCGCCCGTGTAGAGGTTGTAGAAATGGATTTTCTTGCCGTGCTTGACCTCGTGTTCGCCGAGGTCATCCAAATGCGGCGCCCAACGCTTGAGGTGTTCCAGCATCCCGGCAGTGACTTTTGAAGCCAAAATATGACCGGCGTCGCCCGCGTCCATGATGCGCTGCGCTTCGTTGATTCCGCCGCCCTGCACGTTCAGGTTTGCGTTGATATCCAGATGCTGGTACACCAGGCCGGAATTCAGACCCATCCGGACTTTGAGATTCGGGTTTGTGCGAAGGCTCTCGGAAATTTCGAAGGCGCACTCAACCGATGCGATGGCGTCGCCGAAGAATGCGAGCGCCATGCCATCGCCCGTAGGCAGCGAGATCAGCCGCTTTTCGCGCTCACTGCGGCGGAAGGAAGACGTCTCGCGGACGATTTGCTGCAGGCGTTTCAGATTTTCGCGCTGCTCCTCCATGGGAAGGGTGGTGAAGGCCACTACATCCAGGAAAAGCACGTGGGCGATCTCCGGCCGCTCAGAAAGTTGCGGTCCAGTAATGGGGCCGCTCGGATCTGGTTCCATGGCCTGAGTGCAGCCCTACCTGCCGCACGCTGCATTATACATCGAACGCCGAAGAGTTTACTTGACCGCGACGGTCACAGCCGCGCTGTCGAAGCCGGCCACCGAGACCACCAGCGGAACCGCATCGCCGGGTGCGACCCCGGAGGGCACGTACGCGTTCACTTGATAAAGACCGGCGAATCCGCCCACCAATCCGCTGAAGAAAACCTGCGCGGATTTCCCGCCGATCTTCACGGTGACCGGATTCGTTGTGATCGCCGGCGGTGACGACGGCGCCGCGCTGCCCGCAGCAACCGGCGGATTCACGGGTCCCAATCCGGCGGCATAGATGACGATGGCATCGCCGGCCTCGATTGGATGGCTCGCATCCACGCGGATTGCCGTGCTGCTGTTGGGCTTGTAATCGTCCACGATGCCGGATCCGTTCGCGTTGGCGAAGACCGCTGGCTGGGTGGCCGCGATGGTGACGGGCGCCGGAACAGAAAGCGCGGGACCATTGGTCACGATCAACTGCTGCGTGCTGTTGGGCGGCACGTCGTAGGGGATGAGCGCGTTCACCTGGCCATCCGCGCTGTAAAGCAAGGGAAGCTGGCGCGCTCCGAGCACCACTTGCGTTGCTCCCAGCTCGGTAGCGAGCGGCAGCGACAATGCTGCATTGGTTCCGGCAGAAAGGTGCAATCCGTAAATCGAAATGAAGCTGCCCGGCGCGAGCGGCTGGGTGGCGAGAGCTTTCGCGGGACTGCCCACGCCAGCAACCGAAGGCGCGGTCGGATTCGTCTGCAGCGTCCCACCGATGGCCTGCGCGCCCTGCAGTTTCGGCAGAAGTTCCTGCGCATCCACGGTGATCACGACGGACGGTCTGGAATTGATTGGCTGCCAGGTAGCGCTCCAGTGGCCGTCATTCAAAGATGACAGCGGCAGCGAAGGATCGCCGTCGGAGAATGAAGCCGTGACGCTGCCGTTGGTCAGGAAATTCCCGCAATCGTCAACCACGATTACTTCTACCGCGGTGGGCCACGCGGCCACGGTCGCAAAGTCCGCACCCAGCTGCGTGAATACCGGGATCAACTTGGTCGGCGTGCATCCGGGGGCCTGCGCATGCGCCGCCGTGTTGCCAGATCCGCTCGCCGGAGTTACGACGATCAGCACCTCAATGTGCCGCGAAGTTTGATTCTCGGCGAAAGTCAGGACGATCTCGCCAAAGTAGACGTTCGCCGGAACGCCGCTCAACGCCGGTTGCACCGTGAGCTGAATCGGATTCGCTGCGTCCACGGTGCCGCTCGATGGTTGCACCGTAAACAATCCCGTGCCTTGGCCGAAGAACGACGCGGACGTGAACGTCAGCGTGGATTTCGATGGATTGGTGACCGCGATTACCTGGGGCGCCGGATCCGCGCCGCCTTCCTGTGCCACGAACACTAAACCAGTTGGATAGACGAACGCGCCGAGATCCACAGCCGCTCCGGACACGTTCAGTACAACCGATGCGAGTTGCGGAGAATTGGCGGCGTCGCCGGAATCGATTTCGATCTGGCCATAGTAATTACCCGGCGCTAGTCCGCCCGCGCTCACATGCACTTTCAGCTGGGCCGGCGTTGACGCGCTTACGTTTCCAGCGCCGGGCGAGACGGACAACCACGGTCCCCCGGTCTTTGTAAAAGCGGACGCGGTGAACTTCAGCGATCCGGCGCCGCTTGCCAGAATCGTGAGATTTTGCGCGAATGGATCTGCGCCTCCGTTGACGGTCTGGAATCGGAAGCCCGTTTGAGAAAGCTGCAGCATGGCTTGGCCGCCGCTGACGACAACCGTTACCGGCACGTCGAACTCGGTATCGGATAGCTTGATCGACACCGTCCCCATGTACGTTCCGATGCCTAAGTCGCTCGGATCGACGCTGACCGTGACGGTGCTGGTAGACGCAGGCTCGACATTCCCGCCCTGCGACGAAGCCGAGAGCCAATTCCCGCCGGAGCCTGTCGAGATATTTACCGAATAGCTTTGCGGCGTAGTTCCGCTATTCGAGATCACCAGGGATTGCGTGGCCTGTTTCGTCGTGCCTTTCGTGAACGAGTAGGTCAGCGACCCAGGATTCACGTCCACCGCCGGCCGCGAGTTTCCGGCGACGTTGATATTCATGGAATCGGAGAACGGTCCGTAGGATTGTGACGCCGCATGTGGCGCAAATTTCGCGCCGAAGTTAGCCGAAGCCGAAGAACCACCCGGCGTGGTGGAGGCGAGCGTGATGGTGAAGACGTAGTTGCCCGCTTCTGTTGGGGTGCCTGTGATCAGGCTTCCGGCCAGATTCAATCCGGGCGGCAAGGTTCCGCCGGAAATCGAAAACACAAACGAACCGACTCCCGGAGGCGCATCGGCCAGGATTTGGCTGAAAATCTGGGTCACATCAAACGAGAATGGCGCGCCTGCGACAGCGTCCGAAGTCTGAGACGTCAGGCCGGGTATGACCACGCCCGCAACGGTTGCAGTTTGCGATTCCGGAACTGGCGTGGTGCTGTCGGTGACGGTGATCGTTGCGCTGAACGGTCCGGCGCCGGAAGCTTTCCCGCCGATCGAACCGGTCGTGGGATCGATGGAAACTCCGGTGGGCAATCCAGTCGCGCTCCAGTGGTACGATGGCGTGCCCTGACTGACAGTGCAAGCCTGGCTGAACGGCTGATTTTGTACCAGCGTCAGAGAGAGCGGACAATCCAGCACCAGAGGCGCGGGCGCCACCGTTCCGTTGATGCTGGCGCTTTGCGATTGGCCTGTGTTGTCGGTGACCGTGATGGTCGCCGAGAACGTTCCCGCTACGGTTGGCGTTCCGCTGATCAAGCCGCTGGTCGCGTTGATGGCGATTCCGGTGGGCAAGCCTCCCGCGCTCCATTGATAAGGCTTGGTACCGCCGGACGCCAGGCACTCGAGCGCGTAGAATTGCCCCTGCGACAATTTCCCGGCAGTTCCGCAATTGATGGTCAGCGGAGGCAGGACCACCGATCCCGTGATTTTTGTGCTCTGCATTTGCGGCCGCGGGATGCTGCTGTCCACGGCAGATATGGTGGCGGAGAAGCCGCTGGTATCCGTCGGAGTTCCGCCGATGACTCCGGTCGTGGGATTAATCGATAGCCCTTTCGGCAAGCCTGTGGCGCTCCAAGTGAACGGCATCACGCCGCCTGTGCCGGTGCAAGCAAGAGTGTAAATCTGCCCCAGGATAGGATTCGTCACCGTTCCGCAGCTCACGCTGAGTGGGCTGAAATTGATGGTGCCGCCTAAATCTGTCGCTGCGGTTCGAACACCGGGAGTGCTGCTGTCGGTGACGTTCACCACGCCGCCGAAGCCGCCGGATCCGGGCGGAATGCCTGAGATCAGGCCAGTCAAGGGACCGATGGACAATCCGGCCGGCAATCCCACAGCGCTGAAATGATAAGGCGCAACACCTCCGGTGGCGGTGCACTGCGCATTGAATGGTTGTCCCTGCGTTCCTGTATTAAACGGGCAGCTCGCAAGTAAGGGCGGGGCTGGAGCGTCCACGAAAATCGTAATGGGCAGTGTAACGGTCTCGAATACCCTGGAGCTGTCGCGCACTTGCAGCGAGAAGGTGAATGCGCCCGGGGAAGGCGGAGACCCGGAGATGAACAGCACGCCGCCTTCTCCAAATGAAAATTCCACGGTCGGCGGCAAAGTTCCGGAAACAAGGCTTACGCCATAGGGCTGATTGCCCCCAGCCACCGAACAGGCGAAAGAAAAAGGCACATTCGCCGTCTGAACACCCGGATCGGGACAAATAAAGGTGAGCTGGGGCGCGATGAAGCCAGTGAACTCGTTGGTCACCATGAAGAAGAAATCGTCCGCTTGGAGCGTGAAATCGTAATTCGTGGAAACTGTCGCGACGCCAGCGATGGTAATGCTGCCTGAGGTGATGGAGGTGACGTTGATTCCTGGCGGCAATCCCGATGCCGAAAATGTGACCGGTCCGAAGGAACCAGACGAAAAGCACGTCATCGTGTAAGGGGCGCCGACAACGTCCGGCCCCAGATTTGGCGGGTTGCAGTTCAGCGCCAACTGCGCCTGCAAATGCGGGGCGGCTAGGAATGCAAGAAAAATGAGAGTACAAAAGGGAAAGGACGGCCGGCGCACACGTCGGGCTCGATCGAAGAGACTAACCATTAGTTCCGTAACGACAATAATACAATGGTCGGCTGTGCTCGAAGTTTACTTCACAGCTCGCAACCGAACCGCGACCGCAAGGGAGCGCTACCCCGATCGTTCGTGGAAGCGCTCCTTCGCAGTTGCAGTTCGGTAATCCGGTTCTGCGTTCGCGGTTCCTTACTTCACAGCGACAGTGACAGCAGCGCTGCCGAATCCGGCAACGGTCACAACCAGCGGAACCGCATCGCCTGGCGCGATTCCTTTGGGAACGTAGGCGTTCACCTGATAAAGCCCCGCGAATCCGCCGACCAACCCGCCGAAGAAGACTTGTGCGGATTTTCCACCGATAGTGACTGTCACCGGATCGTTTGTCGTTGCGGGCGGCGAAGAGGGTGCGGCACTTCCGGCCGTGACGTGTTGGTTCACCGGTCCAAGTCCCGCGCAGTAAATCACGATTGCGTCGCCGGCGCTCATCGGATGCGAGACATCCACCAGCACCTGGGCCGTCTTGCCAGGTTTCACGTCAAAGACTACGCCAGCGCCATTCGCCCGCGCAAAGACATCCGGCTGAGCGGGAGCGATCACTACCGGCTGCGGCACCGATAAAGCAGGGCCGTTGCTGATGATCAACTGCTGCGTGGTGTTGGGAGGAACATCGAACGGCACCACCGCGTTGATCTGACCGCCGGAGGTGTATTGCAGAGGCATCGCGCGTCCACCGAGCACCGCTTGCGTGTCTCCGAGCTGCGTCTGAAGCGGCAACGAGAGCGCCGGATTCTGACCTGCACTCAAATGGACGCCGTAGATGGAAATGAAGCTTCCCGGTGCGAGCGGTTGATTGCTCGCATATTTCGCCGCGCTCACGATACCGCCCGGATTGACGGCGGGCGTGGTTGGATTCGCCTGCAGTGCGCCGCCAATGCTTGCGGTCCCGGTGAGCGGAGGGGGATTCTCTGCGGCATCCGCGGTAATCACCACCGGGGCGCTTGAACTGCCGGGCTGCCAGGTGGCGCTCCAACGCCCGTCATCCAAAGACGTCAGCGGCAGCGAAGGATCGCTGTTCGAAAACGATGCGGTGGCGCTCCCCGAGGTCATGAAATTGCCGCAATCGTCGACGATGGTGACTTCGATCGGCGTCGGCCAGGCGGCAACGGCGGTGAAATTCGCGCCGAGTTGGGTGAAGACCGGTAGGAGTTTGGTGGGCGTGCAGGCTGCTGAGACGTCGTGCCCAGCGGCCGGGGAAGCTCCTGCAGGCGTCACCACGAGCACCACGGCAACATGGCGCGAGGAATTATCTTCGGCGAACTGGATTACGATTTCGCCGGTATAAACGCCAGGAAGGAGCCCGGCAAGCACGGGTTGCACAATGACGTCCACCGGATGCGTGGAATCCACCGTGCCCGCCGCCGGCTTCACCGTGAACCAATTGTTTCCCCGATAGAAAAACGACGCGGCGCTGTAAGTCAGCGTGGCGGTCGACGAATGAGTGACTGAGATCATTTTCGCGGCAGGATCGGCGCCGCCCGTTTGTCCGACGAAGATCAATCCGGTGGGAGAAACGAAAGCACCTGGATCGGTGGCCAGTCCCGCGACGTTCAAAACCACAGAGGCAGTTTGCGGCGAGTTCTCCGCGCCGCCGGCGGAAATTTGGATCTGGCCATAGTAATCGCCCGCCTTCAACCCGGACGCTTGAATCCGAACGGTGGCCGTTGCCGGCGCGCCCGCGATGGCGGCGCCCGAATCGGGCGAAACAGCCAGCCAGTCGCCTGTCGATGTCATGGAAGTCGCGGCCGAAAAGTTCAGCGGCTTCGACCCGCTACTCAAAATGGCGAACGTTTGCGGGGGCGGATTGCCGCCTCCCACTTGAGCCTGAAATCGAAATCCGGACTGCGAGAGATGCAGTTGCACGCCTGTGCCGCTGACTGTCACGAGAACCGCCACATCGAACTGCTGCGTGCCGGGCGCCGTCGCAACCGAAAGGGTGCCTGTGTAGGTGCCACTCTTCAGGCCCGTTGGATCGACCT
Organism: Bryobacteraceae bacterium; assembly: GCA_035295865.1. GTDB lineage: Bacteria > Acidobacteriota > Terriglobia > Bryobacterales > Bryobacteraceae > Palsa-89. The sequence continues at coordinate 11,354 of DATGIH010000063.1, forward strand.
TGACCGACAGCGCGCTGTTCGTGAAGGGCGCAACCGTTCCGGAACTTGGCGAAACGGAAAGAAAGTTACCGCCGGAATTTTCGGTCACGGAGAATGTTTCAGCCGAGCTTCCTCTGTTCGCAATGATGAGGGATTGCGTCGCGGGGGCCGTTGCACCTTCGGTGATCGAGAAGGTGAGAGCGCCGGGGGTGACTTGAATCGCCGGGCTCGAATTCCCGGCGACAGTAAGCGATGCTTGCAAAGTGGCGTCCTGGCCAAACGTGATCGAGAATTTGTCATCTCCCGCCTGCGTCGGCGTACCGCTCAACAATCCGCTGGATGCGAGCGTTAGACCCGGAGGCAGGCTGGAGCCGGCGGCTATGGAAAATTGCGCGCCCTGTGGAATGCCGATTTGGCCTTGGGCGACGTTGACGGAATACGGAACGCCCACCGTCGCATCCGGGAGAGTGGCCGTTAACGAGAGTTGCACGTCCACATTGCCTGATCCGCCGATGGTGGCGGTTTGGCTGGTGGCGTTCGCATTCGTCGATCCCTGAAAAGTAAATGCAAAACCTCCGGCGCCGCTTGCGAATTCGTCCGTTCCACTGGTGAGGTTGGCAGCGCCTTGGAAGCTGGTGCTCCGCGTCCCGTCGCTTCCAACTGTAACGGTGTACGGTTGATTGGGATCGCTGGCGGTGAACATTCCCGCGCTGGAGGAAAAAGTAAACGTAACGTTGGTCGTTTTTGGCGAGTTGGCGAGCGTTACGGTCACCGCCATCGCACCGAATGGATTGACGATGCAGTTTCCGCTAACGGTGAAATTGGAGCCCTGCAGTGCACAGTTCGAGAAGCTGAACTCCGTCTTTGCGCAGAACAGGGATGCAGGCGCGAAGAGCAGCGCTGCGATCGGGATGATGATTCCCAACCGCATCACTTCACTGCTACGGTCACCGGTGTACTATCGAAACCGGCCACTGTGACCACCAGCGGAACGGTGTTTCCTGCCGTAATGCCTTTTGGAACGTAAGCGTTCACCTGATACAGCCCAGCGAATCCACCCACCATGCCGCTGAAGAAGACTTGAGCGGATTTTCCGCCGATGGTGACCGTTGTTTTATTCGTGGTGATGGCCGGCGGACTGGAGGGCGCTGCCGCTCCCGCGGCAACGGGCGGGCTGACCGCGCCGAGCCCTGCGCAGTAAATGACAATGGCGTCGCCGGCGCTCATCGGATGGCCCGCGTCCACCAACACCTGATCGGTCTTGCCGGGTTTAACGTCGAACACCACGCCGGAGCCGTCACCTAACGTGAATACCGCGGGTTGCGCGGGCGCGATGGTTATGGTCTGCGGTACGGATAGCGCCGGGCCGTTGGTCACGATCAACTGCTGCGTGCTATTCGTCGGGACATCGTATGGAATAATCGCGTTCACCTGTCCATCCGCCGCGTAGTTCAGCGGCAACAAGCGCCCGCCCAACGTCACCTGCGTAGCGCCCAGTTGTGTGGATAGCGGCAGCGAGAGCGCCGGATTTTGTCCGCTGCTCAGATGGGCGCCGAAGATCGCGGTGAAGCTGCCGGGAGCCAGCGGCCGGTTCTTGGCATAATCGGCAGGACTGACGATGCCTTGGATCGCGGGCGTAACCGGATTCGACTGCAACGTTCCACCGATGGATTGCGTGCCTTGCAATGGCGGCGCGGATTCCTCGGCCTGCACCGTGACCGTTACCGTAGCGGCACTGTTATTTGGCTGCCAGGTGGCGCTCCAGCGTCCGTCGTTGAGCGAATTGAGCTGTAGCGCGGGGTCGCCATTCGAGAAAGACGCCACCACGCTGCCAGCGGTCAGGAGATTTCCGCAATCGTCGACCACGGTGGCTTCAATCGGCGTGGGCCAGGCTGCAACCGTAGAGAATCCAACGCCGAGCTGCGTGAATACCGGGATCAGCTTTTTCGGTACGCAGCTGCCGGATGCGTGGGGCTGCATCGTACCATCGAGAGCGGTTGTGGAACCAGCGGGCGTGATAATCAGCAAGACTGCGACGTGCCGCGTTTTGGCATCGGAAAATTGGATTCCCACCTCGCCAAGGTAGACGCCTACGGCGAGCCCGGTAATCTTGGGCTGCACGGAGATCTGCACCGGCGTCGTAGAGTTGACTGTTCCACTCGCCGGTGTCGCACTGAGTGAAGTTGGGTCTTGTCCGAATAGAGGCACCGCCGCGAAGCTGATTGCCGTCGTGGACGGGTTTGTTAACGACACGGTTTTGGCCGCGGGATCAGCCCCGCCTGCCGGCGCGACAAAAATCAAACCTGTCGGATACACCGACGCGCCCAGATCGAAGCCGGCATCCGCGACTTTCAGAACGATCGAGATGGTCTGGGGTGAGTTGGAAACACCCGAGGCGGCGATAGTTACCTGACCATAGTAGGTGTTGGCCTGGAGACCGGTTGGATCAATGCTGACGGTTACATTGCCCGCGTTGCTGGCCGATGCAGCGCCCGATGCCGGCGAGGCGGAGAGCCATTTCCCGCCCGCGGTGGTGGATGTCGCGACGGTGAAGTTCAGATTTCCCGATCCCGAATTCAGCACGCTGATGGATTGCGAGGGCGGCGCTCCGCCGCCTTGCACGGTTGCAAAGAAAAGTCCGGATTGCGAAATTCTGAGTTCCGGCTCCCCGCCGCTCACGGTGGCAATGACCGCGATGGGGGGAATCGCCTGGCTCGCGGGCGAAGTGGTGACCGCCACCGAGCCCAGAAAGGTTCCAACGTTGAGATTTGCCGCGCTCGCCGTTATCGACACGGAGGTGGACGAAAACGGCGCAACGGTTCCGCTCGCCGGCGTCAGCGTCAACCAGTCCCCGCCGGATTCCGTGGACGCGGAGGCACTGAAAGTTTGGGGTGTGCTGCCGTTATTCGTGATCACGATCGACTGCGAACCCGTGGGCGCGGATCCCTTGGTCAAGGAAAAGCTCAAAGCGCCAGGCACTGCTTGCACCGGCGGGCCCGTGTTTCCCGTTACCACCAGGAAACCGGGGACTGGAATGGATGCCGACTGGCTATACCCCATGTACGCAATCGTGAAGTTGAAATTGAGCGTGTACTGATAGTTCCCGGCGGTAGTGGGAGTGCCACTGATCAGTCCGGCGGAAGAGATAGTCAAGCCGGGCGGGAGAGAGCCCGAGTCGGCCGTAAAGCTATAGGTGAACGTGAAACCGGCCGGCAGAATCGCGGGGATTTGGGTTAGTCCGAGCGCGGCCGCGTAATCGAAGGAAAACGGCACGCCGACCGTTGCTTCATAACTTTGCGGCGTGATCTGCGCTTCGAGGACACTTCCGGATGCGCAGGCGATCAGACACAGAACGCCAAAAAATCTCCCCATATACGACTACCTCTTGGATTACATGGTAACGCGAAAGTTTTCGATCGGCCAGCGGCAATACGCCTTAAGCAGTGCTGCGAAGCGCCAGTTGTCCCGTGGGCCGCGTGGCCGGCGCCTCCCCGAACCTCACCGATACCAGCTTCGATACGCCGGGCTCCTGCATGGTGACGCCGTAAAGCGACTGCGCGGCTTCCATGGTCCGTTTGGCGTGAGTGATCACGATGAACTGCGTCTGCCCGGACATTTCGCGGATCAGGCGGGTCAGCCGTTCGATGTTTGGCTCATCCAGCGGCGCATCCACTTCGTCCAAAATGCAGAACGGGCTCGGCTGGTAATGGAAGATCGCCATCAGTAACGCCATCGCGGTGAGCGATTTTTCACCGCCCGAGAGCAGCAGGACGTTTTGCAGCCGCTTACCGGGAGGGGAAGCGACAATGTCGATGCCGGATTCGGCGATGTTCGTTTCGTCCGTCAGGCGCATCTCGCCCGTCCCGCCGCCGAACAGCGTGCGGAACAGTTCGCGGAAATGTCCGTTGATCGCTTCGAACGCATCGGTGAAGCGCTTCCTGGATTCCACGTCGATTTCCTTGATCGCGGTTTCGGTGTCGCGGATGGAATCCAGTAAATCTTGACGCTGGGCGTTCAGAAAATCGTAACGCTGCTGCGCTTCCTGAAACTCTTCGAGGGCTTGAGGATTTACCGGCCCCAAGGCTTCGATGCGCGCTTTGATTTCCTGATATTTCTGCTCGGCTTCTTCCAATCCGGCTTCGTCGAGCACGGTTTCTTCGGATGCTGCGAGTTCTTCGAGCGCCGCGTTCAATTCCTTGCGGCTGGTTTCGTCGAGATATTTGAGCTCTGCCTGTTTCTTGACGAGTTCCAGCTCCACCTGGGATCGCCGCTCCTGCGCGGATTGCACATCCAGGCGCAATTGCTTCAAAGTCTCTTCGAGCGCTGCCAGACTTCCGCGCAGATTGGTCTCTTGCTCAGCCAATCGCGCGACGGATTCCTCTACGAGCCGGATTTCTTCGAGCAACTCCCCGGCCCGCTTGTCCAGCTCGATATTGTCGCGCAGCAGACGGCCGCGTTCGACGCCCATGCGCTCCATTTCGACTGCAATCTCCTGCCGGCGTAGGCCGGTTTCCGAGATCTGTGCCTGATAGCGAGCCTGCGTCGCTATTTCCGCGCGGCGGCGTTCTTCAAAACCAGCCAGTTCGGCGCGCAAGGCTCCGTGCGCTTCGACCAGCAGATGCGCTTCCGACTGCAGTTCTTCCAAATCGGCGCGGGATTGTTCGAGAACTTGCTCTTCGAT
>DATGIH010000064.1:0-10359 GCA_035295865.1 Bryobacteraceae bacterium
CGAGAGATCGTGATCGTACTTCCCGCCGCCAGCTCTACGTCGATCGGGTAATAACAAACATCGTGCAAAGCCGCCCAACTCCGATTCTTCATCCCGCACCGCGACGTCCCCGGTCCACCCCATCGCACCATCGTCCCCGGCGCCGCTGAAATCGCCGCCGGCTCCGTCTGCGCCAAAACAGGCGCAACCCCGAACAAAATGCAACACCAAGCCTTCATGAATGTTCCCCGCTAGTATGACCCCCACCGCAAACTTTCGTTGCATCATCGTGGCGCACGTTCTCAATGTGCCGCGTTCACACTCGTGTGAACGCCGTAAAACATGCCGCGAAGCCACCCTATATATAAACGCCCGCCCCGCATGATACCTTCAAACCTGACCGAGAAAATTTATGGACACCGAACAACCAGACTCCCCGATCACCCCAAGCCCCACCCGCCGCGACCTCTTCCAAATCGGCAACGCCCTGCTCTGGCCCGTGCTCCTCGGCGCACAATCCGCCAAAGCCGCCACCAGCGGACCCCTTACGCCCGGCCCGGAAATCTACCAGTCCATCGGTGTCGAGCCCGTCATCAATTGCCGCGGCACTTACACCATCATTGGCGCCTCTGTCGAAACTCCCGAAACCCGCGCCGCAATGGAATACGCCGCCCGCTACTTCGTCCAATATGACGAGCTCGCCGAAGGCGTCGGACGCCGTCTCGCCGAACTCACGGGCGCCGAATGGGGCATGGTCTCTTCCGGATGCGCCGCCGGATTGAAGCATGTCACCTCCGCTTGTGTCGCCGGCGGCAATCCCGAAAAGCTCATCCGCATCCCTGATCTCACCGGCTTCGACAAAACCGAAGTCGTCATCCCGCGCAGTTCGCGCAGCGTCTACGATCACGCCGTCCGCAACATCGGCGTCAAGATCGTCATGATCGATACGGCGGAAGAACTCGCCGACGCGCTCAGCCCGCGCACCGCCATGATCTATCTCATGGCCGGCGGACCCTCCGTATCAGGACCTCTCTCGCTCGAAAACGTCGCCGCGCTCGCCAAGCCGCGCAACATTCCTGTTCTCGTCGATGCCGCCGCCGAAAATCTCACCATTCCGAACGTGCACCTGCAGCGCGGCGCAACGATTGTCGCCTACAGCGGAGGCAAAGCCATCCGCGGCCCGCAATGTTCCGGACTCCTGCTGGGACGCAAAGATCTCCTGATGTCCGCCTGGCAAGCCAGCTCCCCGCATCACGGACCCGGCCGCGATAACAAGGTCGGACGCGAAGAAATGCTCGGACTTCTCGCCGCCGTCGAAGCTTGGGTCAAGCGCGATCACGACGCCGAATGGAAAAAGTGGCTTTCGTATCTGGACACCATCTCGAAACGCGTTTCCACTATCGAAGGCATCGAGACCGCAGTGCGTGAGCCCAACGGATTATCCAACCACAGTCCGTCGCTGGTCATCAGTTGGGATCCGGCCAAGTTCCACGTCATCGGCGAAGAAATCGCCGAAGAACTCGCTCGCACCAAGCCGCGCATCGCGCTCGGCGGCGGATCGCAGAACGGAAAAGCCTCCATTACGGTCACATCGTGGATGATGCAGCCCGGCGACGATAAAATAGTCGCCGATCGCATTCACGAAGTCCTCTCACGCAAGCGCAGCCCGCGCCCCGAACCCGCCGCGCCGGCGATGAATCTCAGCGGACGCTGGGAGGTCGATGTCGAATTCTTCAGCAGCAAAACCCGCCACTCGCTCTTCCTGCAGCAGGACGGCTCTCACATCGCCGGATCGCACAAAAGCGATTTCTCCATGCACGACGTGCAAGGAGTGATCGAAGGCAATGAGATAAAACTTCGCAGCATGACCTCGGAACGCGGCACCGGAGACTCTATCCCCTTCGTCTTCGCTGGAACGGCTTCGAACGACGCCTTCTCCGGAACGCTCTACATGGGCGAATATCTCAACGCAAAATTCACCGCCACGCGCAAGCCATATCCGGCCGGATCGCCCACCATCGTCCTGCCCGGCGGACCACCGCTCGCAAACTAGCCCCCATGAAATCGCAAATCCTGCGATTCAACGGCGCAGTCGCGCGCGACCCGGCAATCGACCATTGGTTCAAAGCCCACCCCGGTGAACTCGGAGCAATCGCTCAACAATGGTTCGAGCAAATGCGCAACTGCGGCGACGAAGTCCGCGAGCTCTTGCACGATGGCTTCCCCACCGCCTGCCTCGGCGATGCCCCCTTCGCCTACGTCGCAGTTTTCACCGCCCATGTAAACGTGGGATTTTTCCACGGTGCAACTCTAAAAGACCCGGCCCGCCTGCTCCAAGGCGAAGGCAAATTCATGCGCCACGTAAAACTCAAACCCGAATCTCCAGTCAACGAGTCAGCCCTAACCCGCCTAATCGAAACCGCGTGGGAAGACATCAAATCCCGCGTCGAAAACGGCTAAATGATAAATGGTGGATGGTCACCGTGGCGCACGTTCTCAACGTGCCGTGTTCGCACTCGTGCGAACACCATAAACAAATGCCTCTAATCGTCTTCTTCCGCGGCATCAACGTCGGCGGCCACCGAAACTTCCGCCCCAGCCTCCTAGCCAAACAACTAGCCGCCTACGAAGTCGTCAACATCGGAGCCGCCGGGACATTCGTAGTCCGAAAACCCGGCCCCCGCACAAAATTCCTAGCCGAACTCCGCCGCAAACTCCCCTTCGAATCCGAAATCGCATTTTGCGATTCCGAAGAACTCGTTCAGCTAGCAAGCGAAAACCCATTCGCCCACGAATCCCCACGCCCCGACTTAATCCACTTCGTCAGCATCTTGTCCAAACCCACTCGCCGCCAAGTTCCGCCATGCGCCATCCCCAACGAGGCCGACTGGTACGTCCGAATCCTAGGATCAACGAATCGCTTGGTCTACGGCGTCTACCGCCGCCACATGAAATCCATCGGCCACCTAAGCCAAATCGACAAACTCTTCGGCTCCCCCGCCACAACCCGCAGTTGGAGCACCATCCTCTCCATCCTGCGAGCTACTAAATAACTAGAGATTTATCCGCGTTCATCCGCGTTCATCCGCGGCCCAAAAACACATCGCCTCAAACCCACGCCACCGTCCGGTTCAGCCGAGGCCCACACCGGCGTTTATCCGTGTCCATCCGTGGCTAACAAGTCACAATCCACCCCAACCTAAATTCCCTTCCCCACCAACGATCTGCAAATTTCTCAGCATCGAATCACCGCAACCCAAAGTATCCTGATCACGACATGGCGCCCCACACAAACACCGAAACCAAACCCGCGCCATCCCACCCCACCAACGCCACCCACCATGACGCATCTTGTTTTTTTATCCATCAAAACCCTCCCGCCACGCGCCGAACCCTCTCGCCCTCACCGCGTTAGCAACCACCCACCTCCCGACACAAAAAACTCGATATGCGTCGGAGCCGCTTCCCAAAAACTCCCTGGCTTCGTTTTTGAAACTTCTCCCGATCCCCACTGTCACCGAACCGTCACCCAAACTTCTGCACTTCGCCAACGAAAACCGCCATCATAGAAGGAGCATCCATGCCCCTGGAGCAACTCATGCAAGCCACCACCTCAAACGAACCCGGCGTCACTTCATCCAATCCCTTGTCCCCCGACGAACTGCGCAAAATCAATGCTTATTGGTTTGCGGCGAACTATCTTTCCGTCGGACAAATTTATCTCTACGCAAACCCGCTCCTCACCGAGCCTCTGAAGCGTGAGCACATCAAGCCGCGCCTGCTCGGACATTGGGGTACCACCCCCGGCCTAAACTTTATCTACGCGCACTGCAATCGCCTCATCCGCAAGTACGACCTCAATATGATCTACATCTGCGGACCCGGCCACGGCGGACCCGGCATGGTCGCCAACACCTACCTCGAAGGCACCTACAGCGAATTCTTCCCCAACATCACGCAGGATTGCGAAGGCCTGCAGCGCCTCTTCACCCAATTTTCCTTTCCAGGCGGAATTCCCAGCCACGCTGCGTCCACCACTCCCGGATCCATCAACGAAGGCGGCGAGCTCGGCTATTCGTTGCTGCACGCATACGGCGCGGTGCTCGACAATCCGGATCTCATCGCTTGCTGCGTCATCGGCGATGGCGAAGCCGAAACCGGACCGCTCGCCACAAGCTGGCACTCCAACAAGTTTCTGAATCCCGTCAAAGATGGCGCCGTGATTCCCATCCTGCACCTCAACGGCTACAAAATCGCCGGACCCACCGTGCTCGCCCGCATCGGAAAAGAGGAGCTCGGCACACTCCTGCGCGGTTACGGCTACAAACCTTACTTCGTCGCCGGCGACGATCCGGAAACGATGCATCAGTTGATGGCTGCTACCTTCGACGTCGTGGTCCAGCAGGTACGCGAGATTCAAAAGAACGCCCGCGAGAACGGATTCGTCGAGCGGCCCGAATGGCCCATGATAGTTTTCAAAACTCCCAAAGGTTGGACCGGCCCCAAAGTCGTCGACGGCGTCCAAATCGAAGGAACGTTCCGCGCCCACCAAGTGCCGCTTTCGGAAATGTCCAAGCCCGAGCACGTCAAAGCGCTCGAAGATTGGATGAAGAGCTATCATCCTGAAGAACTCTTCGACGAGCGCGGCCGGCTGATTCCGGAACTCGCCGAACTTGCGCCCAAAGGCACTCGCCGTATGGGCGCGAATCCGAACGCGAACGGCGGATTGCTGCTCAAAGATCTGCACATGCCCGATTTCCGCTCCTACGCGGTGGAAGTGAAAAACCCGGGCGCGACTTTTGGCGAGGCCACGCGCGTCCTCGGCAAAATGCTGCGCGACATTATGAAGATGAACGCGGCGAACAGTAACTTCCTGGTTTTCGGGCCGGACGAAACCAGCTCCAATCGCCTGGACGCCCTGTTTGAAGTCACCAATCGCAAATCCGATGCGGTGATTTTTCCGAACGACGATCATGTGGCCTCGGACGGCCGCGTTCTCGAAGTCTTGAGCGAGCATATGTGCCAAGGCTGGCTCGAAGGTTATTTGCTAACAGGCCGCCATGGATTCTTTTCCTGCTATGAAGCCTTCGTCCACATCGTGGACTCCATGTTCAATCAGCACGCCAAGTGGATTAAGGAATCGAAAGAAGTTTCCTGGCGCCGTCCCATCGCTTCGCTCAATTACCTTTTGACCTCGCACGTCTGGCGGCAGGATCACAACGGGTTCAGCCATCAGGATCCCGGATTTATCGATGTGGTCGTCAACAAAAAGGCGGATATAGTGCGCGTCTATCTTCCGCCGGATGCGAATTGTCTTCTGTCCGTCGCCGATCACTGCCTGCGCAGCCGCAACTACATCAACGTCATCGTCGCCGGAAAACAGCCGGCGCTCCAATATCTCGATATGGACGCTGCAATTCGCCACTGCTCGGCCGGCATCGGAATTTGGGATTGGGCCAGCACCGACGAAGGCGCCGATCCGGACGTTGTCATGGCGTGCGCCGGCGACATTCCTACGCTCGAAACTCTCGCCGCTGTCGATCTTCTGCGAACCCGCTTGCCGGATTTGAAAATCCGTGTAGTGAACGTCGTCGATCTGATGACGCTGCAGCCCGCAACCGAACATCCACACGGACTTTCGGATCGCGATTTCGATGCTATCTTTACCGCCGATAAGCCCATCGTTTTCGCCTTCCACGGATACCCGTGGCTCATTCATCGCTTGACCTATCGCCGCACCAATCACGAGAACATGCACGTTCGCGGCTATAAAGAGGAAGGCACGACAACAACGCCGTTCGACATGACCGTTCTGAACGATCTCGATCGTTTTCATCTCGCCGGCGATGTCATCGACCGCGTTCCGCGCTTGCGCGGCGTGGCCGGGCGCGAAAAACAGTTTCTGCGGAATCGTTTAATCGAGCATAAACTCTACGTCACGCGCTACGGCGACGACATGCCCGAAATTAAGGATTGGCACTGGCCGGTAAAGTGAAAATCCTGGTCATCAACGGCGGTTCCAGCAGTTTCAAATGCTGGTTCGGCGAAATGCCGGAGAACCGTGTTCTGTGGAGTAAACAGTTGGGCGCGGAATCGGAGCTCGAACCCGCGCTCAAATCGCTGCTGGCGGATCATCGTCCCCAAGTGGATGCGGTCGGCCATCGCATCGTGCATGGTGGTCCGGTTTATCGCGAGAGCACTTTACTAACGCCGGAAGTTCGGGAAGCGATCGCGCAGCAGGTCGAGTTCGCGCCGGCGCACAATCGGTTTGAACTCGAAGCGGTTCGCGTGGTCGATCGGTTGATCGGCTCGGACGTTCCGCAAGTCGCGGTTTTCGATACCGGTTTTCATCGGACGCTCGAACCCGCCGCTTACGTTTATCCCGGCCCGTATTCGTGGCTCGAAGAAGGGGTTCGGCGCTACGGGTTTCACGGCATCAATCATCAATATTGCGCCGGCCGCGCCGCAGAGTTGCTCGGGGGCAATTTGCGGCTGATCATTTGTCATTTAGGAAATGGCGCTTCGCTGTGCGCGGTGCGCGATGGGAAAAGCATCGATACAACCATGGGATTCACGCCACTCGAAGGCCTGATGATGGGGACTCGGTCGGGTTCCATCGATCCTGGAATTCTGGTGTATCTGATTCGCCATCGCGGCTACACGGCCGAGCAGCTCGATCATATTTTGAACAAGGAATCGGGCGTCCTTGGCGTCTCCGGTGTTTCGGGCGATATGCGCAAAATCGACGAAGCGATCGCCGCTGGAAATCCGCGCGCGAAATTGGCGTTCGACGTTTACGTTCACCGGTTGATTCGCGAGATCGGTTCGATGTGGGCCGTTCTTGGCGGCGTCGATGCTTTGATCTTCACGGCGGGCGTCGGTGAAAACTCCCCGCGCATTCGTGAATTGGTTTGCGAGCGGCTCGGCTTCAGAATCGACGCGACGCTGAACGCTCATCCGAAGTTGGATCAAGACATCGCGGCTCCGGAGTCGAAAGTTCGCGTCCTCGTGGTTCGCGCGAACGAAGAATTGGAAATCGCCAAAGAGTGCTATCGGCTGTACGGAATTCGCAAGCAGAACTTGGCTCCGGGACCGTTGGCGTCCAGCCACAAATCGCCGCCGTGATCGAGCAGCGTTTGACGTGAAAGCGCGAGTCCAAGGCCCAGCCCGTTCTTTTTTCCGGCCGTCACAAACGGCTGAAACAATCGGCCGCGCAGCGCGGGATTGATTCCGGGGCCGCTATCTTCCACGCGAACCAAGATGCTTTCGCCGTTCGCTTCCGAGTCGATCGAAATTTTCCCGCCGCTGCGCATCGCTTCGATCGCGTTTTCAAAAAGGTTCGAAAAAACGCGCTCCATCCGGGCCCGTTCCATCGGGCATTCCAAACCATCGGGAACTTGTCCGACCAGTTCGATTTTTTGGTTTTCGGCGACCGGCGCCACCGAGTCCCAGGCAGCGCCGATCACTTCGCGCAGGCTGCACATTTCGCTGGCGCTCGATTTTCCACGCACGACATCGAGCAGTTCCTGCAGCATGTCCTGGATGCCACGCGACGCCCGATAAATGTTTTTGGCCAATCGGCGGGTTTGTTCTTCCGGCAGATGGCCATCCACCAGCATTTCGGCGCCGGCGTAAATGGCGGCGAGCGGATTGCGAAGGTCGTGAACGATGGAAGTGGAGAGTTGGCCGATAGTCTCGATCCGTTCGCGGCGGATCAGCTCTTCGCGCGCGGCGCGGATGGATTCGCACATGCTTTGGAACGTTTCGGCGAGGCGGCCCAATTCATCTTGGCTATAAACGTTGACCCGGTAATCGTAATTTTGCTTCGCGATTTCGGCAGCCGCCCGGTCGAGTTCCGCAACCGGCTGCATGATCTTTTTCGCGACCAAGTAAGTAACAGCCAGAGCGGCCATCAATGCGAGCAGCCAGAGCGCCAAAATCTGGCGGCGCAGCGCGCTCAACCGTTCGCGGGCTCCCGCGAAAGATCGGAGGATGAAAAGATGGCCCACGGGCGTTCCGGCAACGTCGAGCAGCGGCGTCGGCAGCGCGAGATAATCCGCAACTTTGGGAGCGCCCGGGTTGCGAAGCAGTTCGGGCATCATTTGCGCGGTGGCGTCGTGGCTCAGGGTCGATGTGATGGCGTTATCTTTGGTGGTGAAAACGTATTCGCTGCCGCCGGTGGATCGTTTCAAGCTTTCGGCGACTTTGTTGTCCACTTTGTAGCCGGCTACGAGAACATCGAGCAGAGCGGAGCCGCCGACGGATTGCACGTAAATCGGCGTGATGACCACTTGAAACAATTGGTCCGTTTTTTGAACAAATCCGAAAGCCTGTTTCGGAAAATGGGCGCGGGCGGTTCGCACCATGGGCAGATCGTCATTCGGAACGAATGTAGCGGGCGCGCCCAAACTCGCGATCACGGTGCCTTGTGCGTCGGAGACCAGGAAAAATGCGTCTTCGGTATCGACTTTGGACCAAAGCTCGCCGGCCGTGTCGCGAATGGTGGCTTGATCCTGGGTGCCGAACGCGCGGCGGACGTCGGACATGGTGCTGAGAATCTGGCTTACGGATGCGAGCCGGTCGGCGCGAGCTTTCCAGAGAGATTCATAAGCCTGGAAGCTCGCTTTGGCTTCTTGTTCGACGCTCGAGTAAGTCGTGTTTACGACGCTACGCTCGACCAACCAACCGGTGACTGCGAAAACCACGGTCATAACCAACGACGTGGGGATCAGGATTTTCCACAGCAGAGATAGGCGGGAGAAGTTCACGGTTTGGTCCCCACGTATCCTCCGGATTCAGTGACCGGAGCGTAATCTTTGCCGTACTTGTTTTTGTGCGGAAGCTGGAGATAGCCGCTTTCGGAGACCGAAATTGCCGGAAGTTGCAGTCCGTCGGCGGAAACTTCGACGGTTCGCGATAACGTTTCCAAAGTTTGCTCGGTGGCGCGCTCGTGAAAAATTCGAAGGCGGTAAGAGCCTGGCGGGACGTTCGGAATTTGGAAAGCGCCGCTGTGGTCCGAGACGGTGAAGTATGGCGATTTGAGCACGACAATCACGGCGCTCATGGTTGGGTGAATGTTGCAGAAGACGCGCACGACTCCGGCACGGTTGAAGAGCGTGGATTTGGTGGTGCGCGGCGGATAGAGTCCGATGTCGAAGGTCTCGCCGTTGTAATTCGAAAACGCGTTGTGAAAAATAAAATCGCGATTTGGGAAATCCACCGTCGTTCCGACGGTGATGGCGAGCACGTGCGGCGTGAAGGTTTTGTTCTTCTGCAGCATCTCCGCGTGGCGCGATGCGGCAGGCAGCACGGCCGCGCCGGATGCGGGTTCGAGCCATACGACGACGCCCGAATAATCCAGATGCTTGCGCACGTTGGGATCGTGCGAGAAGGCGAGTTCCACCTTGCCGCTGACGGTGGCGGCGTTCGCGGTTCCGCAAAACAGCGCGAGATTAAAAAAGATAAGCGATCGCCACATCATAATGATCGTTCAACCGATTTCCAATTTGATAATATGCCGTCCGAACCTGGCCGCCTTCGAGACTCACGATGACATTGGGGGCCAGACGGTACATGAAGTTGCTGAAGTATCCGGCATTAGAGCCGGCATTTCCAAACCCGAGGTCCATATTGCGATTCACTTGTTGGCCGCCGTAGAAATTGAAAGCGAGGCGAGCGGTGATCGGGATGCGCATTTGCGCCCAACCACCGTTGCTGCGGACGGGAATGATTTGTCCGTTGGGCAGCATGGAAAATCCAGGCGGAAGAGCCCCTAAAACCGGGACATTCCGGCCGCGGAAAAGCATACCGGAAAATTCGAGTTTGCGTAGCGGGCGGAAAAACCAATCGACCGAGTAGACATCGGAAGGCAGCGAGACGTCGCCGAGATGATTTCGGTTGTAGTGAATTCCGCCCGCAATTTCGAGGCGTCCCGTTTCGCCCCAGCTTTGCCAATACTCGAGCCGACCTTCGACACCAGGCCGCGATTCTTCCACTTGGTAGGGCTCCGTCGAGTTGCTGGGAATGCTGGTTTGGAAGACACCAGCTTGGGCGCGGAATCCGTTGCTGCTTGAAAGTTTGAAGCGCTGTTCCACGCGGATTTGTGGCTGCCATAGCCAGGGATTGCCTGCGCCGGTGAGCGGAGAAACTCCAACCTGAGCGAGCGAATCCGGGTCGCGCGGGGAAATGATCGGCTTGTCCTGGCCGACCATGAAGCTGGTGTTGGTCCAGTCGAAATTGATGGATGCGGTTCGGATGCGGAAGAGGTGGCCGATGGAAAGAGTGGAGCCGCCGAAGAAATCCATGAAGAGCGATCCGCTGACTTTTCCGCCGGCGAAGGTTTGAGGGCCGTTGTAGAGCAATCCGATGGTGGATTGGGAG
>DATGIH010000065.1:0-2693 GCA_035295865.1 Bryobacteraceae bacterium
CAACAGCCCTCCGCGCCCGCCTCTGTCCACTCGATGTCCCGTTCGGGCGGCGTATCGGAAAGCATGAACCAGCGAATCGTGTCGGCGCCATACACCTCAATGATCGCTTCCGGTGCCACAACGTTCTTCTTCGATTTCGACATCTTTTCCGATGGACCAATCACGACCGTGGCACCGGTATCGCGTCGCTTGGCAATGCCGCCAGATTTCTCAATTTCGTCCGGCGAAAGCCATTGACCGGTCGGATCGCGATAAGTCTCGTGACAGACCATTCCCTGTGTGAATAGGCCTGAGAACGGCTCGTCGACTGTGACATGGCCGAGCCGCTTGAGCGCCCGTGTGAAGAATCGAGCGTACAGGAGATGGAGAATGGCGTGCTCAACTCCGCCAATGTACTGATCGACCGGCAGCCAGTAATGTGCTGCGATCGAATCCACTGGTTCTGACGCCGCCGTATTGCAGAAGAGCAGGAAATACCATGACGAATCGACGAAGGTGTCGAGCGTATCGGTATCGCGCCGCGCTGACTTTCCGCAATGCGGACAAGGTACGTTTTTCCAGGTTGGATGGTGATCAAGCGGATTGCCCGGTACATCGAATCGCGCATCGGCCGGGAGAAGAACGGGCAGTTCATTTTCCGGAACGGGTACGATTCCGCACACTCCGCAATGCACCATGGGAATGGGGCAACCCCAATAACGTTGGCGGGAAACAAGCCAGTCGCGGAGGCGATAAAGCGTTGCGGCGCGGCCTTTTCCGGAGCGCTCGAAACGCTGCCGGACCTCTGCTTTGGCGGCCTCCACGTCCAAGCCGTCAAGAAAGCGCGAGTTGGCAATCCGGCCTGCTCCCGTGTAGGCATCCTCGCCCACGGAGAAATCCTGTGGCGCAATTCCTTCAGGGATCACAACAGGAACAACCGGAAGCCCGTATTTCCGCGCGAATTCGAGGTCGCGCTGATCATGTGCCGGGCAACCGAAAATGGCGCCTGTGCCGTAGCCCATCAGTACGAAATTCGCGATATAGACCGGCAATTTCCATTCGGGATCGAATGGATGGCTGGCCGTGATGCCGGTGTCATAACCACGCTTCTCTGCCGTCTCGATCGCTTCCTCGGCGGTGCCGAGCTGCTGACACTCTGCGACAAACCGGTCGAGCACCGGATCGTGCATACGCAGGTGTCGCGTCATCGGATGTTCTGGCGAGAGGGCAACAAAGCTCGCGCCGAAAAGCGTATCCGGCCGCGTGGAGAACACTTCAATCGAGCCGCCGTTTGAAAGCGCAAAATCGAAGCGCAACCCTTCGGATCGGCCGATCCAGTTTTTCTGCATCAGCCGCACCTTATCGGGCCAGCGCTCCATTTGGTCGAGCGCGTCCAGCAGTTCGTCCGCGAAATCGGTGATCCGGAAAAACCACTGCGCAAGTTTCCGCCGTTCCACCGGCGCCCCTGAACGCCAGCCGCGACCATCAATCACCTGTTCGTTTGCGAGAACGGTACCGTCGACCGGATCCCAGTTCACATCCGCTTCCGCGCGATAAACGAGACCGGCGCGATGAAATTCAACGAACAGCTGCTGCTGGCGGGAATAATAGGCGGGATCGCAGGTGGCGAATTCACGACTCCAGTCGATGGCGAGTCCCATAGCCTTCAGCTGGGTGCGCATTGCCTCGATATTGGCGTAGGTCCAGGCACGCGGATCGATGCTTTGTTCGCGCGCCGCGTTCTCGGCCGGCAATCCGAACGCGTCCCAACCCATCGGGTGCAAAACGTTGTGACCCTGAGCGCGACGAAAGCGCGCCAGCACGTCGCCCATCGTGTAGTTGCGCACGTGGCCCATGTGGATGCGGCCCGAGGGGTAGGGGAACATCTCGAGCACGTAACATTTGGGCCGGCTGGAATCGTTGTTGGCGGCGAAGGCGTTCCGCTGCGCCCACCTTGCCTGCCAATGGCTCTCCGATTCCTTGGCGTTGTAGCGCGCCATGTATCCTTCCGGTTTTCGGCCGCGCTGCAGCCGAAAAGAAGGCTCCAACGCGGTGAAACCCTAACTGCCTGCGCTTTCGCTCGCGAGTCGAAGTTCGCGGGCCCGGGTCAAGATGGCATCTTCGAGCTTGGTTGCAGTATCGGGATTGACCTGTGCATCCGTCCAGCCGGTCGGTGCGCGCGTTTGACGAAACACGGCAACCCTGATGCCGTCGGCGCGAAGCCGGCGGTCGAGAATGTAAATCGTCAGCTTCATCCGCTCATCGGGGCTCTGCGGAGCCGAATACCAGTCTGTGATGATCACGCCCCCATAGGGATCGGCAGAAGCAAGGGGCATAAAGGCCAGGGTATCGAGCGTGGCGTGCCAGAGGTAGGAATTCACCCCAAGCGCTATGCGGCCACTGTCTCCCGAAATGGCCGTGGTGCCTGCAGTCGTGTCCTGAGCATCGTCCGAGGAACCACAGGCCGCAAGCAATAGCGCTGATAGCACAACGGTTAACGCCCGCATGGAACCTTGCCTCAAGCTAGCCGGTAATCGGGGCTTATAGGGTTACCATGATAGGGGTGCAACCGCGGAAGGGCGGGAGCAGGCATCTCCCTGAAGGGCGTTCATCGGCGCCGGACGCCCCGATCGGGTGGTGACAAATCACACAAATCATGTTCTAATTGCGACTCTACTATGAACGAGGTGCGCACGATGGCCCTTGAAGGACAC
>DATGIH010000066.1:0-15482 GCA_035295865.1 Bryobacteraceae bacterium
TCAGCTTCGCCTTCGATCCGGGTTCCGAACAAACGCACGAAATCGCCGGCGGACTGCTCTGGCTGGTTTTCGCCTTCGCCGGAACGCTGATCCTCAACCGCAGCTTCGCGCGCGAACTGGTGAACGATTGTTTGGACGCGCTCATTTCATCGCCCGCCAGCGGCGCGCAGTTGTTTCTGGGAAAATGCCTGGCCAACTATGTTCTGCTGTTGATCGTGGAATGCGTCTGCCTGCCGATTTTCGTCATCTTCTACGATGCGCGCTGGCCGCGCCAATTCTGGCTGCTGTTTCTGGTGATGCTGCTCGGCACTTGGGGAATCACAGTAATCGGAACGCTCTTCAGCGCCATGACCGTCAATCTCCGGCTGCGCGAACTGATGCTGCCCACGCTGATTTATCCGATGTTGATCCCTGCGCTGATGGGCGCTATTCAGCTAAGCACGGTCCTGATGGCGGGCGAACCGTTGGGAGCCGACAACTTGATCTGGTTCAAGCTGCTGGTGGGCTTTGACGCGATTTTTACTATTCTGGCTGTAGCGTTGGTTGAAATCGTATTAGTGGGGTGAAACTATGCGACTGAAAATCATATTGCTTCTCTCGGCGCTCTCGGGTGCGATCCTCGCCTGGAATCTGCACACCATGTTCCTCCGGGTCCCGGACGAACTGAATCAAGGCGCCATCTTCCGGATCATCTACTTCCATGTGCCGTCGGCGATCACGTCGTTCACCGGCTTCTTCTTCGCGATGTTTTCGAGCGTGGCCTATCTGGCAAGCAAGAACCTCAAGTTCGACGCCATTGCGGCTTCGATCAACGAAGTCTCACTGGCCTTCGCCACCATCACGCTGATCACCGGCAGCCTGTGGGGCCGCATCGCCTGGGGTATCTGGTGGACCTGGGATGCGCGCCTGACTTCGTACTTCGTCTGCTGGCTGCTGTACGTCGGATATTTGATGTTACGCCGCGCCATTGACGACCCCACCACGCGTGCACGGCTGTGCGCGGTGCTCTCGATCTTCGCATGCGCCGACATCGTGATCGTTTGGAAATCCATCGAATGGTTCCGCACCCAGCATCCGGGCCCGGTCTTGAGCATCCGCAACGGCGGAGGCATGGCGCCTGGTATGGAAGCTCCCATCTGGTGGAACTTGTTGGCGCTGCTGATGCTCGCCGTTGTTCTGATCATGCTGCGCATGCGGCAGGACGCCATGCAGCGTGAAATCGATTCTCTGCGCCGCTACGCGCACGCATTTTAGAGGAGACCCATGGACCAAAACTATACGTTCATGTTTTACGGTTTTCTGGCCGCCTGGCTGGTGGTGATTCTTTACGTGATCTCGATCGCGCTGCGCGAACGCAAGCTGCGGTCGGAGCTGGATCGCGTCAAGCGCATGGTAGACGAACCGAACCGCGACCGCAAGGGAGCGTAATGACCCGTCGCGATCTATGGAAAGCCGCGACCGGCCTTCTAGCGTTGCACGATCTAACCGCGCAAACCAAGGCAGAACGCGCCACACGCGGCATGCCCGCGCCGCGCATCAAAGACATCAGCGTGATCGCAACCGCTCCGCAAGGCCTGCGTTTGGTCGTCGTCAAAATCACCACCGATCAAGACGGCCTCTACGGCTACGGCTGCGCGACCTTCACCCAGCGCGCTGACCTGGTTGTCCCAGCCGTCGAAAAGTATCTGAAGCCGTTCCTGCTGGGACGCACGACGGATCGCATCGACGACATCTGGCACGCCTGCTACGACAGCTCCTACTGGCGCAACGGACCCGTATTGAACAACGCCATTTCGGGCATCGACGGCGCGCTCTGGGATATCAAGGGCCGTCAGGCCGGAATGCCCGTCTACGAACTGCTCGGCGGAAAATGCCGCGAAGCCGCCGATTGCTACACGCACGCCGCAGGCGCCGAAATTCCGGAGAGCATCGAAAATGCGCGGCAGATCATTAACCGCGGATTCCGCCACGTCCGTGTGCAAGTGGGCGTCCCAGGCATGGCCGGATATGGCGCCGGACGCGGCAATGTCCCGGTGGAAGCGCTCCACGATGGTCCGGTATTCGAACCCGCGGCCTACATGCGCCGCGCTATGCGCCTTTTCGAAGCCTGCCGAAAAGAACTCGGCGACGAAATCGAGTTGCTGCATGACGTGCATGAACGCCTGCATCCCATTCAAGCCGTTCGCTTCGCCAAAGACGTCGAGCAGTTCCGGCTCTTCTTCCTGGAAGACGTGCTTGCGCCCGAAGATGTCGATTACTTCCGCTTGATCCGCAAGCAGTGCGCCACGCAGCTCGCGATGGGCGAGCTCTTCACGCATCCGCTTGAATGGACCGCGCTCATCTCCGAACGCCTGATCGACTTCATCCGTATTCATCCGTCGATGATCGGCGGATTGACGCCCGCCCGCAAAGTGGCGGCGCTGGGCGAAGCGTTCAACGTCCGCACCGCTTGGCACGGCCCCGGCGATCTTTCGCCCATCGGCTCGATGTGCAACATCACACTCGATGTGACGTGCCACAACTTCGGCGTTCAGGAATACACCGCATTCGGCGACCGCACACAGGAAGTCTTCCAAGGCTGCCCGGTGCTGAAGAACGGCTACTGGTATCCCAACGACGCCCCCGGCTGGGGCATCGAAGTGGATGAAAAAGCCGCCGCCAAATATCCCTTTGGAAGCTTCGAGGAAGGCGAGCGCAAAAAGCTGAACGGCGGATGGGGCGAGATCCGGCGGCAGGATGGTACGGTGATCAAGCAGTAGCGGGCACCCCTGATCGGTTCCCGGTGTCCAACCGATAGACAGAGCACCGGCCAGTATGCGCCCATGGACCTTCACTCAGCCCGGCCCCCTTCCCGGCGCTCGCACCAAAGGCACACCGATCAAAATCAGTCCCTGGCGCAGGCCAAAGCAGGTTGCGGCCAGGACCTTTTCGGTCGCCGGAAGATTTAATCTGAACCACTCAATGCTCCTTCTGATACTTTTGCTGGTGCTCTTGTGGGTGATTTTTGTCATGCAGGCACCGTTCATAGCCCATGGATTTGCCATTCGCGTGATCCGTCCGGGCGTCGCGCTCATCCCGATTGCTGGCACGATGCCGCTACGCATTCACGTCCTGGCAGGCAAGAAAGGAAAGTTCTGGGAAATGCGCGGTTTGCAGGTTGGTTCTCAGGTGTTCAATCGTGCCGATCTCGAAGCGTTTCTACGCCGTGAGATTCCAAAACGGCCTCCCGACTGGCCTGTGTACGTTGAGGGCGATCCGGAACTCGAATACGAAAGTGTCGGCTGGGCTATCGACGCTGTCTCGGCCTTGCGGACCAAAGTCGTGCTTCTGACACCGGGATACAAAGCAGAGCTAGGCGAATCCGGGCCGCAACGCAAAACACCCGATCACCGGTAGATGCCCTCAAGGGCCGACGCGCTGCTTGCGTCTCAGGCTGAAGTAATCGACATCTTCGGGCGCGAACATCGAGGCCGAACCGGATACCGAGTATCAGACCGTTGCTAAAGTCATCGACGCCGTCTCGGCCTTCCGCGCCAAAGTAATTCTACTTACACCCGGCTTGAAAGCCGACCTCGGAGAACCATCCCAATGACAAACTTGTGCTATCCTGTTAAGGAACAAAAGCGATTAAGTTTAGACGAGGAGTATCTTTTCGAGAATGGCACTGGCGGCTGAAACCAAGACAAAAGTTGTTGCTGATTATCGGGTCCACAAAACCGATACCGGTTCGCCAGAGGTCCAGGTAGCGATTCTGAGCCAGCGTATTCTGCAGCTCCAGGATCATTTCAAGTCGCACAGCAAAGACCATCATTCCCGCCGGGGATTGTTGTCGATGGTCGCGCGCCGGCGGCGTTTATTGAAATATCTGAAAAGTCGCAATCCGGAAAGATACAAGAACCTGATTTCCAGCTTGGGCATCCGCCGTTAGGTGCTCCGGCTCAGGTAACCCGCCCCGGTGGGCGGCGCATCACAATTCAGTCCCTCCAAAGTCTCCTCTTAATCCTTAGCGGGCGGAGCGGAAAGCTCGGCCGCGATTAAAAGGAAAACTGATGTTACATACCGTAGAAATTGACCTGGATGGTCAAAAGATCACTATTGAAACTGGAAAGATCGCCAAGCAAGCCAATGGAGCCGTCGTGGTCCGTTCGGGCGACACAGTGGTGCTGGTCACCGCCTGCTCGAACGAAGAGCCGAAGCCCAATGCCGCTTTCTTTCCGCTCACGGTGGATTACCGTGAATACACTTATGCTGCCGGCAAATTCCCCGGCGGATTTATCAAGCGCGAGGGACGTCCCTCCGAGAAAGAAATTCTCACCAGCCGTCTGATTGACCGGCCCATCCGGCCGCTGTTTCCGGAAGGCTACATGAATGAGTCGCAGGTCATCGCGATGGTGATGTCGGCCGATCCGCAGCGCGATCCCAGTACGCTCGCGATTGTCGGAGCCGGAGCCGCGCTCGCGATTTCCGACATCCCCTTCCATCATGTGTTGGGCGGCGTTCGCGTCGGATCGGTGAAAGGAAAGCTGGTGGCCAATCCCAGCTACGATGAGACGCGCGAAGCCAAGCTGAGCATCATCGTCGCGGGCAGCGAAGAAGGCATCGTGATGGTGGAAGCCGGCGCGCAGCATGCGTCGGAAGCCGAAGTGCTGGCGGCCATTGAGTATGGCCACGAGTGCTGCAAGAAAATCGGCGCCGGCATTCGCGAGCTGGTCAAGAAGGCCGGCAAAACCAAGCGCGCCTTCACCACTCCCGAAATCAACAAGGATCTGTACGCGCAAATCGAAAAGCAAGTTCGCACCGAGCTGACGGATGCGCTCGACACCAAGAAATATCCCAAGCTCGAAAGTTACCATCGCGTTCACGAAGCGAAGAAGAAAGCGGTGGAAGCGCTCCCCGAAGAACAGCAGGCGGAAGGCAAAGAGCTGTTCGATCGCCTGAAGGAGCGGATCTTCCGCGACGAGATGCTGAAGCAGCGCCGCCGTCCGGATGGCCGCGCGTTCGACGAAATCCGCCACATCGAAAGCGAAGTCGGCGTTCTACCGCGCACGCACGGTTCGGCGCTGTTCACTCGCGGCGAGACGCAAGCCCTGGTCACCGTAACGCTGGGCACCAAAGACGACCAGCAGCGCATCGAAATGTTCGATCTCACCGAGACCGCGAAGCGCTTCATGCTGCACTACAACTTCCCGCCCTTCAGCGTTGGCGAAGTCGGATTTATGCGCGGTCCCGGCCGCCGCGAAATCGGCCACGGCGCTCTGGCCGAACGCTCGATTTCCGCGGTCATTCCTCCGGAAGACAAGTTCCCGTACACGCTGCGCGTGGTGAGCGACATTCTGGAATCGAATGGTTCCAGCTCCATGGCGACGGTCTGCGGCGCGTCGCTCGCGCTGATGGACGCCGGAGTTCCGGTGACCGATCCGATTGCGGGCATCGCGATGGGCTTAGTCATGGAAGGCAAGGATTACGCCGTCCTGACAGACATTGCCGGCGCCGAGGATCATTACGGCGACATGGATTTCAAAGTGGCCGGATCGAAGAACGGCATCACCGGTCTGCAGATGGATATCAAGGTTCCCAACGTAACCACCAAAATCATGGAAGAAGCGTTGGAGCAGGCTCGCAAAGCGCGGCTATTCATTCTGGACAAGATGGTGACCACCATCTCCGAAGCGCGCAAGGAAATGTCGCAGTACGCGCCGCGCATCTACACTCTGAAGATTCCCACTGACAAGATCCGCGATCTCATTGGACCCGGCGGCAAGATGATCCGCAGCATTGTGGATGAAACCGGCGTGAAGATCGACGTCGAGGACGACGGTACGGTGAACATTTTCGCGGCCGACGGCGAATCGGCCAAGCTGGCCATCCAGCGCGTCACCGATATCGCGGCGGTCGCCGAGGTGGGCAAGACCTATCTCGGAAAAGTGGTTCGTCTTGTCGAATTCGGCGCGTTTGTCGAGATCTTCCCCGGCACCGACGGTCTGCTGCACATCAGCGAGATCTCGGAAAATCGCATAAAAGCCGTGCGTGACGAGTTGAAAGAAGGCGACCAGATCCTGGTGAAGGTTCTGGCGCTCGAAGGCAACAAAATCAAGCTCAGCCGCAAAGCGATTCTCAAAGAACAGCGCGAAAAGTTGAAGCAAACCCAAGCTTAGCCGTCTTACCGAACCGCGACCGCAAGAGAGCGCTACCAAGAGCGCCCGTGGTAGCGCTCCCTTGCGGTCGCGGTTCGGTAGGCGGTGTCTTTCCTCAGTAAAATTAAAGGCGTGCTAACCACACGCCTTTTTCTATTTCTGGCCGCGATCTCCGCAGCCGCCAGCGCCCAGCCCGGATTCAGCATCTCCAACATGGATCGCTCGGCAAACCCCTGCGTCGATTTCTATCAATACGCCTGCGGTGGCTGGATCGCCAACAATCCGATCCCAGCCGATCAAACCTCTTGGGACCCCTTCGCTCAAGTCGAAGAGCGCAATCGCGCCCTGTTGCGTAAAATTCTGGAAAAGGCTTCCGCGAACGATCCCGCGCGCACGCCGGTGGAACAAAAGATCGGCGATTTCTACGCAACCTGCATGGATGAGGAGGCGATCGAGAAACTCGGCGTCGCGCCCCTCAAGCCGAATCTGGATCGAATCGATGCCCTCACCTCCAAATCCGGCATCACGAACACGCTGCTGCATCTGCAGTTGATCGGCGTGAATGCGATGTTCAACTTCTCCTCGGGACCCGACTTCAAAAACTCGATGCTCGAAATCGCGCAAGCCGATCAAGGCGGCCTCGGGCTCCCCGAGCGCGATTACTACTTCAAGGACGACGCGAAATCGGTGGAACTGCGCAAGCAGTACGTCGAGCACGTGCAAAAGATGCTCCAGCTTTTGGGCGAACCTGCGGAAAAGGCCGCATCCGATGCCCAGGCAGTGATGCGCTTCGAAACCGGCTTAGCGAAAGGATCGCTCGATGTTACGTCGCGCCGCGATCCCAGCCTGACCTATCACAAGCTCACCGTGCACGAGTTATATTCGCTCGATCCAGCGATCGATTGGCCCAAGTATTTCCAGGGTTTGGAGACACCGCCCATAACTGATCTCAACGTCGTGGTTCCGAACTTCTTCCGCACGGTGGAATCGATGATCGTGCAAACGAGTCTTGACGACATCAAGACTTATCTTCGTTGGCAGCTGGTCCACGCCGAAGCGCCGTTTCTATCAAAGGCGTTCGTTGATGAAAACTTCCGCTTCTTCCGCCAGATTCTGGGCGGCGCCAAGGAAATCGAACCGCGCTGGAAACGCTGCGTCAATGCGGTGGATGGCGATCTCGGATTCGCGCTCGGTCAAAAATATGTCGAAGCCACTTTCGGTCCCGAGCAAAAAGCGCGCACGCTAAAGATGGTGGATGAAATTGAAAAAGCCCTGCACGAAGATATTCAAACGCTTTCCTGGATGACGCCCGCGACCAAGGCACAGGCGCTGATCAAGCTGCGAGCAGTCACCAACAAAATCGGCTACCCGGATAAATGGCGCGATTATTCCAGCGTCAACATCGTGCGGGGCGACATGGTCGGCGACGACGAACGCGCCACCGAATTCGAAATCCACCGCCAGTTGAACAAAATCGGCAAGCCCACGGATCGCTCGGAGTGGGGCATGACGCCGCCCACGGTAAATGCCTACTACAATCCGACGGAAAACAACATCAACTTCCCCGCCGGCATTTTGCAGCCGCCGTTTTACGATAAGCGCTTGGATGACGCGGTGAATTACGGCGCAATCGGCGCGGTGGTCGGCCACGAGCTAACCCATGGCTTCGACGATCAGGGCCGCCAGTTCGATCCGGAAGGCAATTTGCGCGAATGGTGGACGCCGGAAGACGCCAAGGAGTTCGAAAAGCGCGCTGACTGCTTCATCCGCGAATACTCCGCTTTCCAGCCCATCGACAATATCCATCTGAACGGAAAGCTAACCCTGGGCGAAAACACGGCGGATAACGGCGGTGTCCGGCTGGCCTTTATGGCCCTGATGGAGTCGCTAAACGGCAAAACGAAGCCAAAAGTGGACGGTTTGACCCCGGAACAGCGCTTTTTCCTCGGTTGGGGCCAAATCTGGTGCGAAAATGTCCGCCCGGAGACCTCCCGGATGATGATCCAAGTAAATCCCCATTCCCCCGGCCGAAATCGCGTAAATGGCGTAGTTTCAAACATGCCCGAGTTCCAGAAGGCTTACGCCTGCAAGATCGGCCAGCCCATGGTCGCCACCCCGGCCTGCCGGGTTTGGTGAGGGCCGCGAACCGAAGAAGCGGATAACCGATGAACTGAAGAACGCGGGGTAACCTTTGGTTACCCGGCTAGTATTTAAGTTGTGTACGAAGCAAGCGATAGCAGCCTGATGCAGGCCGTCCGGGAGGGCGACCTGGGGGGCTTGGCGGTGCTGTTTGAACGGCACCATCGGTCGCTTTTCAACTACTTCTTACATGTGAACGGGAATCGCGACTTGAGCGAGGACCTGGTTCAGGATGTCTTTTTCCGGATTTTGAAATATAAGAAGACGTTTCAACCGGACCGGTCCTTCACGGCGTGGATGTACCAGATCGCCCGCAACGCGCACGTGGATTCCATCTCGAAGCGAAAGCATGAAGTGGAACTGGGCGAACGGGAATTTGCGAGCACCAACATGATGGACGAAAACCTCAAGCGCAAACAGGAAGTGGCCCTGCTGAAAAGAGCCATGGCGCGTCTGCCGCTCGAAAAGCGGGAGCTGTTGGTGCTGAGCCGTTATCAGAATTTGAAGTACGAGGAGATCGCCGGCATTCTGGGCTGCGATATCGGAGCCGTGAAAGTGCGCGTATATCGCGCGGTGCGGGCGTTGGGACAGATCTATTTCGAGTTGGCGGGAGAAAGAGCATCATGAACTGCGAACATGCCAGAACTCAATTCGTGGATTACTGGAGAGGCGCTCTGGAAGATTCCGGAGAGTTCCGCTCTCACCTGGCCACCTGCGAGCGCTGCCGCGCCGAAGCGGAAGAGCTGCGGGACCTGTGGGGTACGCTCGGAGCGATTCCGGAAGAAGATCCCAGCCTCGCGATGCGCACGCGTTTCTACGATTCACTGCGCGAGTGGAGGCGGCAGGAATCGCATCGCCGGCAGCCGCTCTGGTGGATGCGCCATCCGGCGTTTCAAGCGGCCGCCGCGGTGTTGATTCTGGCAGCCGGAATCGGAACCGGCTTTGCTTTGCGGGGGCGCGACACTTCGGAGGTTTCGCAGCTCCGCGGCGAAGTAGCCAACATGCGCCAAATGGTGGCGCTATCGCTGATGCAGCAGCAATCGGCTACCGATCGTTTGCGTGGCGTGAACTTCGCCTATCACGCGGAACAGTCCGACCCACAAGTGCTGAGCGCGCTGCTGACGGCAATGAATCACGATCCCAGCGTCAACGTGCGATTGGCCGCCGTGGATGCGCTGCGGAACTTTAACGACAGTCCCGTGGGCCGCCGCGGAGTGGTGCAGGCGTTGACCAAACAGGATTCGCCGCTGGTCCAGATCGCGATTCTGGATCAGATCGTGGAGCTGCACGAGAAATCGGCCATCTCCAATATTCAATTTTTGTTGTCCAGTCAGACCTTGAATCCGGACGTGAGGCAGCGCGCGCAATGGGCGCTGAAACAACTGCAATGAGAACTTATGCAATGAGAACCCTATTGATTCTGATCGGAACGCTGTCGCTCGCTTACGGCGACGAACAGGCGAAGGAAACCATCCGTCAGACTTTGCCCGGCGCGGCGCGCCTTGAAGTGGACAATGTGCATGGATACATCCATGTTGCGGGCTACAACGGCAGCGAGATCCAGGTGGTGGCGGAAAAGACCATTGAGGCGGAATCCTCCGAGCGGATGGAAGCGGCCAAGCGCGAAGTAAAGCTGGATGTCTCGCGAGCAGGCGACACCGTAACGCTCTACGTCGACGGTCCGTTCCGCTGCCACTGCGATGACGGCCGGTGGGGCGTCCATGAGAGCGGCCATCGCGGATACAACGTGGTCTTCGATTTCGACATCAAGGTTCCGGCCGCGACATTCCTGCGGCTGGGCACGGTGAACCGCGGCGACGTGCACGTGGAAAACACCACGGGCGATTTCGATATCGGCAACGTCAACCGCGGCATCGATTTGACGGAGGTGGCCGGATCCGGGCGCGTTCATACGGTGAATGGGCCCATCCATGTGTCGTTTGCGAAGAATCCGGCGAGCAGTTGCTCATTCGGAACCGTGAACGGATCCATCGAGACGTCGTTCCGGCCGAACCTGAATGCCGACGTGATGGTGAAGACCTTCAACGGCCACGCCTACACCGATTACGACGTCACGGCATTGCCGAGAAAAGTTTCGGCGGGCGAGCGGCGCGACGGCAAGTTCGTCTACAAGAGCAACGATTTTAACGGAATGCGTGTGGGCAACGGGGGCCCCGAACTGAAGTACGACACACTCAACGGAAACATACAGATCATCAATCGAGGAAAGTGAAAATGAAACAGCTAGCAGTTCTATTCTTAATCGCGGCCGGCGCAGCAATATGCCAGGAGCCGGATCGCGTGAATGTACCCTTCAGCGATCCTTCGCGGCCGAAGACGCTCAAGGCATCCGTGCTGAACGGCAGCATCTTCGTGAAGGGCTACAACGGGAAGGAAGCCATCGTGGAGGCGCGCGGCGAAGGCAGCAAGCATCGGCGGGAGCACGAGCGAACCGATGGTATGCACCGCATCGATATCGGCGGCAGCGGCCTTTCCGTCGAGGAAAACGACAACGTGGTAACGGTGGGGACGCGCTCCATGAACGAGAATGTCGAGATCAATATTCAGGTGCCGTTCGATACCTCTTTGAAGCTCCATGACGTCAACGGCGGCGAAATTCAAGTAGATCATGTCAACGGCGACGTGGAAGTCGACGTAACAAATGGCCGGGCAACGGCCACGCATATTTCCGGATCGGCGATTGTCCACGCCTTGAACGATCGCGTGCTGGTGACGCTGGATAAAGTGACTCCGGATAAGCCGATGTCGTTCAGCTCGCTGAACGGCGATATCGATGTCACGCTGCCGGCGGATCTGAAGGCGAGGGTGAAACTGAAGAGCGATAACGGCGAAGTTTACAGCGATTTCGATATCAAAGTGGACGCCGCATCGCGGAAACCCATCGTGGAAAATTCGGGCTCCGGCCATGGCAGGTATCGCGTCCAGTTCGACAAAGCGACGTATGGATTGATCAATGGCGGCGGCCCTGAGATCCAGCTCACCACGTTCAACGGAAACATCTATATCCGAAAAGCGAAGTAGTCCAGCCAACTAAGTCACCGTTACTTGCCGTTAGGAGGGGAAATAATTCCTTCCTAACGGCTTTTTACTTTTTGTCTCCTCTTGCAAATGCTAGCGATACTCGCCTCTTGTACCGGTGGCAGCTCTCTTGCATAAGGCGAGGCATGAAGCGCCAACGATTTTTCAACTTCGCATTCGCGTGTTCTCTATTCGCCGGAACCGCGGGGCTTGCACCCGTTCTCCACGCGCAAGATTCCAGTCCAACGGCGGACCAGCAAAAATCCAATAAGTCCGATCGGGAGCTCACGCAACAAATCCGCAAGTCGGTTTTCTCGGATAAATCGCTCTCGATGGCAGCGCACAACGTGAAGATCATCTCGCGCGACGGCATGGTCACGCTACGAGGCAATGTTAAATCCGACGATGAGAAGAAAGCGATTGAAGACAAAGCCACTGCAGTCGCCGGAACGGGTAAGGTCACGAGCGAACTGACTGTGACACCGGACAGCTCCAAGTAATTCGTAATCAAAAATCATAAGGAGAATATCATGGCAGGGAAGAATACAGCGGTTTATGGGATTTATCGGGATACCGTCGCGCTCGGCGGTGGATTGGACGCTTTGCGTACAGCAGGCTTTCGAGGTACGGATATTTCCGTCCTGATGCCGGAAAATGTCGGCACCAAAGATTTCGTCCATAAGAAGGACACCAAGGCGCCGGAAGGAGCCACTACTGGCGTAGCGTCAGGCGCGGTTATCGGCGGGGCGCTCGGTTGGCTTGCGGGCATTGGCGCGCTCGCCATTCCGGGACTTGGTCCCTTCATCGCCGCCGGCCCCATCATGGGGCTGTTGGCCGGTGCCGGTGCGGGTGGCGCAGTCGGCGGCGTGGCCGGCGCGCTCATCGGAATGGGAATCCCCGAATATGAAGCGAAGCGCTACGAAGGCCGGGTGAAATCAGGCGGGATTCTGCTATCCGTGCATTGCGATAATTCGGATTGGGTGAAGCGAGCCAAACAGATCCTGGAGCAGACCGGAGCCGAAGAAATCAGCGAAGCCGGTGAAGCTGCGGCGGATTACGCGATGAGCGATCGTCCGGCTTCCCGGATTTAGAGGACAGCCTCCGGCTGATGAAGCCGGAGGCTCACCCTACGCTACAATGAACCTGTCTGCGCTTCCTGGGAATTGAGCTCGGTTGGGATAACCGGCCCAGCGGCGTCGCGGCCCTCGATTGGGCCGATGAAACGCTGCATCTCTCATCGCTAAAACAACTCAGCCAACCGGGCGATGTCCTGCAATGGATCGCCGCAGAAGCGTCCGATAACACCGGTATCGGAATCGATGCGCCAGTCATGGCGTCGGGTCCACGAATGCGAATCTCCGATCGGTTAGCGCAGTGCTATTACGGAAAATATCATTCCGGTGGTTATCCCGGGAAGAAGACCCGCACATTTTCGAAAACCATTCGAAGCTTCTCGGCGGATCTCGCAAATATGGGCTTCGGTACGACTGCCGGATGCTGCGGACGCTATTGGGTTCAGGTGCATCCCTGGACGGCGGTATCGCAGCTCCTCTTTCTGAAGACGATGGTCGAGTATCGAAAAGGCGGCTTAACCGATCGGGCGCGCGAGCTAAGTCGTTTGCGCACGGTAATTCTCGATCGTTTCCCGTCGCTCACTCCGAAGCTCTCGATTCCGCAGTTACCGGAAATCCAGGAACGAGGCCGCGAACTGAAGGCCGCTGAAAATCAGTTTCATGCGTTGATGGCCGCCTACATGGCAGCGTATCAGTGGTTTTGGAGTCGAGCGCCCAGCCAACTAAACGAACCTACCTGGGATGCCGACCCGATCGTCCAATTTGAGAAATGGTTCGCGCAAGCTCACCGGGCCGACATTGAGGAGCCCCGAGCCGCGACTCTCGCCACCGTTTCAGCCGAAGGGCAACCATCGGCTCGCATGGTAATCGTGCAGGAAGCCAACTCGGATGGGTTCGTTTTTTACACCAACTATCGAAGCCAGAAGGGTCGGGAACTCGCGGCAAATCCGAAGGCTTCGCTCGTTTTTTACTGGCCGGAACTGCACCGTCAAGTGCGCATCTCGGGACAAGTCTCAAAAACGTCGCAAAGCGAAACTGGGGACTACTTCCGCACCCGCCCACGCGCCGCCCAGTTGAGCGCATGGGCGTCATGGCAAAGCTCCGTCATCCCGGACCGCGAAATCCTGGACCGCAGAGTCCAGAAAGTTCAGACTCGTTACGACGGACAGGAGATCCCCGCTCCGCCCGGCTGGGGTGGATTTCGCCTGCATCCGCTAACCATCGAGTTCTGGCAAGGCCGCGAAAATCGCCTGCACGACCGGCTGCGCTATTCGTCATGCAACGGCCGCTGGACTCGCGAACGACTAGCGCCTTGAGGTGTTTACCGGCCCGGCGCCGCCGTTCACCGATATCTCGTCGAACCCGTTACCTTGAGCTGTTACGCTCGAATCGTGGATAGCCAACAACCGAACGATCGATTCCGAAACCGCCAGATGACGTCCGGAATCTTCGGGGACCGGCATCGCTCCGGTTTGTCGGGCATCCTGTTCGGTTCCGTGATCGTTCTGATCGGCCTGTTGCTGCTGCTGGACAACATGGGAATCGTGCAAGTGCATGATTTATGGCGGTTTTGGCCGGTTTTCCCCATCGTCATCGGCGTCTCCAAAATCCTCGAAAGCCGCAGTCCGGCGGGCTGGTTTTGGGGCGCTCTGATCGCGCTGGTTGGCTTCGGATTTCTGCTCGACAATCTGCACATCGTTCATATCGAATTGGGCGATTTCATCTGGCCGCTGCTGGTCATCGGCGTCGGAGTGACCATGCTGCTCAAGGCTCTGGAACGCAAGCGGTACCTGGATGGCAGGCCGCCCATGGCTTTGACCCCGAATAGCGGTCTGGCCGGCGCCTGGGCCGTGTTTAGCAGCGTAAAGCGCCGGATCGACGACCAGGACTTCAAAGGCGGCGACGTAGTGGCCGTCTTCGGCGAGGTCAAGATCGATCTCCGGAAAGCCGCCATTGCGAGTGGCGAAGCGGTGATCGACGTCAATGCGGCGTTCGCCGGCGTCGACATCCGAGTCCCGGAGAATTGGATTGTCGTGCTCAAAGGAGCCGGCGTTTTCGGCGCTTTCGAGGACAAAACCGTTCCGCCCCGAGTCGATCCGGGCGTCAAGCCTCCTCAACTAGTCATCACCGGCACCGTGGTTTTCGGCGCCACCAAGATAGATAATTAACGGGCCGGACACTATGCATCCTCTGCTTGCCAAAGGCAGGATCGTTCTCTATTTGCTGGTCTGGGTCGCGATGGGCGGACTGCTCAGCTACCTGCTGACCATCACCGGGCGACTCGAATGGCAGGAAGCGGCGCTGCTCGCCCTCCCCTTGGCGCTGCTCTACGCGTTTATTTGTCTCGCGCCCTGGTACATGTGCAGCATGCTGCCCTTGGGCGAAGGCCGAATCCCGAAACTGGTGGGAAATCACCTGGCCGCCGCGGTTGTAGCCGCACTGTTCTGGATTGTCGTCGCTAAAGTCCTGGGGCTCGGAGTCTCCCGCTATTATCCAACCGTAAACGAGCGCTTCAGTCCACAGCTTCCCCTGCTCTTCGGAATCGGCGTGCTGCTTTACATGCTGTCCGTCGCGTTGCATTACGTACTGCTTTCGCTCGAATCCACCAAGGAGTCGGAATCGCGCGAGCATCAGGCGCGCACGTTGGCGCGCGAAGCGGAAATCAAAGCGCTCAAAGCGCAGATCAATCCGCATTTTTTGTTCAACAGCCTCAACTCCATCGCGGCGCTGGCAACCGTGGACGGCGCGCGCGCGCGAGACATGTGCATCAAGCTCTCGGATTTCCTGCGCAACACGCTCAGCCTGGGCGAAAAGCAAAGCATTACGCTGGGCGATGAGTTGGCACTGGCGCAGGCTTATCTCGCAGTGGAAAAAGTACGCTTCGGCCCGCGCCTCAAAATCGAAATGAAGACGGATTCCGGATGCGACGATTGCGTTGTGCCTCCACTGTTTCTTCAGCCGCTGGTCGAAAATGCGGTGAAGCACGGGATCGCAGGATTAGTGGATGGCGGCACCATTCGCCTGGAAGCCCACTGCGAACACGGCTGGCTGCAGGTGACGGTGCAGAACGAATTCGATCCAGAAGCTCCGGCGGTTC
>DATGIH010000067.1:0-2491 GCA_035295865.1 Bryobacteraceae bacterium
AGCAGCCACACCAGGTGCGGTCCGCGAACCAGGATCATGCCGAGGACGATGAAGACACGCGACCAATCCGCGAAGATCATCACCTTCTTGCGGCTCAACCGGTCGTTGATCACGCCAACAGCGGGCGAGACGAAAAACTGCGGCAACACTTGCAGCACGAACGCAATCGCGACGTATTTGGCGCTGCCGGTATATTCCAGCAGCAGGCTGTAAACGGCGACCGCGTACAGCCAATCGCCCTGCTCGCTGATAATCTGCGCGAACCAAAGCAATCGGAAGTTGCGATTGTGGCGCAGCAGCCGGAGATACGCCTGCATTTCTTAGCGCGCGGTGTAAAGGCCCATCCGCTCTTTTACAAGCTGAACCGTGGATCGCGCGATGGGAGCCGCACGCTCGGCGCCCTGCTTCAGGATGCTGTCGACATAACCAGGCTCGGCGACGATTTCGCGGTAGCGCGCTTGCAGCGGCTCCAGATTCGCGATGACCATTTCGGCGACTTGCTTCTTCAGATCGCCATAGCGCATACCGTGGAAGTGCGACTGCATCTTCTCCTTGGACCATCCGCTGAATGCCTGGAAGATGTTCAACAGATTTTCGACGCCGGCGCCGAGCGCGGCGAAATCGACCGCGGGATTTGAATCCGTCGTAGCCCGCATAATTTTCTTGCGCGCCTGATCGATGGGATCCAGCAGCGCGATGGAATGGCCCGCACCGGTCGCGGACTTACTCATCTTTTTGTCCGGCTCATCCAGGCCCATCACGCGCGAGCCGACCACTGGCAGATGCGTCGCGGGCATCACGAACGTTTCGCCGTACATTGAATTGAACCGCTGCGCAATGTCGCGCGTCAGTTCCAAATGCTGGGCTTGATCGTCGCCCACCGGAACGATCGCGGCTTGATACAGCAGAATGTCGGCGGCCATCAACACCGGATACTGCAGCAAACCGTCGCCGACGGTTTCCTGAGCCTGCGATTTGGCTTTGTACTGCGTCATGCGCTCCAGCCAGCCAACCGGTGTCACGCAGGTCAGCATCCACGCCAGCTCGGAATGCTCCGGAACAGACGACTGTGCCATGATCGACGATACTTTCGGGTCGATGCCGACGGCGAGAAACAGCGCGGCCGTTTCCACAACCTTGGCGCGCAGCTCGGCCGGATCCTGGTACACGGTGACGGCATGCAGATCGACGATTCCCCAAATGCTCTCGTACTCGCCCTGGATCTCAACCCAGTTCTTCAAAGCTCCCAAATAGTTGCCGATGTGTAGATTGCCGGACGGTTGAACACCGCTGAAGATGCGCTTTTTCATTGGTTCGGAGGAAATGCTGAACACACCATGGTACCGTAGGGTGAACTCGTAACTTGCCCACCGAAGATCTGACAATCGAAAAACTCGTTTACGGCGGCGATGGCTTGTCGCGCCTGGAAAGCAAAGTTGTATTTACCCCTTACGTGCTTCCGGGCGAGCGGGTGCGGGCTGAAATCGGGCGCATCAAAAACGATTTGTGGCGCGGTGAACTGGCGGAAGTTCTGGAAGCTTCCGCGCGCCGCGTCATCGCCCCGTGTCCTTATTTTCAGCGCTGCGGCGGCTGCCATTATCAACAGGCTGATTACGATTTTCAGGTGGAGCAAAAGCGCGTCATTCTGCGCGAGGCGCTGGAGCGCCTGGGAAAAATCAAATTCGACGGTGAGATTGGGACGATTACCGGAGAGCCGTGGGGATATCGGAATCGCGCGCAGCTTCACATTCAGAACGGAGAGATCGGCTACTTCGAGCATGGGTCGCACAAACTCTGCGCGATCGATCATTGTCCGATCGTTTCTCCCGCGCTGAATGCGGCGATTTCTAAGCTGAAAGGCAATCTCGCGCGCCTCGATGCGACGGTGGAGCTTTTCACCAACGAATCGGCGATGCAGGTGAATGTGCTGGATCGTGTGCCGCAATCTGTTTATCGGATTTTTGAATCGCTGGGCAGCAACGCGCCGCTCGAATACGACGGATTTCGCGTCAGCCGGAATTCGTTCTTCCAGGTGAACCGGTTTTTAGTTGAGAAGCTGGTGGAGTGCGCGACTGGCGCCGCCGAAGGCGAGTCGGCGCTGGATCTTTACGCTGGTGTTGGTCTCTTTGCAGCTCGGCTGGCCAAGACATTCGGCAAAGTGACGGCAGTCGAATCAAGCAACAGTGCGTTTCGCGATTTGGAGCACAACGTTCCGGGCATCGCGGCGGAAAACAAGACCAGCGAGGATTACTTGGCCGCTTTGGATGATAAGCCGGATCTGATTCTCGCCGATCCGCCGCGAGTGGGCTTAGGCAAGCACGCGGTCCGGGATCTGGTTCGGATCCAAGCCCCCAAGTTGACCATTGTGTCGTGCGATCCGGCTACGCTGGCGCGCGATTTGCAAGTGCTACTGGCGGGCGGATATCGGATCGATAGGATGACGTTGGTGGATCTATTTCCCCAGACGTTTCACATTGAGACCGTGGTGCAT
>DATGIH010000068.1:0-9887 GCA_035295865.1 Bryobacteraceae bacterium
GTGACCTTCGTCTTCAACGGAATCTTTCCCGACACCAAGCCCGGTAAGCCAATTCGTGCCGCATTTCACGGAACCGCCTCCGTCAAACGAGCCGAGTTCAACCTCGGAGCCCGCGACAATCTCGACGAGCTAGGCACTCTCAAATCCCCGGATGTGGATATCCAAATCGACGTCGAAGCGGACGGCCCTCCGACTGCGAAGTAAGTTTACGCTTGCTTGCGCGCGCGGTTCAATACGGACGATTCTCTACCGAACCGCGACCGCAAGGGAGCGCTACCACGATCGGCGAATAAGTATTTCCCCTCAAAAACCCCGCCCGGCCACCTTACATCGCTATAAGGTTTCTCCCCCACCCGGCCGATCCATAGCTTGGTTGTACTTCAAATGCCTCAGCTCCTGACCGAATGGAAAGCGGGCAAGATTAAGGACCCCGTCGCTCGTTTGCGCTATCTGCAACGAAAGATTGGGCCCGGGACCATCCCTACCCTTCCCCGGCGCACGCGCTGGAAAGCCGCGGCCTTGCTCCCGGCCCTCGCCTGTCTTTTCATTCCCGGCTTCAAAGCCTCGAATTCGGACGACGAGCTTCTCCCGCCGCCTATCCCGCACCTCACCGCAGTTGCGGTGGATGTCTTCACCGACGTCTGGCTGGTGGAGAAATCGCATGATGTTGAAACCTATAGCAATGGATTGCTGATTGACGACCGGTATGCGGTCTCGAGCGATCCGCGCATCCCCTACTCGGTATTTGGACAAAACGAACCCATTTCCACCCAAACCGCTCTACGCACCCAGCCCGCCGGCATCGTCTATCACACCACCGAAAGCGATCAAGCGAGCTTCGAGGAAAACCAAAACCGCGCCCTCAAACGGATCGGCAAGGAAGTGTTGACCTTCGTGCGGCGCAACCGCTGCTACCACTTCGTGATCGACCGCTTCGGTCAGGTTTTCCGGATCGTGGAAGAGTCCGATATCGCCAACCACGCCGGAAACTCGGTTTGGGCCGATGCGCGCGCCATTTACGTCAATTTGAATTCCAGTTTCCTTGGCGTCGCTTTTGAAACTCAGTCGCAGCCAGGTGAGTTGCCCTCGGCAACTCCAGCCCAGATCCACTCTGCGCGAGTCCTCACTCAAATGCTGCGCAGTAAATACCGCATCCCGGAAGCCAACTGCGTAACGCACGCTCAAGTCTCGGTGAATCCGGACAACATGCTGGTCGGCTATCACACGGATTGGTCCGGGAACTTCCCGTTCCTCGAAGTGGGCCTCCACGACAACTATCCCGCGCCACCGGCCGCGATTTACGCTTTCGGATTCGACTACGATCCCGTCTTCGTCCATCGAACAGGCCTCCGCCTTTGGCAGGGGCTGGCCGTCGCAGAGGATCAGCTTCGCACGCAAGCGACCGCGCAAGGGCTGCGTCCGGCGCAATATCGATCTCTACTCAGGAAACACTACAAAGAAATCATCACGACGCTCAAAGCCGCGAGCGCAAAAGAGGAACGTCATGCAACCTAACGACAAAGCGAACAATTCCGCACTCGGCCTGGATGTCGGTACCAGCCGCATCTGCCTGGCGCAGCGCGTGGGTGAGGAGTTTCAGTTCCAAACCCAGCTCAACGCCTTCGTCACAGTTCCGTTCTCGAGCATGACGGAGAGCGTGCTCACCAAAGAGAACATTCCGCACACGGTTTCCGGACCCGAGATCCTGGTCCACGGCAATGAGTCGGACCGGTTCGCCGACCTGCTCAATGTCGATACGCGCCGCACCATGACCAAAGGCGTCCTGAATCCCGTGGAGCCCGACAGCCTGAGCATGTTTCGCAAAATCGTGGGTTCGCTGCTCGCATCCACCAATGAACCGCGCAAGTTGTGCTTCACCGTGCCGGCGGCGCCGCTCGGAGCCGAAGAGAATCTCACCTATCACGAAGCGACACTCCGCCAGGTTTTGAGCGACATGGGCTACCAGGTCAGGAGCGTCAACGAAGGTCTCGCGGTGATCTATTCGGAACTCGAGAGCACCAACTACACCGGCATCGGGATTAGCTGCGGCGGCGGATTGTGCAACGTCTGCGTGGCGTATCTCTCGGTTCCCGTCATGAGCTTCTCCATTCCGAAAGCCGGCGACTACATCGATTCGAACGCGGCATCCGTGACCGGTGAGTTAGCCAATCGCGTCCGCATCGCCAAAGAGGATTCCTTCCACTTCAACGGATTCCACTCGGACAAACTTCTGCAAGTCCTGAACGTGTATTACGACGAGATGATCCAATCGCTGGTGCAAGGCATCAAGCAGGCTTTCTCCAACTCACGCAATCTTCCGAAACAAAAACGCCCTCTTCCAGTCGTGCTGAGCGGCGGGACTGCGCTCCCGCACGGATTCCGCGATCGTTTCGAAAAGATTTTCCGTGAAGCGAATCTGCCCATCCCGGCGTCCGAAATCCGGATGGCCTCCGATCCGCTGCACACCTCGGCGAAGGGCGCGCTGGTAGCGGCTTTGGCAGATGTTTAACTCAGCCTGGTCAACTCAGTTATGCTGTAACAATGCATCGCAGAACTTTCGTAGGAGCGCTGGGCGGCTTCGGCCTGGGCGCCGCCGCAGCCGCGGCTGACGATAAACGAACCGCGTTTTATCTTTTCCAAAGCTTCAACCTGCATACCGGAAATCAACTGCCGCGCCTGCACGAATTCATGTCGAAATCGGCGCTGCCCGCGTTCAACAAGATTCACTCCGGTCCCAAAATTTTTCTCGAAACCGTGATCGGACCGCAAGTCCCGCACTTCACCGGCATCTACGGATTCTCATCGCTCGATGAGCTGTGGAACGTTCACACCAAAATGGTGCAGGATCAAGACCACATGAAAGGCCTGATGGCGTTGGAGAGCGGTCCCGAGCCGCCTTTCGAATCGATGGACACCACGGTCATCGAGGCGGCCGACTATTCGCCCGAAATCAAAGCTGAACCCGTCGAGGGATCGCGCCTCTTCGAACTCCGCGTCTATCATTCTCCGACCTGGCATCAGCTGATAGCTTTGCACGAACGATTCCGCGGCCCGGAAATCAAAATTTTCCACCGCTCGGGAATTCATCCAATTTTGTACGGAACAACTCTCTTCGGCCAGAACAATCCAAATCTGACCTACATGATCCCGTTCACCGACATGGCCGCGCGCGAAAAAGCCTGGGCCGCCTTCGGCGCCGATCCCGATTGGCAAAAAGTGCGCAAGGATTCAGTCGACAAATACGGCGAAATCGTCAGCAACATCCAGATCACGTTCTACAAGTCGACGCCGTACTCTCCCGTGCGATGACGATCACGCCCCCTTCGGCTCCGTCATACTGAACCAGTTTCCGGAATTGTCTTTCATCACCGCTTCGATGCCGTAGAACTGCTCCTTGGGTGGCGAAGTGAACTCCACGCCTTTGGCCTTCAACTCCTCATAGGTCTTGCGGCAATCGCTGGTCTGCAGCACTCCGCCGTTGATTTTGCCTTCCTTTAACAATGTGCGAAGCGCCGCAGCTGATTCGGGCGCAATGTAGGGACCATCCACTTGCATCAGGATGATCTGCAAATCGGGCTGGCCTTTCGGACTCACGGTCAGCCAGCGAAATCCGTTGTCCATCTTGGCGTCCATGCGCGGTTCAAAGCCGAGTTTGTTGACGTAGAAATCCTTGGCCGCGTCCTGATCGAGAACATACAAAGTAGCGTGAGAAAGCCGTTGAATCATGCGAAACCTCCTAAGTTTCTCAGCCATGGTAACCGGCTTGGCGCAACGGAATCTTCTCGATTCTTGCGGACTTAGAGAGATTGGATAAAGAACCGCTGATAACAGGCAGGAATATAGTAGCGGGGCCAATGAGAAGCGAATCCGCCGAAAGCATGCCGGGCTTCGCGTCGGAAAGTCGCGGGCGACAGACCGGTCAGCGAACGGAACCGCGTACTAAAAGATCCCAGGCTTTCGTATCCAAGGTTAAAGCAGATATCCGTGACACTTTCATTCTCGGCCAGCAGCATTTTCTTGGCTTCCTCGATCCGCCTCCGCGTCACGAACTCATGCGGCGTCTCTCCGAAGGCTCCGGTGAACAATCGATTGAAATGAAACGGCGAAAGGCAAGCCTCGCGCGCCGCGGATTCGAGCGGAACGCTGTTCCGGAAGCAGTCCCCCAGAAAATCGCGAGCACGGAGCAGCCGCGCAAATGTGGCCGCGTCGCAGAGCCGGACATCCGCCTGCGGCAATTGCTCCAGCCGAGATCTCGCCCGCATATCTGAGGAGATTTTACACTAGTTCGCGGCTGTTTTACGCGCGTTTAATGGTAGGATAAATTGTCAGACCATGAATCGTACCGGGACTCGTCACCGTACCCGAAAGTCCAAGAAAAGCTTCACGCTCTCAACCGAGTCGGTCGCATTTCTGGAAGCAATGAAACGAAAACGTCATACCTCTATGTCCGCGCTGCTCGAAGAGATTCTGCAGGCGGTCCGCCGGGAACAACATAAGCTGGCATTTGACAAAGCGGTTGGAGCTCACTATGATTCGCTGACTCAAGAAGAATCCGAGGAGCAAGCGGAGTGGGGCAAGTTTGCGTTGCGCGAGTTCCCGGCGTGAGGAAATACATTGCAGCCTGCCAGGAGAACGCCACAACGCGGTGAGATCTGGTTCGTTCAACTCTACTCGGATCCTGCTGGCAAGGGTACTCGACCGGTGGTGATCGTATCAATCAACGCGAGGAATCGACACGAACGCGCCGATACTGTTCTCGTCGTCCCGCTAACGACCTCGATTCACAAAGGCGCCCCCACCCATGTTTTTCTGGCGGCCGGTGAGACTGGTCTCCAAGCGGACTCCGCCGCTCGCGCGGAAGATATTACCGTCGTTCGAAAGAATCACCTCATTGAGCCTCGCGGACGCCTTCGCCAAATCGGGGATCGTCGCGTTTGCGAGTTGGCTGCGAAAGTTGTTCTCGCGATGGGATGCGCTCCCGGCGATCGTCCGATCTCCAGAAACTGAGGGGGATTCGGGTTCGAGCCGGAAATCAGCCGGCGACGGCTACGACTCTCGTCCTCCGTGAAACACTCGACTCGCGACAACCCGCCCGATCACGGACCAAATGATTAGAACAAAGCCGATTCCCATGGATTCTACGCGTCACGTGCGCCGGGCGAACCGAACAATCGTTCTAAAACGGAACGTCGTCGTCCGTAATTCCCTGATCGGGACCCATATCGTCGATCGCGCGCGCGGCCGGCTGCGATCTCGGCGCGCTGCGTGGCATCGAAACGGGCTGCGAACCTTCCGATCCGCCATCGCCGCCACGGCCGCCCAGCAGGATTACGTCGTCGGCTACGACCTCGGTCATATACTGCTTCTTGCCGTCTTTGTCGTCCCAACTGCGGGTCTGGAGACGGCCCTCTACATAGACCTGCTTGCCCTTGGTAAGGTAGTTCGCCAGGTTCTCCTGCCGCCAAAGGACGACGTTCGCCCAATCCGTTTCCTCTTTCCACTCACCGGTTTGCTGATCCTTCCAGCGGCGGTTGGTGGCCACCGAAAATTTCGTCATCGACACGCCCGCCGGCGTGAATTTCGTTTCGGCGTCCCGCCCGAGGTGTCCAATCAAAATGACTTTGTTAACGCTGCGCGATGCCATTATGCAAGCACTGTATCACACCCCTGGATCAAACTGGGTATGTCTCAATTTCGTCGTTTCGGTAGTCTATGTAAGCGGACGAAGGAACACCACTCGGTGGAGGGTTCCACAAATCCGATCGCTGGCGCTGCGATTGCTAGGAACAATAGTACGAATTTAGCGCGAGCGCTAATTTTCTGGCTCCGAGATGCCGATCTGGATGTACAATATAAAACAATCGAAACGGGTGAGGGTAAGTGCAGAGACCCTTTTGGTGTGAACATCCCAGTCGATCTGACCGTTGGTGGCTGCTCGCCGGCCTGCTGCTGAGTGGTGCCCTGGCGCGTGGGCAAGTGCTGATGCTTGCCGGACCCAACGGACACGTCAATATCTTCAATACGGATTTGGCCGTGCTCGAATCGGGCGAGATCCGCAAAGATCTGGCGTGCACCGTAACTCCCGCGAAGCCGGCGCTCGGATTCGATCTGCGCTTCCACTCCGGTTACGACGTCACTGTACCTCTGAAAGATATCGCGGGCAGCGAAAACTCGCTGCACATCCTGTTCCGTGTGGCGCCCCAAAATCATCTGGACCAGCCCGTTTATTTCACGCAGCACATCCGGGTTCCAAAGATTGACGAGGAAGCCAAGGGCGATGCGTTTCTGCAAGGTGCGTTCGATGTCGGAGAAGGGAACTATCACGTCGATTGGCTGATGCGCGACCGCAGCGAGCGGGTCTGTTCCTTTAGCTGGGATTCGGAAGCGGCGCTTTCTTCCAAAGACCGGTCGATGAATCTCGACATCGCGCCTGGGCAAATTCAACGGACGGATCGCGAGCAGTTCAAGGAAGAACCGCCGGTGCAACGTTCCAGCAACGAGCCTCCGCTGAACGTGAAAGTGCTGGTCAACTTCGCGCCGCAGAACTCGCTGTCGCCCGCGCTTCAACCGGTGGATACCAGCGCTTTGGTCTCGATCCTGCGCAGCATTTCCAGGGAACCCCGCATTGGAAAGTTCTCGATCGTCGCTTTCAATATGCAGGAGGAGCGAGTGGTCTATCGCCAGGACGGCGCGGATCGGATCGATTTCCCGGCCTTAGGAGAAGCCATCAGCTCACTGAATCTAGGGACTGTGGATCTGAAGCGGCTCGGGGAGAAACACGGCGATACCGAGTTTCTGGCAGGCCTGGTCCGCCACGAAGTGTCGACCTCGGGGCGCCCGGATGCCCTGATCTTCGCCGGTCCAAAGGTGATGCTGGACTCGAACGTCCCCCCGGATGCCCTAAAAGAGGCCGGTGACATCAATTTCCCGGTTTTTTACATGAATTATAACCTCAATCCGCAGGCCGTACCGTGGAAGGACGCCA
The DNA here is from genome assembly GCA_035295865.1 of Bryobacteraceae bacterium. Lineage (GTDB taxonomy): Bacteria > Acidobacteriota > Terriglobia > Bryobacterales > Bryobacteraceae > Palsa-89. The sequence goes on from DATGIH010000068.1 coordinate 6,986, forward strand.
TCAGCCATACGGTACACTTCTTCCGGGGTTATGAATACACCATTACCCGGCCGAGAGATTTGTGGTTCGCTGTATCGGAAATTGTCTCGCGCATTGTAAAATCAAGGAACGGGAAACAGACTTCGTCCATCTCAACACAGTAGAGTCTCAATTGAGTAGGGGTATGCGTAACATAATTCAGGTAGTTGGCGGGCTGGCTTTGTGCGCGGTCCCGGCGTTTTCCCAGGGATTGCTGTTTGGCCAGTCTGGGCATGCCAAGCATTACGCGAACAGCCTGGCGCCGTATGTCGTTTCCCCTCAGCAAATTGTGGATCGGATGCTGGAATTGGCCGATCTGAAGGCCAACGAAACCCTTTACGATCTCGGCAGCGGGGATGGGCGCATTATAATCACTGCCGTACAACGCTATCGCGCCAAAGCGGTCGGCGTGGAAATTTCGGATTCACTCGTAGATTCCACGAATGACCGGATCCGGCGGGCGGGCCTGCAGGATCAAGCTCGCGTAATTCACGGCGATTTCATGAACGTGGATCTGAGTCCGGCGGATGTTGTGACCATTTATCTCGCTACGGATTCGAATGAGATTCTGCGGCCGAATCTGGAAAAGTACTTGAAGAACGGAGCGCGCGTGGTTTCGCACGATTACGCGGTTCCAGGCTGGAAACCCAAAATGGTGGATAAAGACCTGCCCGAAGCGCGTGGGCATTTGATCTACCTGTACGTAATGCCTCCTAAGAAGAAGTAACTTCTACTTCGCATCAAACACAAGCTCCGGATATTGCTTCGACAAATCGTTCAGTGTGCCCGGCGCAGGCTTCCGTTGCCTACCGAAGAACGCGCTCAGGACGTCGGCGGTGATTCTCAATCCGCGCCTTCGATCAATTGGGCCGAGCAGCCCGACGGCTCGTCCGATGGAATGCTCCTTGAGCAGAGCCATGTCGCTGAAGTTGAAGTGTCGAGATCCTCGAATGGTCGCGATCTGGCAGCCGGCTTTATCGGATTCGCAGATGCTGTGGATGTTGGCCAAAATCTGGCGGCTCTCTTCTCCTTTCTCATTGCTGTGGTCGCTCAACAAGTAAAGAAAAGGCTGCGTCAGACCTTCGTCGATGACGCTGCCGAACGGATTGCCGTCGATGTCGATCCCAGCCTTGCAACGGGAATCTTCGTGGCAGAATTGCGCAGCAGTGGCGCCGCCAAACGAGTGGCCAAAGATGCCCACAGAAGCGAGGTCCAGACGGCCTGCGAACTTGCTGGAGGAATCCGGCGCGTTCATTCGCTCCAATTGATCGAGTTCGAAGCGCGTATCGGCGGACCACACTTTGACGGCCTCATTCGCCACGCGCCGACGGGCTTGCTCCGCTAAGTTTTCCGGCGGATTCCCGGCGGGAGTTCTTTTCGCGATGCGCCCGTCCGGGAAAACGACGACGAAGGTGCTATGTGGGGAATCGGATCCTATGACAACATAACCATGACTCGCAAGATCTTCGGCCAGGGTGGTGTAATCGGTGGCAAGCGCACCAACGCCGGATTTCATAATCACAACCGGATAAGTTCGTTGCGCATGAGCGATTTCCGCATCGGCGAAGCTGTGCGAGCGGACCAGAGCGAGGTCTCGTGTTAGATAGTTACTCATCAAGGAGCCTTGTTCGTGCGTCACGGCATCGCGCCAGACGGCGGGCAAGTATTCGGCCGGCTCCGACGAAGCGCCGGCGTCGGCTGGATACCAGATCCAGACGATCAGTTCGCGCTTTTGTCCGGAGATGGGCGCGAGTGCGTCGATTCGCGCGGGATCGATCCAGTGATACGAGACTCGCCCGACTGGAAAAGATCCGGTGGGTGCGGGCAGTTCGACTGCGAACGCATGTTCAATGCGCAGCAGGCCAAGGATGATGGCGATTCCGGCGGCGACGAAAAGGAGCAAACCAGCAAGAATTTTGAACACTGAGAATTAGTATATAAGAAGTACTTTCTATTGTAAAGTACTTCCGTAAATCTCAATCCACTGGCCTCGTTGCGTCCATTGCCGGACCGGCACCAATCCGAAATGTTGATGCACCTGATCGGCGTCCATCTGAGGTTCGTATAGATAAAAATGGCGCAGGAAGCTTTCGACCAACGGCCAGCGTAGAACGCTCCAAGGCGGCTCCCAGGTTCGTGAGTAGAGCACCAGAACCTGGACGCCTTTTGGAGCGATGCGATTCAAAGTGGAGAGGCCGAAATCTGAGGTTTCGAATGAAGCTATTTTTTTCGTGACATAGCCGAACGCCGGATCGCGCAAGGCAGCGGTCAGCGGCCACGCGGTGTAAACAGTTCGATCCGGATAGTGGGCTTCGAGAAACTGGGCGGCGTCTCGATGCAGCTCGACGAAATCGGTCATCGCGAGATTATTTTCGAACGGGAACGGATATGGCGGATTGAAGAACAGTCCGATCAGCAGTCCGGCCGCGACGGTAGCGAATCCGGCGTAGCGCCAACGCGGCTTGAGCGTGGACCAAGCGGCGGCCATCGCAATGTAGAGCAGCGGAAGAACGGGAAGCAGGTAGCGTTCGAGTTCGGCGCCACCCAGCACGCTCACGAGAACGATGTGGCCGGCGAAAAACAGGCCGGTGATCTTCCATTCTCGCGTGAAGTAGATGCGCGTTCGTTTGTAAGCGAGAAAAATGGCGATCGATCCAGCCCAGCGGAAATCGTCGATGAACAGATAGTAAAAACGGCGAATCAGACAGATGGCGGCGCGTACCGGATGGAGCGCGTAGCCGAGATTGTAGTGGGTGAATCCAGCATCGCCGAAAAGTTGCCCCGTGGTTCGCCAGAGTACGAAGAACCAGACCGCGAGCGCGACGAAGGGCGCGATATAAAAGGCAACATACTTGGCGCGTGGACGGTCGAGTAGTAAGACGGC
>DATGIH010000069.1:0-13935 GCA_035295865.1 Bryobacteraceae bacterium
AATCCAACCTCGTTTATTTCCTTTCCCGAGTACCGGGACATCCGGGACAAGAACCAGTCCATATCCGGGTTGATTGCCTGCCAGTTCACAACGGTGGGCTTCGCGGCATCCGCCAAGGCGCTTCCGCAGATGCGAATGGGACAAATGGTGTCCGACAATTTTTTCCGCGCCCTGGAGGTGCAGCCGTCGCTGGGCCGGGCATTTTTGCCGGATGAAGGAAAAGTTCCAGGACGCGATGCCATTACCGTTTTGAGTTATCACTTCTGGGAAACCGAATTCGGGAGTGACCGCTCCGTGATCGGCCGGAAAGTCCGCATGAATGGGATTGAGTTCACCGTGGTCGGCGTCGCTTCCAAGGAATTTACCGGCGCGGACCAGTGGATTCGCCCCTACTTCTACGTGCCAATCTCGATGGCGCCGCGTCTTCTGATCGGAAGCGATTCCAACGTTCTCGAAGACCGCGCGAATCGCATGTTCGAAGTCAAAGCCCGGCTGAAGGAGGGCGTTTCGCAGGCCTCGGCGCAGGCCGAGATGTCGGCGATTGCCGCGAATCTGGAAAAGGCTTACCCGGAGACCAATCGCAATCGCAGCCTGGTTTTGCGCACGGAATTTGAACAACGCGTGAAGCGGGACCCTTACGATAGTTCTTTGGCGATCCTGCTGATGGCGTTGGTGGGTTTGGTGCTCATTATCGCGTGCGCGAACGTGGCCAATTTGCTGCTGGCACGATCGCAGGCGCGCTCGCGGGAAATCGCGATTCGTCTCGCCATCGGTGCCGGACGGATGCGGCTGCTGCGGCAGCTCCTCATCGAGAGTCTGGCGCTGGCTCTCTTGGGATGCGCGCTGGGATTGGGCGTCGCTTACCTGGGTATTGTCTTCATGCAAGGAATCAAGGTGCCGACAGATATTCCCGTGGTTCTTTCGGTGCAGCTGGATCGGCGTGTTTTGTTCTTCACCCTGGTTGCCGGTTTGCTAAGCGCTCTTGTGTTCGGACTGGCTCCCGCGTGGCAAGCGCTGAAGACGGATTTAGTGCCCGCGCTGCGGTCCGCGGGATTGAGCGCGAGTGCCCGGCGGCGGACCATCGGCCGCAACGCATTGGTGGTGAGCCAGGTGGCTCTTTCGCTGGTTCTCTTGGTTGCAGCCGGGATGCTGCTTGAGGGATTTCGAAAAGTTCTGGTTATCAGTCCGGGGTTTCGGACGGATCATATTTTGACCATGGATTTCGATACGTCGCTGGTGCCCGCATCCGAACGCACCAAGGATTTTTATCGCAATCTGATCGACCGGACGCGCTTGCTTCCGGGAGTGAAGTCGGCGGCGTTATCCGCCGTTATTCCCCTGGCGCCCGCGCAGTCGGGCCAAACCGTCATCCCCGAGGGATTTCAGTTTCCTAAGGGACAGGAGTCCACGCAGGAGCTCGGGAACGTTGTCGACGATCGCTATTTCGACGTGATGCACACACCGATTGTTCGCGGCAGAGCTTTCACCCTGGCCGACAAAGCGGATTCTACGCGCGTAGCGATCGTGAACGAGGAGTTCGCGAAAAAATATTGGGCCAATCAGGAGCCGATCGGCAAGACCATCCGGATGGATGGGCCGAAGGGTCCGGTGGTGCAAGTGGTTGGAGTGGCGAAAACGGCGAAGTATATTTTTATCGGAGAACCGCCCATGGCGTTTATCTATCTTCCATGGACGCAGCGGCCGCAAACGCGCTTGAGCCTGGTGGTCGAGACTTATGGCGATCCGGCGGAGATCACGGCGCCCGTGCGCGACGTGGTTCGATCGATCAATCCGGATCAACCCATCTACAACGCACGAACGCTCGCAACGTTCTACGAACAGCGCGGCACCGCGATTTTCCTGATGATCCTCGAAACGGTTTCCGCCATGGGAATCATTGGCCTGGTGCTGGCCGTCGTGGGTTTGTACGGATTGATCGCCTATTCGGTGAGCCGGCGGACGCAGGAGATCGGTATCCGGATGGCGTTGGGTGCGCAGCGCTCGAATGTCGCGGGTCTTGTATTGCGGCAGGGATTTCTGCTGGCGATTATCGGCGTGGCGATCGGATTTGCCGCCAGCGTCGCAGTGAGGGGCGCTCTCGTACAGGGACTCATCGGCTTGGGAACGCTGAGTCCATTGGTTCTCGCGATTGTGCCCATCGGGCTGTTGGCGGTGACGATGGCCGCGTGCTACTTGCCGGCTTATCGGGCGTCTCGAATCGATCCAATCCGTGCGCTTCGCTGGGAGTAACGCCATAATGACGAGTGATGATCGCTCACTTGCGCGGCACGCTGCTTGAGAAACATCCGAACCAGGTGATTGTGGAGGCGGGCGGCGTGGGCTACGACGTCCTGATTCCGATCTCCACTTTTTCGGCTTTGCCGGATTCGGGCGCGGAAGTCCGGCTGCGCATCTATACGCATGTCCGGGAGGATGCGCTTTCGCTGTTCGGTTTTTTCACCGCCGAAGAAAAAAGCATTTTCGAAAAATTGATTTCGGTGAGCGGGATTGGTCCGTCGCTCGCGGTGAAGGTTCTGTCGGGAATGGGAACGGGCGATTTGATTCCGGCGATTCGCAATGGGTCGGTGGAACAGTTAGTCCGCATTCCGGGTGTGGGGAGAAAGACGGCGGAGCGAATGGTGCTGGAGTTAAAAGACAAGCTGGAAGGCATTGGGACGGGTGCGCCATCGGGTCCGGCGGAAAAGCCGGCGTCGGCGCTGAGCACGCTGGATCAGGATGTTCTTTCGGCGCTGTTGAATCTGGGATGCCAACGCGCGGCGGCGGAGGCGGCAGTGCGAAAAGCGAAAGCCGATGGCGCTCCGGCTGAGTTTGAACCGCTGTTCCGGAAATCGCTCGCGCTCGTTCGCTAACCTAGAAGGAATGCGTGAGCACGGAATCGCTTCGCCCGCGGCTTTAGAGGGCGAGCGCCAGTTTGAAACCGCACTCCGGCCGACCAGGCTGGCCGATTTCACCGGCCAACCCAAGCTAAAGGAAAATCTCAGCATTGCAATTGAGGCGGCCAAGCAGCGCGAAGAGGCGATGGATCACGTGTTGCTTTACGGTCCGCCGGGATTGGGCAAGACGACGCTTGCGACGATCATTGCATCCGAGCTCGGTGTTGGATTCGAGCAGACTTCGGGGCCCATTCTGCAGAAGAAGCTGGATCTGACCGGCGTGCTGACCAATATCCGGCCGCGGCAAGTTTTCTTTATTGACGAAGTGCACCGGCTGCTTCCGGATGTGGAGGAGATCCTTTATTCCGCGCTGGAAGATTTCCGCATGGACATTCTGATCGGGACGGGACCGGGCGCGCGCACGCACTCGATCGCGATACCGCACTTCACGGCGATCGGGGCGACGACGCGACAGGGATTGGTGAGCGCTCCGCTGCGTGGACGCTTCGGGCTGGTGCTGCGGCTGAATCATTATGGCGTGGAGGAGCTGACTGCGATCGTGCTGCGGTCGGCGAAGTTGCTGGGTGTCACGGTGGATCGTGAGGGTGCGGAAGAAATCGCGCGCAGGAGCCGCGGGACTCCGCGTATTGCCAACCGGCTGCTCCGGCGAGTCCGCGATTACGCGCAGGTGCGCGCGGCCGGGCATATTGACCTCAACAATGCCACGCTGGCCCTCGATTTGCTGGAAGTGGATCGCTTCGGGCTGGACGAAATCGATCAGAAGATCATGCTGACGCTGCTCGAGAAATACGGCGGCGGGCCGGTGGGCGTGAATACGATCGCGGCATCGATTGACGAAGAAGCGGACACCATCGAAGAAGTGTACGAGCCGTATTTGATGCAGCTCGGATTCATCGACCGGACGCCGCGCGGACGCATCGGGACCGAGCGCGCCTTCGAATATTTCAAAATTCCGCGCCGGATGCGCAGCAGCATCCAGAGCCAATTATTTTGAAAACCTCGTATCTTTCGCTTGGCTCAAATCTGGGCGATCGGGAATCGTATCTAGAACAAGCGATAGCGCGGCTGGAAGCGGGAGGCGCGCGAGTGGTACGGCGATCCGCCGTTTACGAAACGGAGCCGCAGGATTATTTGGATCAGCCGCGTTTCTTGAACATGGCGGTGGAAGTGGAGACCGATCTCGCTCCTCGGGAATTGCTGGCGCTGATTCAGTCAATCGAGAGCGCGCTTGGCCGGCAGCGTACGATTCCGAAGGGTCCGCGCACGATTGATCTGGACATTCTTTTCTACGGCGATATTGTCATGACGACAGCAGAGCTCGAGATACCGCATCCGCGCATTGCACAGCGGCGTTTTGTTTTGGATCCGCTCGCGGAAATCGCGCCGGAATTGCGCCATCCGGTGACGCATCAGACTGCGGGTGAGATGTTGGCCGAGCTTACGTCTCACTCATAGTGCAGGGCGATCACCGGGTCCACGCGGGTTGCGCGCAGCGCCGGAACATAGCTGGCTAGGAGCGCGATCACGACCAGAAAAACGGTGACGCTCGAGAAAGTGGCCACATCCGTGGCGCTGACGTTGAACAGCAGCGACGCCATTACGCGAGTCAGAGTGAACGCGCCGATCAAGCCTGCGAAAATGCCGGCGCCCGTCAAGGTTAATCCCTGGCGGACGACCAGGCCGAGAATGTCCTGCCGTTGCGCGCCCAGCGCCATGCGGAGACCGAGATCGTGCATGCCTTGTGTGACCATGTACGAAATCACGCCATAGATTCCCACGGCGGCGAGCAGCAGCGCGAATCCGGCGAATCCTCCCAACACAACCATAGAGAAACGCTGGCGGGCCAGGGAATCGTGCAGGCGCTCCTGCATGGTGCGGACTTCGATCACCGGAATGCCGGGATCGACCGAATGGATTTCGCGGATCATCGCGCTTGCGACGCTTGCGGGATCGCCCGTGGTCCGCGCCACTATGTAGAGAGCGCCGTCGGCGGCTTGTTGCTCGGGATAGTAGACCACCATGCGTCCGTCGATATCGAGGCCGTACTGCTTGACGGTGCCGACCACTCCCACCACCGTGAGCCATGGGCTTTTGGGTCCGTTGCGCATGCGTTTGCCGATAGCGCTTTCGTTGGGCCAGAAACGCCTGGCCATTTTTTCATCGATCGCTACAACCGGGGGAACGTCGGCGGTGTCGTGATCGTTGAAGAAGCGCCCTTGCTTCAGCGGGATTTCCATGGTGCGGAAATAGTCGTTGGTGGCGGTGCGCAGATCCACCTGCAATTCCGGCTCGCTGGGTGGCGGCGTGTAACCTTCAATCGTGATGCCACCCCATCCAACCGAAGCGGTGAGCGGAAGCGCCGAAATCGCTCCTTGCGACACCACCCCTGGCAAGTGCGAGATTCGCTCGCCGATGTCGCGATAGTATTGCACGCGAGCTTTGTCTTGACTATACTTGGGGCCATTCTCAGCTGAGCGCAGCGAGATGACATGATCGGGATTGAAGCCAGGAGGAACGCTGGCCAACTGGGCGAAGCTGCGCATTAAAAGTCCGGCGCCGATCAGCAGGACCATCGAGAGTGCGAGTTCGGCGACCACCAGCACGCTGCGCAATCCTTGCCGCGCGACGTTGAATCCGCCGGCGGTTTGCGAGCTGCGTCCGCCGGATTTGAGCGATGTGTTCAGATCCACGCGCGCGACGCGGATGGCGGGCGCCATTCCGAAAAGGATGCCGGTCAGGATGCCGACGCCGAAGGTAAATGCCAGCACGCTTCCGTCGATGCGGATTGCTTCCAAACGCGGAATATTTCCCGGATTAATGTCGCGAACTATGAAGAGCGTGAGTCCGGCGACCAGAAGACCAGCGGCTCCGCCGAGTAAGCCCAACAACACGCTTTCAGTGAGCAGTTGCCGCATCAGGCGAATGCGTCCTGCGCCTAAAGCAGCGCGGATGGCGACTTCTTTTTCGCGTCCGGTGGCGCGCGAGAGCAAGAGATTCGCCACATTCGCGCAAGCGATCAGCAGGACCAGCGTCACTGCGCCAAGCATCACCAGCACGGAGCGGCGGACGTTTCCGACTACCTGATCCAGCAGCGGGACGACGCTGATGGTGAATGTGCGGTCGCGCTTGTCTTTCACGCGGATTCTGGCGGCGATGGCTGCTACATCTTCTTGAGCGGATCGCATGGTCACGCCCGGTTTCAAGCGCGCCACAATGTTGTAATTCTCATCGCCTCTGCGATTGACGGCGTCCGCGCCAAAGGGGAGCGGAAGCAGGAGATCTACTCTTTCGAGTCCGGCCACCGTGGGCAGCACTTCGTTATTGAGCAAAAAATCCGGGCTTAAGACTCCGGCCACGGTAATCTGATTGCCGTTGAGCGTGAGACTCCGTCCGACAATCTGTGGATCCCCGCCGAACAGCCGTTTCCATGCGCCATGCGTGAGAAGCGCAACGGGCGCCTTTCCAGGCTTGTCTTCTTCAGGCAGAAAGGTCCGGCCGAGCAGAGGCTTCGCGCCAAGCATGTCCAGAAGGGTGGAAGAAGTTTTGATTACCTGCATGCGCTCCGGCCGGTCTTGCCCTGTGAGATTCATGCTGCCGCCGATGGAAATAGAAAGCTCGTCGAAGGAGTGGTTCTCGTTCTTGATGTCCATGTATTGGCCGGGCGAGGGCCAATCCTGCGGAATGCCGATGCCGGGCGAGCGCAGCCAGAGGATGGCCAGGCGGTCCGGCTGCGGGTAGGGCAGAGGTTTCAGCATGAGCGCGTTCACGACGCTGAATATGGCGGTGTTGGCGCCGATTCCAAGGGCGAGGGACAGCACGATGACGGCTGTCAGCGCGAAGTTCTTGCGCAGCATCCGGAGGGCGTAGCGCAGGTCCTGGAGGATGGGGGACATGTCTTATTGGACCATTCTCGGTTCAATCAGTTAGCCCGGATTCCGTGATATCCTGAGGTTGTATGGCAATTCCCAACGTCAAGCGGTTCCGCCCCTTTTGTCCCGAGTGCAAGGAAAACTTCACGGTAATGGTGGTCCTTCCCAAGGGCGCCGACGTGGATGGTTATTTATCCGATGCCGTGTCGCGGCACGATCATAAAGCGTTTCAGGAAGCGAAGCAGCAAACCTTTAAGATCCGCGTCGGCCAACAGAAGCAGAAGAAGGCGAAGTAGTTCTCTCCTCCACAAGTCGGGCAAGAATTTTTCCGGGCCGGTGTCGATTTCACCGGCCCTTCGTCGTCTAGCCGGTGAAAGGAAAAACCAATGCCACAATTTATTCTTCTCCTCCGGGACGATCAGAAAGCGTTCGCCAACCTTAGCCCTGAAGAGGGGCAACAAGTCATGCACCGCTATCAGGATTGGCGCCGCACCAAGGCTGTCAGCGGTCAGAAACTGACCGACGGCGAAGGGCGCGTTCTGCGAAAACAAAACGGAAAGCCGTCGGTGACGGACGGGCCGTACGCCGAAGCCAAAGAAGTGATGGGCGGATTCTTCGTGATTGAAGCCGCCGACTTCAACGAAGCCGTGGAGGCCGCGAAAACCTGCCCGCACGTGGATTTCGGCACCATCGAAGTGCGCCAGATCCAGAAAACTTGAACGATTCCGCGTTAGCCGTCGACCATCTGTTCCGGCATCAATCCGGAAGGCTGGTGGCTACGCTCACGCGGATTTTCGGGCCTCGCCGCCTGGATCTGGCAGAAGAAGTGGTGCAGGATGCGCTGCTGAAGGCTCTTGAACTATGGCCTTACGAGGGCATCCCGGGCAATCCTTCCGCGTGGCTAATTCAGGTGGCGAAAAACCGCGCGCTGGATGTGATCCGCCGCGAAGTTTCTCTTGCGGGAAAACTTCCGGATCTCGCCCGCGCATTCCCCGATCACAGCATGCCGGATACTCGTCCTGAATTCGACGACGATCAGCTCGCGATGATGTTTCTATGCTGTCATCCGGCGCTGGGGCGCGATTTGCGCGTCGCGCTGACGCTCAAGACCGTGGCGGGATTCAGTGTCCGAGAGATTGCCCGGGCGTTTCTGGCGGAAGAAGCGACGATCGCTCAGCGATTGGTTCGCGGTAAGCGGCAGATTCGGGATCAGCAGATTGAATTCGAGATGCCGATCGCGGCAGAGTTGCAGACGCGGCTGGATTCGGTGCTCGAAGTACTGTATTTACTCTTCAACGAAGGTTACGCGGCGCATGAAGGTGAGTCGTTGTTGCGAGCCGATCTTTGCCAGGAAGCGATTCGGCTGGCGCGGCTCATGGGCTCCCATCCGGCTGCGGACCTGCCGAAGACGCACGCTTTGCTGGCTTTGCTTTTGCTGCAGGCGTCCCGCTTACCTGCGCGTGTTAATGCGGATGGCGATCTGTTTCTGCTGCGCGATCAGGATCGGACGCTGTGGGATCCCGAATTGATCGCGGAAGGATTGCGCGAGCTGGATCGGAGCGCCGAGGGCGATGAGTTGACGGCGTATCATCTGCAGGCCGGCATCGCGGCGCAGCACGCTTTGGCGTCCAGTTATGACGCGACCGATTGGCGGGAAATCAGCGAGCAGTACGATCAGCTTTATGAACTCGAGCCGAATCCGGTTGTGGCGTTGAATCGCGCGATCGCATTGTCCAGGTGGAAGGGCGCTGAGGCCGGGTTAGAGGCGCTGCGGGAAGTGGAACAGCATCCGGCTCTATCGCACTATCATTTGCTGCCCGCGGCGCTGGGAGAATTGTCGAGTGAATTGGGCCGGCACGATCAGGCAGCGGCTTATTATCGCTCGGCGCTGGATTGCGTTTGTACAGAGCCCGAGCGGCGGCTGCTCCTGGATCGGCTGGCGCGGGCTGCGCAGGCGTGATGCAACAGAGCGATAGAATGGGTGAAAACCATGAGACCACTGGCCGTTTCTCTTATATTCAGCTGGGCGGCTTGCGCTGGGGACGCCACCATCACTCCAGCCGAGCGGGCGCATGCGATTCAATTGTTGAAGGATTCGGAAAAGGAATTTCTTTCTTTGATCGACGGGCTCAGCGATGCGCAGTGGACGTACAAATCGTCGCCCGACCGATGGTCTGTGGGAGAAACGGCCGAACACATTATGCTGGCCGACGCGCGGCTTTTCGGCGGAGTGCAGCGGGCGCTTGCGTCGCCGGCGAATCCGGAATGGGAAAGCAAAACGCGCGGCAAGAGCGAGTTCCTGGAAAAGGCGCTGCTGGATCGGAGTCACAAAGCGCAGGCGCCGGAGCCGATTCAGCCGCATGCCAACATCAGCCGCGATGAAATTATCGCGCGCTACAAGGAAGATCGCGAGAAGGTCATCCAATTTATTGAAGAGACCGATGCACCGTTGAAGGAACACACCGCCGATCATCCTTTTCCGATTTTCGGAACGTTGAACGCGTACCAGTGGACGATTTACATCCCGCTGCACAATCTGCGGCACAACCAGCAGATCGCCGAGATCAAGGCGAGCGCGGGATTTCCGAAGTAGCCCACTAACCGGGAAGAAACGCCGGGCGAATTTCGTCTAAGCTCAAGCATGCGCCGGATTTTCCTCTTCACTTCCATCGTTCTTCCACTGCTTGCGCAGGATTCGGTGCAAGCGCTCGTTGAAAAGCTGTATCCAGAGAACACGCGGCTCAAAGAAATCCGGATGGGCGAAGTTGTGCGGGAGCTCGGCATACATGAGGGCAGCCGCGTGGCGGATGTCGGATGCGGCGGAGGCGAATTCTCGGTGATTTTGTCGCATGTGGTGGGAGCGCGCGGCCGCGTTTATTGCGAAGACATCGTGGACGAAAAGGATTGGGGTCTGAGCCACGCCAAGCGAAATCTCAAGAAGCAGCACGTGAAAAATGCGGCGGTGATTCGTGGCGCCGACGACGATCCGAAGCTTCCGCCAGGGTCGCTCGACGCGGTCCTGATCGTGAACGCTTATCATGAAATGCCTAAATACCAGGCGATGTTGCGGCACATCCGCGAGTCGCTCAAACCGGGCGGCCGGCTGGCGATCCTGGATAACATGCCGCATCGAACCGGGCAGCGGCCGCGCGAAAAGCAGACCGACAATCACGTGCTCTCGCCGGATCTTGCCGCCGCCGAGCTGGAAGCGGCCGGTTTCCATATTCTCGATCGGCAGGACGGCTTTATCGACAATCCGGATTCGGAAAGCTCGCACTGGCTGATCGCGGCGGAGTCGCGATAAGATCCGTGCCTCGGTGTATACTGTGGCATCGAAAATGGAAAAGCCGGACCAGCCCATTCCGCCGGACGCTGAAACGCTGAGCATCCCCGCGAGTGAGAGCGCCAAGGTCGCCTTCGATGGTGCTGCTTTCGACCGCGGCGCTGCCGGCTTGGAATCTTCCGCTTGGGATCTCGGCCAAGCCATCGGTCCCTATCGATTGGTGAAGCGGCTCGGACAGGGCGGCATGGGGTCGGTTTGGCTGGCCGAGCAAACGCAGCCGGTTCGCCGAAAAGTTGCGCTTAAACTGATCAAGCCTGGCATGGATACCGAAGAGGTGGTGGCGCGGTTTTCATCCGAGCGGCAGGCGCTGGCGCTCATGGAACATCCCGCGATCGCGCGCGTCTATGATGCCGGCTCCACTCCCGAGGGGCGGCCGTACTTCGCGATGGAATACGTCGAAGGCGTGCCGATCACCGAGTATTGCGACGCGCATCAGTTCGGCATCCGGCAGCGCGTGGAATTGTTCATGCTGGTTTGCGATGGCGTGCAGCACGCGCATCAGAAATCGATTCTACATCGCGATTTGAAACCGTCGAACGTGCTGGTCACCGAGCAGGACGGCAAGCCGGTGCCCAAGATCATCGACTTCGGTTTGGCGAAAGCCATGGAATCGAGCACGGAAGAGCTGACCATGCGAACGCGCGTGGGCGTGATTGTGGGAACGCCGCGCTACATGAGTCCGGAACAGACGGATTACAGCGGCGCGGACGTGGATACGCGCACAGATGTCTATTCGCTCGGCATTATTCTGTATGAGCTGCTGGTGGGCAAGCCGCCGTTCAGCGAGGATGTTTCGTTCGAGGAGTTACTGCGCAAGGTTCGCGAGGAAGATCCGGAGCGTCCAAGCAAGCTGTCAAAGCAGCTCGCGGCGGATCTGGATTGGATCACGCTGAAAGCGTTGGAAAAGGATCGCGATCGGCGCTATGGTTCGCCGGCCGATCTCGCGGCTGATTTAGGGCGCTACTTGCGGCATGAGCCGGTGGAGGCGGCGCCGCCGTCCAAAACGTATCGCGCGGCGAAGTTCGCGCGCAAGCATTGGGCCACGATGACCATCGCCGGGGCGTTCGTGCTTTTGTTGATGGCGGGCATCGCCGTCAGCGGATGGCAGGCGGTTCGCGCCAGGCGCGCCGAGCGGGTAGCGAACGCGCGCAAGCTTGCGGCGTACGCAGTGGAAAATCTTTCCGTGGACCCGGAACGGAGCGTGATCCTGGCGATGCACGCCATCGCGGCAACGCGCGATTTTGGAGAGGCGGTGATCCCTGAAGCGGAGACCGCGCTGCATTCGGCGATTCTGGCAGATCACGAACTGTTTACCGTACATCACAAGGGGCCGGTGTTCGGATTGGCTTTCAGTCCCGATGGCAAGATTCTGGCGACAGTGAGCGACGACAAAACCGCGAGGCTGTGGGATGCGGCGTCTGGCCGCGAGATTCGAACGTTGGCCGGCCATGAAGATCAGGTGTGGGGCGCGGCGTTCAGTCCGGATAGCAAGCAAGTGGCGACCGCGAGTTTGGATAAAACCGCGCGGGTGTGGGATGTGGCAAGCGGCCGAGAATTGCTGACGCTGCGTGGGCATGAGGGCACGTTGTCGGGGGTTGCGTTTAGTCCCGATGGCAAACGGATCGCGACATCCGGTGATGATAAAACAGCTCGGGTTTGGGATGCGGCGAGCGGCCGCGAGCTGATGACGTTGCACGGCCATGCGGATGGGCTTTCGGGTGTGGTGTTCAGTCCGGATGGAAAAAAACTTGCGACCGCTAGTCTCGACAAGACCGTGAAAGTTTGGGATGCCGGCACCGGCCGAGAGATTCTCACTCTGCGCGGCTTTCCGGATCAGGTATGGAGCGTGGCGTTCAGTCCGGATGGGCGGCGTTTGGCCACGGCCAATCACGATAAGACGGCGGCGATTTGGGATGCGGCGACTGGGCGACAACTTGTGATCCTGCGCGGCCACCGATACTCCGTTCTCAGCGTTGCCTTCGATCCGGAGGGAAAGCGCGTAGCTACGTCGAGCCTGGACAAGATGGCGAAGATTTGGGACGCGAATACGGGCGAGGAGTTGTCGACGCTTGCCGGGCATCAAGGTGGAGTTTATGCGGCAGCTTTCAGTCCAGACGGCAGACATCTTGCGACGGCAAGTCTAGACGCGAGCGCGAAGCTGTGGGATTTAGAACTGCCTGGTGAACTCGCGACGTTGCGTGGGCATTCGGACAAAGTGAATAGCGTGGCGTTCAGTTCGGATGGCAGGCGGCTGGTCACGTCGAGCAACGACCATACGGCTAAGGTGTGGGACGTCGCGAGCGGACACGAAGTGGTGACGCTGCGAGGTCACCAAAACAATGTTACCGACGTGGTCTTCAGCCCGGATGGCAAACGTCTCGCGACGGCCAGTGCGGGGACCACCGCGCGCGTTTGGAATGCTGCCACGGGGGAAGAGTTGTTCGTCCTGGATGGTCACGAGGGCGGTGTGACGAGCATCGTGTTCAGTCCCGATGGACGACGGTTGGCGACCAGCAGCATCGACAAGACGGTCCGGATTTGGGACGCGGGCAACGGAGACGAGATCAAGACTTTGAAGGGACATCAAGAGCGTGTCCTGAGCGTGGATTTCAGCCGCGACGGCGAACGGTTGGTCAGTGCGAGCGCCGATCAAACTGCGAAACTGTGGGACGCGCAGAGCGGCCGGGAGCTTCGGACTTTTCGCGGTCATGAGGACGACGTAAGCAGCGCCGTGTTCAGTTCGGATGGAACGCGCATCGCAACCGCCGGACAAGACAAGACGGCAAGAATTTGGGACGCCGCGAGCGGCCGGGAATTGCTGGTTTTGCGCGGACACCAGATGCACGTTCTGGGCGTGGCATTCAGTCCGGATGGCCGGCGCGTGGCCACGGTGAGTTGGGACAGGACCGCAAAAGTGTGGGATGCCGCGACGGGTCAGGATTTGATCACACTGGGCGGGCACCAGGACGCCGTCACTGGCGTGGCTTTTAGTCCGGATGGAAAACTGCTGGCGACGTCGAGTTTCGACGGTACGGCGCGCATTTACGTGCTCGACATTCCGGAATTGTTTGCAGTGGCGAAGCGCCGAATCACGCGGCTGCTGACGCCTGCCGAGTGCCGGGATTATTTTCAAACGAACGTGTGTCCGGCGCTGCCTTGAAACGGAGTATGTATTGGAGACGAATGAACGCGAATCGGGAGACAATAGAGTCATGATTCAGAATCGAATTGGGTTGCTGCGCTGGTCTTGGATTGCGACCGCGGTGGTGGCTTGCGGATTTTGTGTGTTTGCGTTTCCGATTCTGCTGCAGAAGAAGACGGTGAAGCCGCTGGCTCCCGATTTCGCGGTGAAAGATTCGGCAGGCGCCGAGTTCAAGTTGTCCAGCTACAAGGGCAAAGTGGTGCTGCTGAATTTCTGGGCAACGTATTGTGTGCCTTGCCGGACCGAGATTCCCTGGTTCATTGAATTCGACAAGACCTATCGCGACAAAGGCTTCGCGGTAGTCGGGATTTCGATGGATGAAGATTGGGACGCGGTGCGTCCGTACGTGGCCGAGAAAAAGATCAACTACCGGATCGCGCTAGGCGGCGAAGCGGTGGCGAAACTCTATGGCGGACTGGACGCGCTTCCCGAAACGTTCGTGCTGGATCGCGAAGGCCGCGTCAGCGCGCATCATGTGGGTCTTGCGCCGCGCGCGGAAGTGGAAAAAGAGATCACGCAGGCGCTCGGCAAGTAGTCTGCGCTTGGATACCGAACTGCTGGTAACGGCCGCTGACGGCCGTTATGCAGATTCAGGACCTCGAAGCT
>DATGIH010000070.1:0-3202 GCA_035295865.1 Bryobacteraceae bacterium
TGGGTGGCTGGTGCGGTACTGATTTGTTTGGCGAAGTTCAAGCGGCGAGTTTTAGTGCGGTAGATCCGGCCCATCGGTAATATCCCCGTTCCTGGGTGACGATCAGTCCGTGCACGATGTAACGGTTTACATCGAGGAGCCCCCCGCGAGAAGCCGGTAGTTGTTGATGTGCGTTCGGGTAGATTGGAATCGCGTGCTTGCATGAGGCCATCCATCGGCTACAAGAATGGCCGCTTGCTCGCCGCGACAACACTGCTCGTGGTCTCGGCCGGTTCCGCGTTCTGCGCGCATCCGTGTGCCGCTTGCCATCCCAAAGAAGTGCAGGGATTCCTGGGGACGCCGATGGCCAATTCCATGGGACCGCCGGGGCCGGGACCCTCCGGCACTGTCAACCACCGCGTTTCCGGTACGCGCTTCACCATTCGTTCCTCCTCCGATCAGATGACTCAGCGGATGGAACGGGATGGTCTGAGCTCTCAGTATTCCATCGCTTATTCGGTCGGCTCCGGGGCGCATGCGGTCGCTTATCTCATCCAGGTTGGCAGCCATCTTTTTGAATCGCCGTTGAGCTATTTTGCGGAGTCCGGCTGGGGGATGTCGCCGGGATACGAGAATCTGAAAGCTCCCGATTTCTACCGGCCGGTCCGGGCAGAGTGCCTTTTTTGTCACGCCGGGGAGGCGCTTCCGATCACAGGTACATTGAATGCATATCGCGATCCGCCGTTTCGATCGCTCACGATTACCTGCGATCGTTGCCACGGGCCGGCGGCGGAGCACATCCGAAATCCGGTGCCGGGATCGATTCTCAATCCTCGAAAGCTCCCGCCGCGCGCCCGCGACAGCGTTTGCGAGCAGTGCCACCTGGATGGCGAAGTGGGGATTCCAAATCCCGGCAAGCAGATTACGGATTTTCGCCCCGGTCAGAATCTCGAAGACATTTACACGGTTTACATTTATCGGTCGTCGCGAAACGCGGCGCATCCCAACGCTTTGACCATCATCAGCCAGTCGCAACAACTCGCGCTGAGTAAATGTGCACTGAAGAGCGGGGATCGGCTCTGGTGCGGGAGTTGTCACGATCCGCATGCAATTCCGGCGGAACCCACCGCCTATTTTCGCGAGCGTTGTCTCCATTGCCATGGCACGGCGCTTTTGAAATCGCATGCGAAGCCCAATGAAAGCTGATTTCCGTGCCACATGCCGCGCTTGCCGGCCGGGCGAGGCGGGCACACCATCCTCACGGATCATCGCATCGCCATCTATACTCCGCAAGAACTCGCGGCATTGCGCGGAACGTCGCTTGAGGGCAGCGCGCCGGCAACCAAGGAAGACGAGCTCGTACCGTGGCATAATCCGCCCACCCGGTTTGTGAATCGGAACTTGGGACTAGCCTATGCTCGAGTGGGCCGCCAGTTGGAATTGGTTCCGTTCGTTCGCCGAGGTTATGAGTTGTTGTCTTCGGCGTGGGACGACTTTCCGGACGAGCCGGTATTGCTGCGGGCGCTGGGTCAGATTATCGGTGGGGCAAAAGCAGAAGCAGATGCCCAGTCCCTCTTAGAAAAAGCGCTTAGCGCCGAGCCCAACTCCGCTTTGCTTTACGATGACATGGCTCTTGCCGCGGAAATCGCGGGCGACCGCAACAACGCCATCAAGTATCTGGAGAAGACATTACAGCTCGACCGTTTCCTGGTGGCGCCCTACCAACGTCTTGCGACGCTTTACGCCGCCGGCCGTCAATTCACGCTGGAACGGCAAACCTATGCACGTTTTCTCGACGCTTTCCCTGAAAATATCCAGGCCAAGCGGAATGTACTTCCGAGTTCCGGAAAACCGCGCTGATGAATCGTTCTCACACGCCCGGCGTTGGAATACACTCCAAAATCTGAACGGAAGCTCCAGGCATGGAGAAATGAGGGTGTCCCTTCAGCAAGGCCACTGCTGCGTCCATGGAGGCCGCCTGAAGAATGCTGAAGCCCGTGATCGTGGTTTTACTGGAGTTAGCGGAGTCGCGGGTTAGCGTCGTCGAGTTGTCGAGCGGGGCGCCCAGGTCAACCACACTGTTGCCGCTCTTCTCGTGCCAGTTTTTCCAAGCCTGCATGCCCGCCTTCAATTGCTCAGGAGTAGCTTGTGCAAACATTTCCGAGACCGGCCTCCCGGTAAGGGCGGCCTCAGATTGGTAGAGAACGAGAAATTTTTTCATAAGATTTCAAGCGCCTCGATTATGATACTTAACCAACTGGTGAATTGTCAATGCCAAAGTTTCGCGCTGGCCGATCGTTTGAGCGCGAAAGGAATTGCCGGGTCGCGACATTCGTTTGTGAGGAGCAACTTTCGATGCGATATTGCCTGCAACTGGCCACTTTCATGGCGGCGCAATTTGTCTTATCCGCGCAGTCTCCCTGTAGTACAACTCATCTGACAATCTTCGACGGCAATCTTGGCGAGTTTCATGAGGAGCGCACCATCGATCTGCAAAGCGGACCGAATTCGATCGATTGGCGAAGCCTCGTGCCCCAGACTCTCATTCGCACGCTGCGTGTCACAGCGGAGGATGGGATCCGAGTTGTCCGGCAAGAGATTACATACGATGGGGCCGAAGTACGTACCCAGAAATCCCCTGTGCTCCACCTCGTTCTCCAGAACACCTCGTCCCATGGTCCGCACAAAGTGCAGATCGATTATCTGGCCCCCGGGTTGAGTTGGAAAAGCGATTACGCGATGCTGCTGGACGCATCCGATCCGAGTAGTGCGCCTAAGGAAATGCGACTGGATGGATGGTTCACTATTCAGAACGACACCGGCGCCGATATCTGCGCAGCGGCTGTCGATCTGGTAGCGGGCGAAGTGCAACTGCTGTTGCCTGGCGCAGCAACGCCGCGATCGTTCACCGCTAACTCCCAAGCGGTCAGTGGCAATGCCTTCGGCGCCCAGGACGCTTCAGCGCAAATGGCCAGCGTTAGCGTGTTCAGCCGCGTCCAACTAGGCCGCAACATCGTATTGGCAGCGAATACCGTTATCGGACGCTTTCCTTTTTTCCAACAACTCAAGCTTCCAGTGGAAGAGCTCGATATTTTCGAGAACGAAGCCACCGCGCAGACCTTCGGCCGAGGTGGATTCACATTGGCTCCGCGTGGTCTCGAAGTCCGGCTCGCCAGCCGTAATCGGTTCAAGTCGCCGCTTCCGGCCGGCGTCGTCACCATCT
>DATGIH010000071.1:0-5634 GCA_035295865.1 Bryobacteraceae bacterium
GTTTTTGCTCTCATGCTCGGCATCGGATCGGCCGCCACATTTCTGCCCGCGCGCCGCGCCACGCGCATCGATCCAATGCAGGCTCTGCGGCTGGAATAACTCATGCGGTTTGATATTTGGCGTAGCAAACGGCGCAACCGCGATCTGGACGACGAGATCGCTCACGATTTGGCGCTCGACACGGACCAGCGGATTCGCGCCGGCGATTCGCCCCGCGATGCTGTGCTCGCGAGCCGCCGCGATTTCGGAAACGTCGGACTGCTCAAGGAAGGAATTCGCGAAAGGTGGGGATGGGCGTCGCTCGAACGTATTTCCCGTGACGTGAAGTTCGGATGGCGGAATCTTCGCAATAATCCGCTGTTCACCGCCATGGCAGTGTTGTCGCTAGCCCTGGGAATCGGCGCGAACTCAGCCATCTTCAGCGTGATCGACGCGATTCTCCTTCGCCCCCTGCCTGGCGCGGAGCACTCAGCCGAACTGGTTGCCATCAACGAGAGATTCGGCAACCACAACGGCCCACCCATGCTTTCTTATCCGGATTACCGCGACTTTCGCGATCGCAATTCGGTGCTCGCCGGATTGGCGGCCGTGGGATTCACACAGGCCAGCGTTGGTCCAAAAGGCAACTGCCAGCGCATATTCGCTTACACGGTCAGCGGGAATTATTTCGATGTGCTCGGTGTAAAACCGCTGGCCGGACGCTTGCTTCAACCCGAAGACGACAAAATTCGCGGCGGACATCCGGTGGTGGTTTTGAGCTATACCGGATGGCAGAAGTTTGGAGCCGACCCAAATATCGCCGGCGCGAAACTGCAGGTCAACGGCCGCGACTACACGGTTTTGGGTGTGACTCCGCCGGGTTTTGTCGGCACGGAACTTTTCTTTGCACCGGATGTCTTCTTGCCCATCTCGATGAATAACTCCGTGCAAGGCGGCGGGGGCGCCAACCTGGATAGCCGGTCCGGCGCCGGATTCTTCGCCATCGGCCGCAGGAAGCCGGGCGTCTCGATCCAGCAAGCCGAGGCGAATCTCGACTCGATCGGCCAGCAGCTAGCGCAGGAATATCCGCAAGATGATGGCGGCATGCGCGTCATCCTCACTCCCCCGGGATTAGCTGGAGCATGGCTGCGCAAACCCATCATCGGATTCGCTGCTGCATTGTTCGGCGTCTCATGCCTGGTTCTACTCGTCGCGTGTACGAATCTCGCCAGCATGTTGCTCGCCCGCGCGGGCGATAAGCGGAAAGAGACCGCCATCCGTCTGGCCTTGGGCGCCGGACGCGGCGTGCTGATCCGCCAACTGCTAACCGAGAACCTGCTCGTCGCGCTTGCAGGAGGCGCGGGCGGCGCGCTGCTCGCCATCTGGATCTCGAACGCGCTTTCGGCATGGCATCCGCCGGTGCAAGTTCCGATTGTCGTGAACGCGCCCGTGGATTACCGCGTCCTGCTCTTCGCCTTGCTCGTCTCCACCTTCACCGCGCTGTTGTTTGGTCTGCTCCCCGCTCTGCAATCCACCAAAGCGGATCTCGTTCCCGCGCTCAAGAACGAAACCGAAACACGACGATTCCGCTACTGGCATTTGCGCGATTACATGGTGGCCGCTCAAGTCTCGATGTCAGTGCTGTTGCTGTTCTGTTCGGTGCTGGTGGTCAAGAGCTTGCAACATTCGCTCGACGCGCCCATTGGATTCGATCCGCGCGGTCTTGCCACCGTCTCCTTCGATCTGACCATGCAAGGTTACGACGAACAGCGCGGCCGCGAGTTCGATCGCCGCCTGCTCGAGAAAGTCCGCGCGCTGCCGGGCGTGGAATCGGCCGCGCTGGTGGATCGCATGCCGATGACCATGGATGTTCCGGGCGTCAACGTATACATCGAAGGCAAGGCCGTCCCCAAAAACACTGCGGATTTGCCCAGTTCATTCGGCTTCTCGGTAAGCACCGATTACTTCCGCACCATGCGGACGCGTTTTGTTTCCGGCCGCGATTTCGATGCGCGCGACAAACAAGGCGCGCGCTCCGTCGCCATCGTGAGCAGCTCCTTCGCCGCGGAACTCCTGGATGGAGCAAATCCCATCGGCCGCCGCTTTGCGCTGGGCCCCAAAGATGATCCGATCGAAATCGTCGGCGTCGTCGAAACCGGAAAATATTTCAGCCTGAACGATCAGTCTCCCAAAGCTTTTTGGCTCCCCAATGAAATCCGATATGAGTCAAAAGGTTCGTTGATGCTGCGCACGCGCATCGTTCCTCCGGAATCACTGGTCTCATCCATCAATGCCGCGATCCGCGAAATGGATCCCTCCATCGCGCTCTTTTCCGCCGGCAGCATGGAAGATCAGCTCACCTTGACATTCTTCCCCGCCCGCGTGGCCGCCATTGCGCTCGGCGCGTTTGGAATGCTCGCGCTGGTTCTTACAGCCACCGGAATCTACGGCGTGATGGCCTACGCAGTCTCACGCCGGACGCGCGAAATCGGCATCCGGATGGCCGTCGGCGCGTCGCGCGCTCAGGTGCTAGCGTCGGTCGCCCGCAGCGCCGCAATCCTGATCGGCACGGGATTGGTTCTCGGACTCGCAATGGCTCTCGGAGCAGGAAGATTACTCGAGCGCATCCTCTTCGGCGTGCAGCCGACCGATCCCGCGACATTCGCGGTCGTATTCGCAATTATGCTGGTCGTCGGCGCAGCGGCGACATTTCTGCCCGCCCACCGCGCCACGCGCGTCGATCCTATGCAAGCGCTTCGCCAAGAGTAGGTCTTCGCTGCAGTAAACTAACAAGGGCCGTCTAAAGGCTGCCAATTCCATCTTTCCGTGGGAAATCACAGGCAATTCAAGCTGACAACTCGTCTTTTGTGCACCAGCATTTGGATATTCATGTCGCCAAGTTGGCTGGCAGCTCAGCAGTCCCCAATCAACGAATATCGGCTCCCATCCGGGCAATCCAATCCTACTGGAATCGCGGTTGGCGCTGACGGGAACCTCTGGATTACCGAAACAGGCTCGAACAAAATCGCCAAAATCACAACAAGCGGCCATATCACCGAATACCGTATCCCGACCTCCGACTCGCAACCGGACGCCATTACCGCGGGACCGGACGGAAACATTTGGTTCACGGAGCTCAGCGGCAATAAAATCGGACAAATTACCGTGGATGGAACCATTCACGAATACCCAATTGCCAGACACTTCGTGAGTCCAACGGGTATTGCAGCCGGCGGCGACGGCAGACTCTGGTTCGCTGAGTCCTCTTCCAATCGCGTCGCTAGTATGAGTACGGCGGGAGAGATCACAGAGTATTCAACGCAGGACCAACCTCTCGGCGTTGCTGCTGGCCCCGACGGGAACGTCTGGTTTACCGAACCAATCTCGAATCACATCGGCAAGGTCACTCCGGCGGGCGTCGTCACGGAATACTCTCTGGTCCCGTTTGGCAACACGCAGTCCGCCTTTTCTCCTCAAGTGATAACCAAGGGGCCGGGTGGCAAGCTGTGGTTCTCAGCGCTCCACACAATCTGGAGCATCACCACGGGCGGGGCTGCGGCTGACTACGTAGTTCCGAGCGCTAATTTTCAAGGGTCGGGAATCGCGGCCGGTCCCGACGGCAATATCTGGTTCACGGATCAGAACAACAACACGATCGGACGGCTTTCCACTTCCGGAATTTTTTCCAGCTACGCCGTCCCTTCGGCAAAGTCCGGACCAACGAACATCACAGCCGGTCCCGATGGAAACCTCTGGTTCACTGAATCCGCTACCAGCAAAGTTGGAAGGCTCAATTTGGCGGCCGTTACGCCCGCCAATGGGCCTTTGACACTCAATCACGATTCGTTCTCTTTCATCACTTACGCGGGTGGGCCTGCTCCACCCACGCAAACGTTGAGCGTAACTTCCGCCGTACCGGTGGAGTTCACCGCTTCCGCCAGCGTGCCGATTGTGATGGGCCAGCCATGGTTACGAATTTCACCTTCGGGTAGCCTGACCACGAATCAGACCATAACCATAACGACCGACCCGACAAATATGGGGACTCATGGAGATTACGTCGGTAACATCTCGCTGAAATCCGGCGGGATCACCCAGATCGTTCCCGTCACGCTGACCATCACCGCCCCGCCGACTACCGGAGACATCACCGTTTCGCCATCTTCGTTGAGCTTTAGCTACACCACGCAATCCGATCTCCCGATCCTCCAAGGAATCTCGATTCACGATGCCACCCAGGGAGTTTCTTTCACGCCCGTAACGATTTCGTACAACGTCATCTCCCCAATGGGCGGCAATTGGCTCACGCTGGCCACCGGAGGCGGCAGCGAGATGCTGCCCACCGGAAGCGCCGGGAACGGGGGCTCGGATATTCGAGTCTTGGTCGATCCAAGGGAGCTCGCGCCGGGCGCTTACCACGCGACTGTGAGTATCACGCCAGCAGGAGGTGTTGCCTCCGTGGTCCCCGTGAGTCTGACTGTCACCGCCAGTGCAACGACAGTTTCCACCTCGCCTGCTTCGCTTGATTATGACTGGTTCCTCAGTGGCCCCAGCCCGCCGCCGCAACCGATCCAAATCATCGAGACGGGACCAACCGCGGGATGGAATGTGACCGGGGACGGCACTTTATACGTGAATCCGCTCGTTGGCACTGGACCTGCCACCATTAATGTCTATGCGGATCCGCTGAACAATTCCGCGGGCACCTTTATCCGCCGCCTCGGGATCGACCTAACGACGAATCCGGATGTGTTTACATTCTTGAACGTGACATTGCATTCTCGCCCGCGGAACCCATCGGGTATCGCCGCGGTTGTCAACGCGGCGAGCTATGCCACCAATGTAGTCGTACCCGGCGAACTTGTAACCATCAGCGGATTGAATCTTGGCCCTGCCACGCCGGCCGGCGCGATCCTCGGTTCGGACGGGAAAATTTCGACATCGGTGGCTGGGGTGAGCGTCTCAATCGGCGGCTTCGCGTCGCCGCTGCTTTACGTGAGCTCCACTCAGATTAATTGCGTGATCCCTTACGAGGTCGCCGCGGAAGTGACTCCGAATAACTACTTCATTGTCCCGGCCAAAGTGTCTTATTCGGGCCAAACCCACACTTTCTATGTGACGCTAGGCTTTTCCGCGCCGGGCGTTTTCACATCCGATGGATCGGGCAAGGGCCAAGCCGCAACTCTGAACGCTTCCGGCACCTATAATGGCACCAACAACCCGGCAGCCGCGGGAAGCGTCGTCGTAATTTATTTGACCGGCGAGGGCCAAACAATTCCGGGAGGAATCACTGGCGCCATGACCGTGGCGAACACTTCTAAACCTGGACCTCTTACGCCGCAACCCCAACTGCCGCTCCGCGTGACCATTGGCGGCGTGCAAGCCCCGGTTACGTTTTTCGGAGAAGCGCCAGGGATCGTGTCCGGCGTAATGCAGATCAACGCGCAAGTTCCCGCAGGCCTCGCTAGCGGCGACCAGCCGCTCGTTGTTTCAATCGGCGGTGTCAGTAGCCAGCCGGGTGTAACAGTGGCGGTGAAGTAGCGGAGCAAAGAACCGCTATTTGAACGCCCAATTAACCGGCCGGAACGACGTCACCAATTGCACGCCCAGCACATTGTTCTGCGTCCCAGTGAGATATTCACCGTGTAGCCACTC
>DATGIH010000072.1:0-4876 GCA_035295865.1 Bryobacteraceae bacterium
CGGAGAGCGTCTGCTCGTGCCGATGCACAATGCCCGCGGAATACTCTTCGAGTGCGCCGAGTCCAATGAAACCTTTGCGTTCGAGGGTTTGCCCCGTATCGGGAACAGTAAATTTCTGGTAGTAAGCGTATAGGCTGGGCGAATTCTCCCGTTCCAGGATTCCGTTGGCGATCCAGGCATTCAACGTTGCCGCAGCGCGTGTGTAGACATTTTCTTGATCCGAATCGGCGGGGAATCGCTCGCCCAAAATCAGTCGCACCAAGTTGTAAGGACTCAGCGAAAGATAGCGCGCCTGCATGGAAGGCGAAATTTTGTCGTATGGCTGGGTGACAAGATTCTCGATGGGTCCGGCTTTTGTGCTGTAGCGATACGGTTGAAAGGGATAGATGCGTGCCAAGCGATCAGGATAGCAACTCAGCGAGCGGCGTTACTTGCGATGAAACAACTTTTGTTTCATGTCCGGCCAGAATTCGGGCAGGATATTGGAAAGCGCGGAGGCCACCAGGCTGGTTCCAAATCGGGTAGCAACTTCGCGGCCGTTCACGCTGCGATCCGGATAGTAGGCATTGGACAGGCCGATTCCAAGTGCGATCCCGCCAATGTTGGCATAGTTGAAAGTCTTTTTGCCGCTGTCGGTTTTCGTCACCACGACGCGGCTCAACGCGTAGCGGACGCGATACCAAAACGGATACTGCGCACCGCGCCGGAAATAACGCGGGTCTTCGTGCAAGAGAGACGAGAGCACGGCATCCGCAAAGAAATTCTGCGTCGTGATGTCCGCGACGGCTGCACCGAAGCGTTCGGCGTACGGGCCGCTGCCTTGTCCATATTTCGGATCGTCGTTATCCGCCTGGGACAGGGCGGCGCCGGCAGCGCCGGACATGACGGTGAATGGATCCACCGTTTCTCTGAGGAACAGCTCGAACTTCTGCTTCACCGTCAGGGGCGAGATGACTTGATTCGGATCGTTGACGGTTTGATAGTTCGGGATGAGGCCCAGGATGCGCTTGGAGTCTTCCGCCTGCGGCTGAGGGGCGGATTGTGCGGGCTCCGCCTCGGTGGGCGGAGAAGTTTGCGCAAAGGAAACGACGCGTAGGAAGAGGATCCCGAATAGTTGTGCCGTTCTAACGATGCGATTCAGTTGAGCCTCCCAAGCCGGCTTTTAGTAAGGACGACTCCCATGGTCGGGCCAGTTACAGATTAGTGTAAAGAATTGTGACTCAGTCGGCTGATAAAATAAAGGTCCTATGCTACGCATCAACGACGAAGCTCCAAATTTCACAGCCGAGACTACGCAAGGCACGATTAATTTCCATGAGTGGATCGGCGACGGTTGGGCGATTCTTTTTTCGCATCCGAAGGACTTCACGCCGGTCTGCACCACAGAACTAGGTTACATGGCAGGTCTGCAACCCGATTTTGCAAAACGCAATTGCAAGATCATCGGGCTGAGCGTGGATCCGGTAAGCAGCCATGGAAAGTGGGCCGCCGATATTGAAGAGACGCAAGGCCACAAGGTGAATTATCCGATGATCGGCGATCCGGAGTTGAAGATCGCGAAGTTATACGACATGCTGCCTGCGGACGCAGGAACTACCGCCGATGGACGGACGGCGGCGAACAACGCGACGGTGCGGACGGTGTTCATCGTGGGTCCGGACAAAAAGATCAAGTTGATGCTGAGCTATCCGATGAGCACCGGTCGAAACTTCGACGAAGTAATGCGCGTGCTGGACTCCATGCAGCTTACCGCGAAACATAAAGTAGCCACGCCAGTGAATTGGAAACAGGGAGACGACGTCATCATTCTTCCGAGCGTGCCGGAAGAAGAAGCGAAGCAAAAATATCCAAACGGATGGAAGTCGCCGAAGCCGTATCTTCGGATTGTGCCGCAACCGAAATAACGGATCGATCTAGCCTGATTCGTTAAGCGACGGCAGCGGCGTTCACTCTTGCTCCGGATTCTTCTGCGTACAGATAGAATCCGAACATGGGTGTGACGTCCTGCCTGCACCAGCGGCTCATTTTCCACTGCACTCGCAAGAATCGCACTTCCGGGTGAGAGGCGAGATTGAGCAGAATGGAATAGATGCCGCAGTAGAATTTGGGTGGAAAGATGGCCAGCGGCCGTGATCCCCAGATGGTACCGTCAGCGGAGCCCCACACTGAAACTTCGAGGCTCTCTTGTTCGAGAATTCTGGTCACGCCAAGCGTGAGAACGAGAAGTTTTCCTTGTTTGGAACCGAGATCGACATCAGGTCCCTTGCCATCGGATCGAGCGATGCTCTCCGGCAACAGAAAGTTTGGCAGCATATTTATCCTCCAGCCGGGACACGTGCCGGAACTACTGTTTTTGCTACCTGGCAATCCTACGAACGGGGTATCGTCCGGGCTAAATTTTAGTCAGGCGTGTTTTAGCCTCTTCTAGCGTCTCATATTTCTTACAAAAACAAAAGCGAATTAATTTGGAACCGTCCTTACTATCAGCAAAAAAGCTGGACCCGGGAACTGCGGCCACGCCCGCCGTCTCAATCATGTGACGAACGAACTCGTAGTCATCCGGAAAACCGAAGCCGCTCACATCAGTCATGATGTAATACGCCCCATCCGGACGGAAACAACGGAATCCCGCTCCCTCCAAAATTCCCAGGAGCATGTCGCGCTTGCCCTGGTAATCCTTGGCCAGCTTTTGATAGTAAGAATCCGGCATATTGAGAGCCAGCACGCCCGCTTGTTGCAGCGGAGCGGCGGCGCCGACGGTCAAAAAGTCGTGGACTTTCCGGATGGATTCGGAAAGATCCGGCGCCGCGAGCACCCAACCAACACGCCAACCGGTCACCGAGTAAGTCTTGCTCATGCTGTTCACTAAGACGCTGCGTTCCCGCATTCCCGGCAATGTCGCTATCGGGATGTGAGATGCCGAATCGTAGAGGATGTGTTCATATATTTCGTCGGTGATGGCGAGGGCGTCGAACTCCTGGCAGAGTTCGGCGATCACGGTCAGCTCTTCGCGGGTGAACACGCGGCCGGTGGGGTTGTTCGGCGAGTTCAGGATGATGGCTTTGGTCTTGGTAGAAAAAGCCCGGCGCAGTTCGGCGGGGTCAAAAGTCCAATCCGGCGGGCGAAGGGACACGAGTTTGCGCTGCGCGCCACACAAAAATGTATCCGGACCGTAATTTTCGTAGTATGGCTCGAAAACGATGACCTCGTCCGATGGGTTCGTGGTCGCAAGCATGGTGGCGATCATGCCTTCCGTGGATCCGCAGCAGACCGTGATTTCGCGCTCCGGATCGTAATCCAGGCCATACCACTTCCGGTATTTGGCGGCTATGGCGTCCCGGAACGGTTTTGCGCCCCAGGTGATGGCGTACTGGTTGAAGTCGTCGGTGATGGCTTGTTGAGCGGCACGCTTGATGTCTTCGGGAGCGCTGAAATCCGGGAAGCCTTGCGCGAGATTAATGGCGCCTTTCTCCATCGCCAATCTGGTCATTTCGCGGATGACAGATTCGGTAAAGCCCAAAGTTCGATTGCTCACGAAACGCGAGCGGCGGTTCCGGATGTCGGCGGGGCGGACGGAGGTCTTTTCGAGCGAAGGCGTCATATGTTGAGGCTAGCATTTGTGAGGCAAGCCTCTGGCAGGCCCCACGCGCTAAAATGGCCGGTATGCGCACCGAATGGATTTCCCCACGCTTGAACGATCCGATCCGGACTCAGATGCATTACGCGCGGAAGGGCGTGGTGACCGAAGAGATGCGGTTCATCGCCGCTCGCGAGCGCCTCACACCCGAGCTGATCCGGGATGAAGTAGCGCGCGGGCGCATGATCATTCCGGCCAACATCAACCACCCGAACCTGGAGCCCATGTGCATCGGCGTGGCTTCGAAATGCAAAATCAATGCCAATATTGGCAATTCCGCCACTACGTCGAACATCGACGAGGAAGTAGCGAAGCTGCACTACGCAGTGAAGTATGGCGCCGATACTTTGATGGACCTTTCCACCGGCGGCGACATTCCGCGGATCCGCAAAGCAATTATTGCCGAATCGCCGATTCCGATCGGGACTGTGCCGATTTACGAGGCGCTGACACGCGTCCGCCGCGTCGAAGATCTCAACATTGACGTGATGCTGGAAGTAATCGAAGAGCAGGCTGAGCAGGGCGTGGATTACATGACCATCCATGCCGGCGTGCTGGTGCAGTACGTTCCGCTCACAACGAAGCGGATCACGGGAATCGTGAGCCGCGGCGGCGCCATTCTGGCCGAGTGGATGGTGAAGAATCACAAGCAGAATCTGCTTTACGAAAACTTCGACCGGATCTGCAAAATATTTCAGAAGCATGACGTCAGCTTTTCGCTGGGCGATGGTTTGCGGCCGGGTTGCCTCGCCGATGCCAGCGATCAGGCGCAGTTTGCCGAACTGAAGACGCTCGGCGAGTTGACGAAAAAGGCGTGGGAATACGATGTGCAGGTGATGATCGAAGGTCCCGGACACATTCCGATGGATCAGATCCAGCTTCAGGTGGAGAAGGAAGTGGAGCTGTGCTATGAAGCTCCTTTCTATACGCTGGGGCCGCTGGTGACGGATTTCGCGCCCGGCTACGACCACATTACGTCCGCGATTGGGGCGGCGATGATCGGATGGTACGGGGCTTCGATGCTGTGCTACGTCACGCCGAAGGAGCATTTGGGACTTCCGAATCGCGAAGACGTGAAGCAGGGAATTATCGCGTATAAGATTGCGGCTCACGCGGCAGATGTGGCACGGCATCGCCCAGGCGCTCGCGATCGGGACGATGAGCTTTCCCGCGCGCGGTATCGGTTCGATTGGCGGAAGCAGTTCGAGCTGTCGCTCGATCCGGAAACCGCGGAAGCGA
>DATGIH010000073.1:0-3573 GCA_035295865.1 Bryobacteraceae bacterium
TGCTATCGAAATATCCACTTCCGGATTGATGGTGTCCTCGGCCAGCGT
Source organism: Bryobacteraceae bacterium (assembly GCA_035295865.1). Lineage (GTDB taxonomy): Bacteria > Acidobacteriota > Terriglobia > Bryobacterales > Bryobacteraceae > Palsa-89. The sequence goes on from DATGIH010000073.1 coordinate 49, forward strand.
GGAAATCGCATCGAAGCCGATGTAAGAAAGAGTCGCAATGCCCGTGCCCAGCATCAATGGCCGCAGGCTAAAAGTTTTCGGATCGTAAAACACCGACGGCGCGATCAATCCCGCCCACCCGTGATGAATCACCACCCAGCGCGCGGCGAGCAACACGAAAAGTACCGCGCATGCGGTCATCAACGCCATCATGACATTGCCGGCGTGCGCCGTGACCCGAATTCCGCGAACGTTAATGAGCGTAATCGCGACGGTGAACGAAACCGCCCACACCCAATAAGGAACCTGTGGCAGTAGCCGATTGGCAGTGAGCGCCGCGTAAATCACGCTGAGCAGCGGAATCAAGAAATAATCCAGAATCATCGCCCATCCGGCCAAAAACCCCAATTGCGGGCTGAGCGAATTCTGCACGTACGTGTAGGTGGAACCGGCGGAAGGAAATACGCCCGACATCTTGCCGTAACTCGCCGCGGTGAAAAGCATCGCGACCATCGCCACCAGATAGCTCAACGCCGCGTGCCCATGCGACGTCTGCTGCACGATTCCGTACACCGGATACGGCGCGGTCGGCGTCAGAATCACCAATCCATAAAGGATCAGATCGCGGCGCGAAAGGATTCGCTTCAGTTGACCGGACTGTTCGGTCAATGGACAATCTCCTTGTCCTGCCAGTCGAATGAAATGCTGGTCTGAGGAAGCTGGTGGGCCGCGGCGTATTGATTGCGCGCGCGGAGAATCCCGTTGACCCAATCGCCGAACGGCAACTGCAGTTCGCGATAAACGAGGTAGCTCATGTCCACCGTCCGATCGGGCACGTGGTCCTTCACGTCGTCAAGCTGATGCAGGAATTGCCGGCCGTTAGCCGCTTCGCCGCGCGGTAACCAACTCTTCTGCCACGTTACGATCGCATCGCGTAGCGCGAGATTTCGCGAGCGCCGTATGTTCTGCGCTGCTTCCAGCACGCTGTCTAACTGTTCCAAGGCATCTTTCGGTTTATTGTCCGCCGCGGCCTTTTGCGCCGACTCGAGCGCAGAACACATATGTCCCATGCCGAGCAGCATTTCCAGATTCTGCCGATAAAGCTGCGCGATGGAAAGATAAACCTCCAGGTTGTAGCGATTCAACTGCGCCGATCGCATGTTTTCTTCCAGCAGCCCAAGCAGCTCGTCGTTGTCGGTCAGCGCATCTGCAGCGAGTTGTAATCGGCGCGCATTTTCCGAGCGCCACTCCGCCGCGTGCGACCCTGTCAAATCCGCTCCCGGCGCCGGCGGAAGCGTAAGCGTCGGATCCTTCTCCGGCCGGCGCGGATTGAAGATACCCTCCGAATTTCCGAACAGTCCGATGCGCGGCGACACCCCCTGCTCCCAACTGTCCGTCCAGAATTGCGCCTGCTCGCTCATGAGCTGATACACGCGATTCATGTTGGTCGCGCCATCGCCATAGAAAAGTTTGTAGAAAGCCGCCGACGATTCCTGCGCCGATCGAGCGGATGGCTTCCAGCCCGCCGCCGTGATGGTGGAGTAGCCCAGCCAAAAAGTCTCCGGATGCAATCCCGCGTCCGCCCACCCGGCGACAACGGTTCCGATGATGTCCGTCTGCTCGCGCGATGGATCGAGCGCGATCTTTTCGTAGCCATCCTGCAGACGCCCGCTCGCGGGCCTTCCCGGATGCAGCCGCCGCGCATTCGGCAGGGTGAAGTAATCCGGAAAGAAGCGCTCTTCGCCTTGCGTGGAGGTATAAATCATTTGTCGAATGCCATGTTTGTGGAAAACCGGATCGAAGTCCGGTCCATAAACCTCGCCATTCACCATATACGAAGGCAGCGACTCGATATCCGAGGTCACCATCGGATATTCGCCCCAAAACATCACGGTGCGTCCCTGTTTGTGCATCGGCTCGGCCACTTCGGTGACGAATTGAGCCAGCAGTTTACCGACGCTCCCGAGCTTCTGCGCGGCCGCCTTTTCCCGGCACCCAGCGTTGTCCGCCATGCCTATGTAGTACGGTTCGTCGGTCGAAAGATAAATGTACTTACCGCCGCGATTCGCGTCGAGCAAATCCTGAAACATGGCGGAAAGAAACTTCACCGCTTCCGGATTTGTGGCGCACAATTCATAATTGCTGTCGGGGAATGATCGATACTTCGCGTACTCGGGATGCTTCAGGATGAAGGCGATGTGCGCCGGACCATCCAGGAACGGGACCAACTGCACGTGATAGCGCAGTGCGTAATCCGTCAATTCCTGATACTCGGCCGGCGAGAGCGCATAAGGCTCAACTAACGCCGAAGCGCTCCGGTATTGGAAATGCCCCTCCAGTTTCAGCGCGAAACCATTGATCTTAAAAAACGCCGCCTGACGAATGGCGCGCTTCAGTTCGGGCAGCTTTTCCAGGTGGTGCGCGTCGTCCCAATAAATATGACGCATATGCAAATCCGGCCAGTCCGTGATGCGCCCCTTTGGCAGGTACAGCTCCCCATTGCGCGGATGCAAAAGCTGCACTAGCGTCTCAACCCCGTAAAATAAGCCCGCGGGAGCGTTCGCGGTAATCACGACGCCCGTATCGCCGATGTCCAGCCGATAAGCTTCCTCGGCAATGGCTTGTTTGTCTTTATCCAGCGCGTTTCCAGGAGTAACGCTCCCTGCTTGCATAATGAGGCGGACCGCAGTTCCCCCAGTACCGGGCGGCTGCAAAGCATAGCGCGATCGCAACTCTTCCGCGAGACTTTCCACCGCTACATCGCCGGCTGAGATCCCTTCGCTACGATCGATTGACCACGCGGGACCGAATCGAAAATCGCCCGAGTTCAGCTCCACCTGTTGCGGCTCAGGAAGCATCGCGTAGCCCCGCGACCATAAAGCCGAAACGGTTTCAGCGTGCGCGGCCACCGCTAGGAACCCGAGAGCTAGCCAACGATTTCTCATGAATGTCCAGAATGTAACACAAGCCGCGAGGTAGATACTTGCGGTAAGCAAGGAATGGTCTAAAATACGAATTCGCATGAATCGTCTCATCCTTCCCGCAGCTTGGATCGCCATCACCGCTACCTGCCACTCCGCCGATCTCACCGCTCTCCCTGAGTATCGGCGACCCGATCCGTTCGGGGCTGTCGTCTCAGCCGACCGCGCTGCACACATTTCGCCCTCGCATTCCATTGCGCTCGAAACCGCACGCGCCGCATATGTTTCGTTTCATCTCGCCGTCAGTCTTCCGAACGCGGGCGATTATCGGCTTGAGATCAATCCCTTTCCAACCGGCAGCGGACTGCACGTGGAGCTGTACCGCGAGTGGCTTCACTATCTCCCGTCCACTAAAAATTACTACCCGGATGCGTTGATCCCGATCTCGCCTTCCTATCACTCACGCTTGCCGGAGCCCGACAATCGCATCCCCAAACAAACAACACAGGCATTTTGGTTGGACATCTGGACGGCCGCTAACGCAAAACCCGGAGAGTACGAGACCACAGCGCATCTCCACGCCGATGGAAAAACCATCCAGCTTCCCATCCAGCTCAAAGTTCTC
>DATGIH010000074.1:0-30517 GCA_035295865.1 Bryobacteraceae bacterium
TGCGCTCGAGATTATGGGCGATGAACATCAGATCCACGGCGCGTGGAATGGTGGTGCTTTCTTCTTGCATGAACGCCACCAGCTCTTTGTAGACCGCGTCGCGCAGATGATCCACTTCGTCGTCGGACAGCAGGACACTTCGGGCGAGCTGCTCGTCGCGCTTGACGAGAGCGTCCAGGCTCTTGCGAACCATGGTCTCGGCCAGATCCGCCATCCGCGGGATGTCGATTAGCGGCTTTACCGGAGGCTCTTTCATCAGCGCGAGCGCACGCTCGGTGATATTCACGGCGAGATCCCCCATCCGTTCCAGATCGCCATTGATCTTGATCGCGGCGGTGAGGAAGCGCATATCGCGCGCCATGGGTTGATACAGCGCAAGCAAACGAGTGGCAAATTCGTCGATCTCGATATCCTTCTGGTTGATCTGCGCTTCTTTCCACAGGACTTCTTTGGCCTGCTGATCGTCGCGGTCTACCAGGGCGGAGACGCTTTGATGAATGGCCGATTCCACCAAGCCGGCCATCTCGAGCAGACGGCGCTGCAATTCGTCGAGTTCTTCTCTGAAGTGGACCAAGGACTGCTCCTTTACGGCGGACAAGTTATGCAAACCTCTTCATCCAAACCTGCCGGTGATGTAATCTTCCGTTTCTTTTCGTGCCGGACGCTTGAAGATGATTTCCGTTTTGTCGAATTCTATTAATCGGCCCAGCAGGAAGAAACCGGTGAATTCCGCCACGCGAGCGGCTTGCTGCATATTATGCGTGACGATCACCTGCGTGCACTGGTCTTTCAGGGTAAAAAGAAGATCCTCGATTTTGGATGTCGCGATGGGGTCGAGCGCCGAACACGGCTCGTCCAACAAAAGCACTTCCGGGTCGACTGCCAGCGCGCGCGCGATGCACAAGCGCTGCTGCTGGCCTCCAGATAAGCTGTAAGCCGATTGATGCAGCTTATCCTTCACCTCTTCCCAGAGCGCGGCGCGCTTCAGGCTCTGTTCCACCAGGTCGGGCAGCGATTGTTTCCCCTTGAGCCCGTTGACGCGCAATCCGTACGCTACGTTTTCGAAAATGGATTTGGGAAAAGGATTCGGACGCTGGAAAACCATGCCCACGCGCCGGCGGAGATTGGTGACATCCAGTTCGAGAACGTTCTGTCCGTCCAAAAGCACCTCGCCATCGTAGCGAGCGTTCTTGACAGTCTCGTTGATGCGATTGAGGGTTCGCAGAAAGGTGGATTTCCCGCAACCCGAAGGTCCGATCAGCGCTGTAATGTGTTTCTCGGGGATCTCGAGGTTGATCTCGTGGAGAGCATGAAACCCTCCATAAAAGAAATCCAGCTTTTCGGTTTTCAGCTTGGCCTTGGAACGGCCTTCTGTCGATCCCGCGGGCGGCAGCGGTGGAACCATCATCTCGCTCATTTTTGCCGATCCTTGTACAGCGCCCATAAAAACAAGCTTACCCCCTTTGAACTGCGGCTCCCCTCGCGAGAACCCAGCGGGCAGCAATATTTGCGATTAAAACCAGTCCCAGCAGCACCAACCCCGCGGCCCAAGCTTGGCGGTGCCAATCGTCATACGGGGAAATAGCCAACTTGTAAATCATAACCGGCAAAGTTGCGGTCGGCTCGGTGAGCTTTTCCGACCAGTACTGGTTGTTCAAGCTGGTAAAGAGCAGCGGCGCGGTTTCGCCCGCCACGCGAGCCACGCCCAGAATCAAACCCGTCAGAATTCCCTGGCGCGCGGCCGGAACAATGACCTTCATGATGGTCTGCGTTTTTGTAGCGCCCAGGGCCAGAGAGCCTTCGCGCATGGAACTGGGAATCGCGCGCAAAAACTGCTCGGTACTCCGTAGGCCAATCGGAATCATCATGAGGCTCAGCGCAAACCCGCCAGCCCAGGCGGAAAAAGTGTGCATCGGCACTACCACCACGGTCCACGCAAAGATGCCGATTACGATGGATGGCACGCCGTTCAACAAATCGGCGGTGTATCGAACGAACATGGGAAAGGTCTTGCCGCCGAACTCGGCCAGATAGACTCCGCCGAAGAAACCGACCGGAACTCCGATGACGACCGCGATCAGAATGGTGATACCGCTGCCCACGATGGCATTGGCCAGTCCGCCGCCTGTCTCGCCGGGCGACAGCGGCAGCTTGGTAAAGAAGTTCCAATCCAACGAGCGGAAGCCGTTCCACAGGAGAAATCCGAGGATGACGAAAAGCACCGCCACCGTCAGAAACGTGCAGACGCCGGTGAGCGCGAGCATCACGTTGTTCAGGAGGTTTCTTCGTTGCGTGCGTCCCATCAGTCTCGCTTCGATCCCTTCTTGGTGGTAGCCAGGATCAACAATTGCGCGGACGCATTCAGAATGATGGTGATCAGAAACAGGACCAGGCCCAGTTCCACCAGAGCATCATGATGGATATCACTGGTGGCTTCGGCAAACTCATTTGCGATGATTGCGGCGATCGTATAACCGGGTGCGATCAGCGAACTATGAATGGTGGTATCGTTGCCGATCACCATCGTGACCGCCATTGTTTCGCTCAGCGCTCTGGCCAAAGCAAGAAAAATTGATCCGATGATTCCGAGCCGGGCGTAAGGAACCACCACCTGCCAGGTGGATTCCCACTTGGTGGCTCCGAGCGCCAGCGCCGCTTCCCGTTGTTCCCGTGGTACCGACAGCAGCGATTCCCGCGATATGGAAATGATAAAAGGGAAAGTCATGATCGCCAGGATCAAGCCGGCGGTGAGGTATCCGAAGCCGTACGCCGGTCCTTTAAACAGCGGCAAGAATCCGAGCGTCTTCTTCAGAAATGGTTCCACGTAGCTGCGCATCAGGGGAACCAGCGTGAAGATGGCAAGCAGTCCGTAAATCACGCTCGGCACGGCCGCCAGCAGTTCGATCAGGAAGGTGCAGGTGTTGGAAAGTTTGGGCGGTGCGAGTTCGGACAAAAAGATCGCGGCGCCCACCGCTAACGGAACTGAAATCAGCAGCGCAAGGAAGGAAGTCAGAACCGTTCCGTAGATGAAGGGCAGGGCTCCGAAGTTTTCCGCATTGGGATCCCAAGTGGTGGTGAACAAGAATCCCAGTCCAAATTTCCCGCGCGAGGCAGAGGAGTGAATCCAAAGTTCAAAGATGAGAAAAACCGTTACCAGAAAAACGCTGGCAGCGAAAATGAGAGTGATCAGATGCGCGGCCTTATCGCCATCGCGCAAGCGTTTGATAAACTTCTGCGCCGCTGGTTGAGGCGGCGCAGCGATAATGGCGGTTCCAGCCATGAATTGACGCTTACTGAATCTGTCCGATCTGCTTTTCTTCCTTCGCTACAACCGGTTGAGGAAGGGGCGCATAACTAAGTCCCTGGGCGAACTTTTGGCCATCGGTGAGCATCCACTTCAGAAAACCTACAATAGCGTTTTTCTGGCCCGCATTGTCAAACTTGCTCGGAATCAGCAGCCAGGTGAAGGTGGAGATTGGATAAGCTTTCTTTCCCGGTGCATTCGTGATGGATACGCGGAAATCGGCCGGCATGTTCTTGGCCGCACCAGCGGCCGCTTCGGTGACCGTGTCGAAATCCGGCTTGACGAATTCTCCTGCCGAATTCTTGACCGCTCCGTACGCCATCTTGTTCTGCACCGCGTAGAGCAGCTCCACATAACCGATGGATCCGGGCGTCCCCTTCACCGTTCCCGCTACGCCCTCATTCCCTTTACCGCCCAGCCCTTTTGGCCAGTTGACAGACGCCCCCGCCCCAACTTTGCTTTTCCATTCCGGGCTGATTTTCGAAAGGTAGTCCGTGAAGACGAAACTGGTACCGCTGGCCTCGGCGCGGTGTACCACGGTAATTTCCAGATCGGGAAGCTTCGCGCCCGGATTGTCCTTCTTCAACGCCGCATCATTCCAATTTGCGATTTTACCCAGGAAAATTCCGGCGATCGTATCCGGCGAAAAATTGAGAGACGGCACGCCCTCGAGGTTGTAAGTCACTACCACTCCGCCGAGCACGGTGGGGAAGTGAAACACCTTGTACTTAGTGATCTTGCTCATTTGCTCGTCGGTCATGGGCACATCGGAGGCGCCAAACAGCACGGTGCCTTCGGTAAGCTGTTTGATGCCCGCGCCGGAACCAATGGCCTGGTAATTGATCTGAACGTCGGAATGCGCCTTGTGATACTCCTGAAACCACTTTTGGTAGATGACCGCCGGAAACGTGGCGCCCGCCGCGTTGATGGTATCCGCGGATGCGATTGCGCCGCCGGCAACCAAGGCTGAAATCGCTGTAAAAGCGATGGATAATCTTCGGTTTGTCACACTCTCTCCCCCGTGCGGTTTCGTCTCGCACCGCGTGTTGAGGATAGCGTCATGGCGTTATCGAAAAATGACAATACGGTTAAAATTGGGTTACACCGAAACTGGTCTTGCCCTTCAAGGGTTTAAGCGCCTGAAGAACCGGCATATCGTGGAACGGTAAGCGTGAAGCGCGAACCTTGCCCCACCTGACTTGTAACAACCACAGTTCCACCCATCTGTTCGATCACATGCTTCACAATAGATAGACCCAAGCCCGTCCCTCCCATTTCACGCGAACGTGCTTTATCTACGCGATAAAAGCGCTCGAAGATTCGCGGCAGATCTTCGGAAGGAATTCCGATGCCGGTGTCGGAGATGGTGATTTGCGCGGTTCCATCCGTGGCTTGCGCTTCCACGCGAACTTCGCCGTTCGGGCGATTAAATTTCACTGCATTGTCGAGCAGGTTGACGAATACTTGCTCGAACATCAATTCATTGCCGAGTACTTGAACGCCATCCACTTTGTCGCATAGCAGCCGGATTCCTCGTACGCGCGCCAGGGATTCGACGGTACGAATGGCCGAGCCTAAGGCCGCACGAATCGAAATCGGCTTCATGGCAGGCGTGCCGTGGCTGGATTCCAGCTGCGAAATCGTTAACAGATCGGACGCGATGTTGGTCAAGCGCGTAGCTTGTGCTTCGATGATCTCTACAAAGCGGCGATTGTTTTCCTGGTCCTCTAGCGCGCCGTCCAGCAGAGTCTCGGCATAGCCGCGGATAGCCGCGAGCGGAGTGCGGAGTTCGTGCGACACATTGGCGACGAAGTCCTTTCTCACGCGCTCCAAGCGTTCCAGTTCCGTGACATCGTGCAGGATTGCGAGCGCGCCCGGCGTGGATGGTCCCGCCATGGGGCCGGCCAAGACTTCGAATGAATGTTGAGATGCTCCAGCGAGTGTGAGCCGGCGTTCCACACGCTCGCCGGTGGAGAGAACGTCCATCATAATCTCAATCAGCGTAGGATCGCGGACCAGTTCTACCAACTGCATGCCGGCACTCACCGGAATTCGAGCGCCGACGGTCCGGGCAAAGGAATTATTGCAAAAGGTCACGCGCAGGTCATTGTCGACAGCCAGGACGCCCTCCACCATGCTGGTCAGAATGGCCTCGCGTCGCGCGCCTTCGAGCTTTAGGCTTTCCACAAGTCCGCGAATGCGTGGCACGGTCCGTCGAAGCGATTGCGCCAGCGCTCCCAGATCGTCATCACCGGAAGGCAGTTCTTCCTCCGAGACTTGCGGGTCGAGCAGCCGTTCGCTGTAGGCGCGCAGGCTGGAGGTTTGGCGCGAAAACGATTGCACGAAGAAAAAAACCAATCCTGCGGCGATTGCGAGACTAATCGCGGTGATGACAAACAAACGAGTCCGGAGCAAATCGGCGCGAGACTGAATCGGCTCCAGAGAGTGCGATAGTCGAAGCGATGCGTAAGGCTGACTTTGGAGCGGAACCTCGACGGAAAGCTGCTCGACATTGCTCGCCGGCTCAGATTCAACCAGCGAGGAGCCGTCCCGATCCAGCAAGGAGATACGCGCGCCGGATTGTGCCGCCTGGCTCTTTACCCACGCATCGACCTGATGCTGGCCGGCTGGAAAATGCGCGGCGAGAAGTCGCGCCTGGGTTGAAAGGGCAGCGCGAAGATCCTCGGTCTCGTTGCTGGATGTCAATCGTGTTACATAAAGGTCCACGCCAAGCAGCGAAATGGCCAGCAGAACAAAGGCGCTCCAAAGAAATCTTCGAACGATCCGGGTTCGCATGCGTTCCGTGTGAGCCTAATGAACTGAGAATATAGCACGAGCCTTGCGAGCTCGCGCGGTTTGGTAGACTGATCGATGCTCTACTGTAGTTCTTAAGCCTTTCATAACATGAAACTTTTTCCGCGTCAGGAGCGGTTCTACGAATTCTTTCTGTCCCAGGCCAAGATCATTCTGGATGCCTCCAAGCTGTTGCTGGAGGGCGCCCAAGCCGGCAACTCCGAATTGGCGAGCGCAGCCGCCAAGATTAAAACGCTCGAACAACGCGGCGATGAGGTGATACACGAGATTTACACCCGGTTGAACCAAACCTTTATCACACCTCTGGATCCGGAGGACATCCACTCGCTGTCTTCACACTTGGATGACGTGCTGGATGGCATTGAAGACGCCGCCTATCGCATGGTGGCTTATCGCGTTGAGCCAATCCCTCATATGGTGGTGGAGTTGTGCAAGATCGTTTACTCCTGCGCGCAAACGCTGGAACAGGCCTTTATTGCGCTCGAAACAAAGCAACCCGTGCTGCCTTATTGCATTGAGGTCAACCGGCTGGAAGAAGTTGCCGATCAACTGGTTCGCGACGCGGTGAGCGAGTTGTTCCGAAGCGAGAAGGATCCCATCACGCTGCTCAAGCTCAAGGAGATCTATGAATTCCTGGAGCAGACTACCGATAACTGCGAAGACGTGGCGGACGCTCTGCAAAACGTGGTGGTGAAGAACTCCTGACGCATGGAATATTCGCTCACCCTGGTGGGCGTCATCGTTCTGGTGGCGCTGGCGTTCGATTTCATTAACGGCTTTCACGACGCGGCGAATTCCATCGCCACCATCGTATCCACGAGAGTCCTTACGCCGTTCTGGGCCGTGATTTGGGCGGCATTCTTTAATTTCAGCGCGGCTTTTCTCTTTGGGACGGCTGTGGCGCGGACCGTGGGCGCAGGCATGGTGCATTTGGAATTCGTCACGCCGTGGGTGATTCTGGCGGGATTGACAGGCGCGATCACGTGGGATTTAATTACCTGGTGGTTCGGGCTTCCCACCAGTTCCTCACACGCGCTGTTGGGTGGCTACGCGGGCGCGGCCATGGCGCACGTCGCGCATCTCAAAGGAATTCAGCACTGCTTTGAAGCGCTGATCGTCAGCGGCTGGAGTCTGACGCTCATTTTCATCGTCGTGGCGCCTCTCATCGGTCTGGTGCTGGCGATGCTCCTGATGATCGCGGTCTATTGGTTGTTTCAGGATTTTAATCCTCAGCGAATGGACAAGTACTTTCGACGGCTCCAATTGCTCTCGTCCGCCGCGCTGAGCATATCGCACGGGACCAACGATGCCCAGAAAACGATGGGGATCATCACGGCGGTCCTGGTGAGTTCGAAACACCTGGCCAAATTCGAAGTTCCGCTGTGGGTGGTGATGTCTTCGTACACGGTGATTGGCCTTGGAACTTTATCGGGAGGCTGGCGCATTATTCACACCATGGGAGCGCGCCTCACCCGGCTAAAGCCGCGCAGCGGATTTTGCGCGGAAACCGCCGCTGCGATTTCGATCATTTTCTCGGCCCATTTCATGCATCCGGCCCCTCCGGTTTCGACGACTCACGTCACTGCGGGTGCAATCGCGGGCGTTGGATCCATCCAGCGATTCAAAGCGGTGCGATGGGGCGTTGCGACGAATATCGTGTGGGCGTGGGTCTTGACTATTCCCGCATCGGCTTTGGTCGGCTGGCTATCGCTGACCGTATTCCACCTCTTCCTTCCGCAACTCTAAGCGACCGGCCACTCGCCGGCTTTTGTAACAAATTCACGAGTTCGTAACAATCTGTTCATTACACGGTAATCCCTCAACCGCTATCGTCGATAGGAACCAGAGCAAAGTCTCAAACAGCAATTTTTGTCCGCGAATTTTAGGAGGAGAACAGGAACATGACAACGAGAAGCTTGGCGCGTCTGGGGACGCTCGTCAGCCTGGCATTGGGCCTGATGACCGTCACATTTGCCCAAGATAAAAGCGCCGACGATGTCGCCAACTTGAAGGCGCAGCTGGCGGCGCAACAGAAGCAGATTGAAGAGCTGACGCGCCGGCTGGATGCAATGGCCAAACCGGCCGAGGAAGGCAATGCGGCTGCGAAGCGCACGCTTGACCCAGCGACCAGGCCGCTGGTTGCCAGCACCACGCCCATTTTTCCGACGACGGCTGCGCCGGCCCCTGCACCAATTTCCATTCTGCCGTCGCAGACCAGCAACAGCGATACATCCAGTCCCTTGCAATTCAAACTGGGTGACGCCTATTTCACGCCGGTCGGATTCATGGATATGACTTCGGTGACTCGATCCACGAATCCCGGTTCGGGCATCGGAACCAACTTTGGCAGCATTCCTTACAGCAACACGCAAGCCGGAAGCTTGTCGGAAACGCGCCTGAGCCCCCAGAACTCGCGCATCGGTATGCGCGTGGATACCAGTTTCAGAGACATCAACGTACTCGGCTATTGGGAGTCTGACTTTTTGGGTCAGATTGGCAATCCGCCGAACGGTGGACTTGCGGTCAGTAGCAATCCATATGTGTTCCGCCTCAGACTTTTCTGGGTGGATGTCACTAAGGGTGGATGGGAATTCCTGGCAGGACAATCCTGGAGCTTGGCGACGCCCAACCGCCGCGGAGTCTCTCCGTTGCCGGGCGATCTCTTCTACTCGCAAGATATCGACGTGAATTACCAGTTGGGCTTGACTTGGGGCCGCATTCCCGGATTCCGCGGCGCTTATCACTGGGGCAAGAAAGCGGCGCTCGCATTGGCGATTGAAAACTCCGAGCCGTACGTCGGCGGCGGAAACGGCGGCAGCGCTATCGTAGCTCCAGCCGCGATCGCAGGCATCCTCGGCGGACAAGTCAACAACGGCGGCAGCGTGATTTCGGCTGCGGCCTTGCATCCCGATATCATCGCGAAGTTGGCGTTCGATCCTAGCGACAGGTTCCATCTGGAATTTGTCGGATTGGAATCCACCAACAAGATTGCCAATCCGGCCAGCACCCCGGCATTCCAAACCAATACCAAGGCCGGCGGCGGCGGAGAAGTGAACTTCAACTTCGAGCTGTTCAAGGGATTTCGAATCGTGGACAACAACTACTGGAGCGCGGGCGGTGGACGCTACATTTTCGGCCAGGCGCCGGACTTCGTGATCCGCGCCGACGGCAGCTTGTCGCTGGTGCATTCTGCTTCGACAGTGGCCGGCTTCGAAGCCACTCTCGGAAAAACGCTGTTCTACGGCTACTACGGCGGCGTCTATATCGCGAAGAACTTGACTGTCGATGCTACCGGCAAGCTGGTTGGCTACGGACCGATCGCGAGCGATGGACAGAATCGCGCGATCCAGGAAGTGACTTTCGGAACCAACACCACGCTGGCCAAGAGCCCGAAGTGGGGCGCTCTGAACCTGATGCTGCAGTATTCCTACTTGCAGCGTAATCCGTGGCTCGCCACCGGAACGGCCCCTCACGACGCCAGTCTGAGCATGGGTTTCGTGAACCTGCGCTACACGCTGCCCGGTGCGCCTCCAGCCAAGCAATAAGTAGCTTCGAGAAAACTGCGTCAAACGATCGCCGGCCCTTTCCAAAAAGGGGCCGGCTTTTTTTTTAGCGGCGGATGAACGCGGATAGGAAAAACTGTCTTATCGGCGTTTATCCGCGTCCATCTGCGGCTAAGAAATCCGTGGGCCACCTTGTCAAAGTTGGGACGGCAGCGGGACATCTTGTCTACACCCTCAAGGGCATCCGGTTAGCTAACGCAAGTACTATCAGCAGCTTAGAGCGGCAACGCCCTGCGGCACTAGAACTGCTATTTAGAGCATCGAAGACGAGCTTGCGGAGGGGACCTTGGAGAAAGAATTGAAAGATCTGGTGGAGCAACTGGGAAATGCGATCGACGAGTCCATCGCCCAATCGGGGAGGATCGGTGAAATCGTGCACGAAATGGAAGAAGCGGGATACGATCTAACATTAGTGTTGGAAGCAACGATGCGCTTTACTCCTAAGGGTCAATTGGGTGAGCAGGAAGCCCTCGCGCCGGAAACGGAGGCGGGTTTGACGCGGATGGTGCCGACCGGGAAGTTCGATCTGACCCCGCAGGACGAGGAGTTTCTTCAAGCCCTGCAGATTGCCATCTAAGGTACAGGCCATGCGATGAGAATCCTTTGGGTGAAAGCCGGCGGGATCGTTCCCGCCGACACAGGCGGGCGGATTCGCAGCCTGAATATTCTGAAGGAACTTGCGCGACGGCATTCAATCACCGTTTTCACCTATTACGCCGAACATTTCGGCGATCAACATCAAAGCGGCGAACTCAATGACCTTGCGGATGTCGTGGCAATCCCGATCGCGCTCGCGCCGGAACGCACGACTAGCGATTATGTCCGCTATGCCAAAGGTTTGCTTTCGCCGTTCCCGCAGAGCATGCGAGTGATCGGCGGGGAATACGGCGGCCGGTTGCGTTATTTCGATGACCGCACTGTACGGCGCCGGTTAGCCAGCGTGATAGCACGCGGACGCTTCGATGTGCTGGTTTGCGATTTCATTTTTCCAGCGGGACTTATCGATTGGAATGTTCCCTGTCCCAAAGTTCTTTTCACGCACAATGTGGAGGCCGACCTTTGGCGGCAGCAGTTTGAAGCCGCCGATCATCCCGTGAAGCGATTTCTTTATTGGAAGGAATGGCGAGCGCTCAGTGCCGCCGAGCGCGATTATGCCTGCTTGGCCGATTCGGTGATCACGGTCTCGGAACAGAATAGGAATTACTTTTCACGCTACGCGGGCCGCGAACGTGTTTTCACCATCGCGACCGGAGTGGACATTGAAGCGTTTCATCCATCCGATGCGCCGCCATCCAATTCCATGGTTTTCACCGGATCGATGGACTGGATGCCCAACCAGGACGGTGTTCTTTATTTCGTTTCCAGGATATTGCCGAAGATTCAGTTAGAAGTCACGGACGCTGAGCTTTGGATTGTAGGCCGCTACCCGAGCCGGGAAGTTCAGGATCTTGCCGCGGAGCACATCCATGTCACGGGCCGGGTGGAGGACATCCGGCCGTATCTACAAAAATCGCCTGCCTACATCGTGCCCCTGCGGCATGGCAGCGGTACGCGGCTGAAAATTTTCGAGGCCATGGCGATGGGCAAAGCGGTCGTCTCCACCACGCTCGGCGCGGAGGGATTGCCCGTGACGCATGGCAGGGACATTTTGATCGCGGACCATCCGCAGGAGTTCGCCGCAGCCGTGGTGCGCATTCTGCAAGACCGCGAGTTTTCCGCCAGCCTCGGACGCGCCGCTCGCGCTCTGGTGGAACAGCGCTTCACATGGAAGGCTGCGGCGACACAGTTTGAAACGATCCTCGAGAATGCCGTGGGGCGAGCCTCGGGCTTGCCCGCAAGCTCAAAACGCAAATCCGAAGACTTGCGCCACCACGTTAGAAGGACAGCGTAATATTCGCTTCCAGCTGGTTTCGCTGGGTGTGAGTGGTGAATGAACTGAAAATCTGGTTGACCCAGCGGGTGTAGCGAACTTCGGGAACAACACGAATCCCGAAGGGATCGATAAATTGCAAGCCGGCTCCGGCGACGAATCCGCGAGCGTTGCGATGCGCTGGGTCGGAGGCGATCGAGGTGCAGCAACTCACGACGCCCGTGGCATCTGTGGCGGATTCCGACGTGCGGAAACCGGTGGCGTCGCGCCAAGCGACTCCGGCTTCGCCGAACCAGCGCGGTCCCGGGGTGTGACGGCTCTTACCGTAATAACGCAGGACGATGGGAACGTCGAAAACGTGCGAGCGCACATCATCGCGAGTGCTGGTTGTCGTGGTGGTCGGAATTACCACGCCTCCCGAGACGATGTTCGTGGTGGTATTGACGCTGGTATTAAATATATAGCCGAATTTTCTATAGTAGATGCCTGCCGCGACCGCAAAGTGATCCGTAAGTCCGGCCTGCAATGTGATTCCGTAACCGATCCGGCCCGATGCGTTCGTCGTGGAGTAGTCCGTGGTCACGGTGGACGAATTTGTGACCGTTGAGGAGCCGCCGCGAATGGAACTTAATGGCGTGATCGATAACGTGGCGCCCGCTGAAAATCGGCGCACGAAACTCCTGCTGCTCTTGTCCGGTGCAGAAGACGAGGAGGTGCCGGACGACGACGGGGTGGTACTTTGAGACGGCGGCGTCGTGCTCTGTGACGGCGTAGTTGGGCTCTGAGGCGGAGGTGTGCTCTGTCCTGGAAGCAGGCTAACCCCGCACAGACACACGACAAGAATGCTCGCTGTTGATTGCATGGCCAAGGTATGATCCTAGCAGACGTCTCCACCGTGGCGCACGGGTACAGAGGTTCATTTTTGGCAAGCCGGAGGCTTGCCCTACATTGCGGACATCCGAGGATTGCTCCGACTACAATCCCCCTTTATTTCATAATCGCGGCGAGATCTTCATATTGGTCGGTGGCGATAAAATCCACCCCGGCGGCGAGCGCGGCTTTCCAGCGCGCGAGAACGGCATCGCGCGATCCGAAGTTATAGCCCGCATCCCAACCCAGGCTTTCGGCCGGGGGAAATCCGTCCAGAGTGTAGAACCGGATCCAGTATCCCAGCGCATGTGCATGGTCCACCAGGGCGCGCAGGCGGCGATTGGAGGCTTCAGTCCACGCGCCGGCTTTGGTTTGGCCGCCTTCTTCCACCACAAACCAGGAATTGTTGCACCAGCGTCGATAATTCGTGGGATGTTCGGAGAGAAGTTCGTTCGGCGATAAAGTTGCCGCCAGATGGATGCGTTCCCGTTTGGTTTTACCCTCAATCTTATTGCCGTGCGCGGAGCCGAACACGCGCAGCTTCGCTCCGACGGGCACTTCATGGAAGAAGACGGCTTCTTGTTCATCCGAATCCTCGGTGATCGCGAGGATCGGCTTGGCATCGAACGGCGCAAGCTGGTGGGGATCGATGGTTTTCACTGCCGTAGTAATCCAGCCCTCGTATTCGCCCAGCAGCTTCCAAACCGCGTGCAGCAGCGGCGCCTCGGTGCTCTTGAAATCGAAATGCAGGATGATGAGCGGCCAATGGCTGCGATCGCCATTGGCGAGCGCTTCTTCGACAATGGGGCGGACTCGTTCAAAAAAATAATCCCGAAGCAACGGTTCCGTGCCGGTGGTCTTCGGTTCGTGTGAGACGACCACTCGTCCCGCGCCCCTTCCTTTGTGATCCCACGCCAGATCCTGCTCGATGCTCACTGGGAATCCGGCGCTCAGCGCGCGATCGATCCGGTCCTGCCAGCGGCCTTGATACGGATAGCAGTTGTGCGCGTCAAGGACCGGGCGATTGTGATTCAGGAAATCGAGCGGATCTGTTTGTGGGAAGGCAGTGGCCGCCGACAAAAACAAAAGTAGCGCGAGCTTGGTCATTGCTTTGAGTGTCCGGGCGCGGGAGCTGAGCCCGTAGCCGGATTGTACTTCGGATTGTCGGGATTCTCCGGACGGTCGATCGCTTTCACTGGCGGGACGGGTTTGGCGCTATCGATCCAGGCGGTGTACGTCAAGTCGCGCAAGAACTCGGCGCCGGCTGCCATCCGTTTCAACACCAACTCGCGGGCCTCGCGGTCGTCTTTATTCTCGAATCCGTGCCGTAGATCGATCCGGTAGACTTCTTCCACGAAATTTCGTGCGTCGAGGGAGTGCTTCAGCGTCGCCTGCCAGGGATCTTCCAGATACCGGGCTGTCTTAGAGATGAACTGCAGGAGATCGCCTTCGCTTGCGCCGATCTGATCGACAAAACTCGATTCGAAGCGATCGTGAATCTTCGGATCGCGCGTGTAGCCTTTCGGATTTTCTCCCGACCAGCCGTCGTGATGGATGGAATCGTGCAACGGCATCGCTGCATCGGCCGCATAATGGCCCACCCATCCCATGTAGAAGGCGATGTCGGTCGCAAGCATCTGCTTCACCTGCGCCGGATCGTGAAACAGCGGCGAAATTCCCGCATATAACTTCGCGATATCGCGCGAACCTTCCACGGGCGGCCCAGTTACGTTGCGGTAGAGGCGCATGCCGGCCTTCATTCGCTCGTAGCCTTCCATAATCGAGTACGCCTCGAGACCTGTGTATCGGATGTTCAGCAGTTTTGCACGGTCCGGATCGGACTTCAGGGTCTTCAGATACTCGTCGTAGACGCGCAGGATGAACTCCGTTCGGGAGAGTGGCAGCACCGGGATGAAATCGAAGCCTTCGGTGTACCAACTATGATTTGAATCTTCCGCGATGCGAAGAAATGGCTCGGAAACACTGCGCCACGTATCTGGGATTGGTCCCAGGTGCGCGATGTAGGCTTTCTGCGTTTTTAGAAAGAGTGGCCCGTCGGAGGGAATCGTCTCCACAGCCGCAAGGTTCGCCAGTGTATGTCCTCGCACTCCCCAGGCCTTCAATCGCGAAGCCGCAAGTAATAGCACCAGGAAACAAAACGTCAGTTTGCGAGTCACGCTGACGAGATTACCATTCCGGCCCCATTCGCAGGATGACGATGCGATGACATCCACGCACCCCGGCGCCGATGGTAACCGTTGCAGGTTGGTCTGAGACGGAAATCATTCCGCAAGCACTCAGTCTAAGAAATGTGATTGGAGAGTCTGCCCGTGACTTTCGAATGGGCGCGCAATGCGCCAAATGTAGTTTTAGTGATTTTGTTAATCAGCGCAGTTTCCTTTAGTGTTCTTACTTGCCCTTTACTGGCGGTCGATGCGGAATGGACCCAGTTGGTCAAGCATGGGCAGGAATTGCAAGCGCAAGGGCGATACACGGACGCCGAATCCAGTTTTCAATCCGCTATGAATCGCGCCAACGAAATCGCCGAGCCGATCCAACAGGCGAATAGCTTGTACCAGCTGGCTTCGATGAAGCAGATCCTGGGCGATTACCGGGGCGCTGAGGTTCTGTACCGGCATGCCTTGGAGATCTGCGATCGCCATTCCGCGCCGTGGTTACGGGCGGTGATTCTGTTGAACGATGCTCGCCTGGAAGCCGCCGAAGGCCAGTTCCAGGAAGCCGGAAAGATGGCCGGGGAGTCGCTGGTGTTGAGCCGTTCCCTCTACGGGTCGAATCATCCGAGTGTTGCGGATGCGCTTGACGCGGTGGCCTGGATTCAAATTCGTCTCGGAAATTATCACGCTGCCGCCAGTGCACTTTCTGAGGCGCTGGCCATTATGGAAAACGCCGGACCGGGGAATCAACTCGAAATCGCGGCTATGCTGAGCGATCAGGGCTATCTGCAGTTTTGCCTCGGACGATATCCGGAAGCGGAAGTCTCCTACCGGCGCGCTCTCGAAATGCGACGAGCGGTATTAAGCCCAAACCATCCCGACCTTACCGATAGTCTGCTGCGTCTGGGTGAACTGTACCGCGTGCAGCATCAACTGAGCAGAGCGGGCGAGATGTTTGAACAAGCCATTCCGAAATTACGGGCGTCCCTGGGAGAGGAGCATCCGCGTGTGGCGAATGCTTTGAACAGCCTGGCTGTGCTGTATTGCGACGAAGGGCGCACATCGGAAGCCAAGCCGCTGTTGGAGCAGTCGGTGAGGATCTATTCGAAGTTCTTTGGCAACGAACATTATCAACTGGCGGGAGTGTTGAGCAATCTGGCGCTGATCGAAACCGCTCATCATGAGTATCGGGATGCGGAAGGCACCTACACGCGCGCCATCTCGATCGAACAGAAAGCCCTGGGATCCGAAAATCCTACCATCGCGGCGATGCTGGAGAATTTGGCTCAGATTTATCGTTTCGAAAAGCGCTATGACGACGCCGAGAAGGCCTACCAGCGCGCAATCGACATCTTGGACCACACGGTCGACGACGATCATCCGGAGCTGATCAGTTGCTTGACGAACTATGCTCATCTCCTAAGAAAAACCCACCACAAGAAACAGGCCATCGCCATCGAAGCGCGTCTGAAACAGGTGAGCCCGTCCCAAGCTCACACCGCGGCAATGAACTCTTTGGTGGATTGGCACCAGCTCCGCGAACATTAGGTCAATTTTTGTTTTGCTTCCGCGCCATCTGGTGGTAAACTGCCTGTAATCAATTTGTAACCAAATTGATACTGTAATGAAATATTTTGTGATCGCAGCCTAAGGCGGAGACCTGAGGCTGACGATTGCTGATCAGCAGGCGGCAGTCTGGGAGGTTTTGGATTCTATGCGGCTGGTGATTCTTACCGGAATCTCTATAGCGGGCGCATTGGCGCCGATCAACGCCCTAGCCGAAGACGCCGAGTGGATGGAACTCGTGCAGCAGGGCCAGCAGCTTCAGGCGCACGGACACTACAGTGCGGCAGCCTCCACTTTTGAAGCGGCCGTCAATCATGCCAGCGCGTCGGCGCAGCCTTTGGAAATTGCACAAAGCCTGTACCAGCTTGCGCTGGTGAAGCAAGTTCTGGGCGACTACGCGGCGGCGGCATCCTTGTATGAAAGGGCGAGCGCGCTGTGCGAGCGAAATCCGGCGCCGAAACTGATGGCCGCGATTCTGTTGAACCACGCGCGCCTCGACGGATTACAGGGGAACTTTGAAGCTGCGGCCGTTCTTGCGGCAAAGTCGCTGGAACTGCATCGATCGGAGCGTGGACCGGATCATCCAAGCGTGGCCGATACGCTGGATGCGGTGGGGTGGATTCAACTTCGGTTGGGACATTATCAGCAGGCCGGTGCCGCATATGTGCAATCGATCGCGATCCGCCAGCAGGTAAAACCACCGGATCCAGCAGCCCTCGCGGCTACGCTGAACGATCTCGGATTCCTGCAATATTCGCTTGGCCATTACGACCAGGCGGAAACATCATATCGGAAGGCTCTGGCACTGCGGCGCTCGGCTTTGGATGCGAATCATCCCGATATCGCTGACAGCATGCTGCGGCTAGGCGAGTTGTATCGCGTGCAGCATCAATACAGCAAGGCGGAAAAGCTCTTGCAGGAGTCGATTCTCATGCTTGAGGCCGCGCTGGGCGCGGAACATCCGCGCGTGGCGAATGCAAGCAATAACCTGGGCGTGCTTTATTGTGACGAAGGCCGGCTGCGCGAGGCACAGCCGTTGTTCGAACGGGCGCTGGCGATCTACGAAAAAGTCTTCGGCAAGGATCATTATCAATTGGCCGGCGTGCTCAGCAACCTGGGGCTCATCGCCAGCGATCGTCACGAGTATCAGGAAGCGGAGGACGCCTACTCCCGCGCGGTGGCGATCGAGGAAAAGTCGGTGGGATCCGATCATCCTGAGGTTGCGTCCATGTTGAACAACCTCGCGCAGATCCATGGCTTAGAGAATCACTATGCGGAGGCTGAGAGGCTTTATTTACGTGCCATCGGAATTTGGGAACAGTCCGTTGGCCCTGCGCATCCGGACTTAGCCGGTTGTCTCATGAACTATGCGGCGCTGCTGCGCAAGACCCACCGGAAGAAGGAAGCGGAGGAGATGGAAGCACGCGCCAAACAGGCTCAGCCGGCGGATGGGAAGAACTATTCGGCATCCACCCTGGTGGATTGGCATGAACTGCAGCGGCGGTAATGCTAGTAGACAGTCTACACAATGTATGGTAGACTGCCTACACAATGAGTCGGAAACCAGCCTCGCGGATTGAACTTCTCCAAGGCACGCTCGACCTGTTAATTCTTCGGACCCTCCTTACCGGGCCGAGCCACGGACATGCGATCGCCAAAAGCATTCAGCGGACTTCGGAAGAACTGTTGCAGGTAGAAACCGGATCGCTGTATCCGGCGTTGCACCGGCTGGAAGCGCAAGGCTGGATCGATGCATCGTGGGAACTGTCCGATAAAGGCAAGCGCGCCAAGTATTATCGCCTCACGCGGAGCGGACGAAAACAGCTCGCCAGCGAGCACTCGAAGTGGCAGACCTTCGCGCGCGCGATGGGACTGGTTCTCAAGCCGGCGGACCAGGAAGCGCAATGAAATCGTTCTTCCGGAAGTTGGGGTGGCTTCGGCGGCGCGGAGCGAAAGAGGACGAACTACGCGCAGAGCTTGAGTTTCATCTCAGCGAGGAAGCAGACGAGCGTCAGGCGCAGGGTTTGTCCCAGGCGGAGGCGCAGCGCGCTGCACGGCGTGATCTGGGAAACCTGACGCAGGTTCAAGAAAGCACGCGCGCTGCCTGGGGCTGGATTCTCATCGAGCAATTCTTCCAGGACCTCCGTTATGCATTCCGGACCATGGCCGCGAATCCGTTATTCACGGTGTTGGCCGCAGCTTCTCTGGCGTTAGGGATCGGCGCGAACACCGCGATCTACAGCTTCATGGATGCGATCCTGCTGCGATCGCTGCCGGTGGCCGATCCTCAGTCGCTGGTGGTTTTCAACTGGCATGCCCGC
The DNA here is from genome assembly GCA_035295865.1 of Bryobacteraceae bacterium. Lineage (GTDB taxonomy): Bacteria > Acidobacteriota > Terriglobia > Bryobacterales > Bryobacteraceae > Palsa-89. The sequence continues at coordinate 18,483 of DATGIH010000074.1, forward strand.
CCGCTGGGCCGTGATTTTGTGATGCATGGCATGAGCGGTACCACTTACAACGATCCGGATTCGGGAACCACTGCGACTATTTTTCCTTATCCCGCGTTCGAACTATTCCGCAAGAATGACGCAATTTTTTCCAGCGTATTCGCACACTGCCAGGGATGGCAGGTGCGAAAACTGAATGTCTCGGTGCGCGGCCAGGCGGACGTCGGATCGGGCTGGAATGTGTCGGGCGATTTCTTCGGCGGGCTTGGTGTTCCTGCTGTCGCTGGAAGGATGATTCTCCCGGATGACGATCGGCCCGGCGTTCCCGCGGTGGCCGTGGTCAGTTACGCTTTCAGTCAGCGGCGTTTCGGCGGCGCCGCGGAAGCGGTGGGTCAGCCGATTCAGATCGACAATCTACCATTTACAGTAGTCGGAGTGGCGCCACCGGCTTTTTTCGGAGTGGACTCGGCATTCGCTCCTGACTTGTATGTGCCGATGCACACCAACGAACTGCTAGGCGCCAACCGGCAGTTCGGATTTCAGCCATCCAGCTATCTCGAAAAGAACGAGTATTGGGTGAATGTGATGGGCCGGTTGCGTCCCGGCGTCAGCCTCACGCAAGCGCAGGCCGCGCTCGCGTCGCAGTTTCATCAATGGGTGGCGAGCACGGCCGCGAATGACAAGGAAAGAGCCAGTCTTCCCGAGTTAGTCCTCAAGCCGGGTGCAAGTGGTTGGGATACGGTGCGCCGCGTGTACTCCAAGCCGCTTTATGTGCTTCTAATTCTTGTGGCGCTCATTCTCATGCTGGCCTGTGCGAATGTGGCGAATTTGTTGCTGGCTCGCGCGTCGGCCCGTCAGCGCGAGATCGCGCTGCGGATGAGCGTAGGCGCCGGCAGGTTTCGAATCGTGCGGCAACTGCTGACCGAAAGTGTTTTGCTCGCGTCCCTGGGCGGAGTGCTGGGTGTGATGTTTGCATTCTGGGGCATCCGGTTTTTGACGCTGCTGCTCGCAAACGGGCAAGAAAACTTCACCTTGCGTGCGGAACTGAATTGGCATGTACTTGGAGTGGCGATCGCGTTGTCTCTTATGACTGGTGTGCTGTTCGGGCTGGCGCCGGCGCTCGCCGCCACGCGCGTGGATGCGATGCCTGCCTTGAAAGAATCGCGATCGGGTCAACCCATCTCCCGGCATTTTTTCCGGCGCTTGAGTTTAAGCCGAATTCTGGTGGTGGGACAGATCGCCATTTCCTTGCTTCTGCTGGTTGCGGCGGGCTTGTTTGTACGTACTCTGGCGAAGCTGGAATCCATTGAGCTGGGCTTCAACAGCCGGAATCTGCTGCTGTTTGAAATCGACGCGCGGAAGGCGGGGCACAAGGATCCGGAGATCGAGGCCTTCTACGCCGAACTGCGCCGGCGCGTGGCTGCGATTCCTGGTGTGCGCAGCGCCACCCTGGCGGAAGGATCGCTGATAGGAGGAGAGAGCGGGCTTCCCATCAGCGTGGCCGGTGCGCCGCCGAACGACGCAAATCGGATCTTCACCGTCGGACCTTCGTTCTTTACCACGATGCAAATTCCGATTCTCTCCGGACGCGATTTCGAGGAGCGCGATCGTCCGGGATCGCAGGCAGTTGCGGTGGTCAATCAAGTATTCGCGCAAGCCAATTTTCCGAAAGGGAATCCGTTGGTGCAACATTTGATTCTGCGCGTGGCCGGGGAAGGGGATCGCGTGGGGCGCGACATGGAAATTGTCGGAGTTGCAAACAACGCGCGCTACGGCGGTCTTACGCGAAACATCCCGCCAGTGGTTTATCTGCCTTACGACCAAGGCTACCCGAAACCGAATCAAATGACGTACGAGTTGCGCACAACGGGCGATCCGATGCGCTATGTCAGCGCGGTTCGCGAAACGGTTCACCAACTGGACGCGCGCGTGCCGATCTCGGATGTGCGGAGCCAAACGGGAGATATCGACAACACGATCGGCCAGGAGATCACTTTCGCGGAGTTGTGTAGCGCATTCGCGGCACTCGCTCTGCTCATCGCGTGTGTTGGTCTCTACGGCACCGTGTCCTATAATGTCGCGCGCCGCACCAGTGAAATCGGAATTCGCATGGCGCTGGGAGCCCAGAGCAACAGAGTCGTTTGGCTTGTTTTGCGTGAGGTCTGCGCGATGTCTGCTTTGGGTTTAGCGATTGGCTTACCAGCCGCGCTTGCTTCTTCCAGACTGGTGCAGTCGTTTCTCTTTGAGACGAAACCGAACGACCCACGCGCTCTGGCGGCCGCGGTGACGATTTTGTTGAGCGCGGCGTTACTGGCAGGATTCATACCGGCGCGGAGAGCGTCGCGAATCGACCCGCTCACCGCGCTCCGGCACGAATAATTAGAAGGCTGCGGCGCCCGCCGCGGCCACTGCGTGATCCTGATCGCCGCTGCCCCCGCTCACGCCGATTGCCCCGACCACCTCGCCGCCCTTCTTGAGTGGAATGCCGCCGGCGAAGATCATCACGCGCCCATTATTAGAAGCGTGAATTCCGAAGAACTGGCCGCCCGACTGGCTGTGTCCCGCGAGGTCCTTGGTCGCGATGTCGAAGGCGCGCGACGTCCAAGCTTTCTTGATGGAAATGTCCACGCTACCGATCCAGGCTTTGTCCATGCGCACATGCGCCACTAAGTTGCCGCCGGCATCCACCACGGCGATGTTCATCGGTTGACCGACTTCGCCCGCCTTCTTTTCGGCGGCGGCGATCACTCTTCTTGCGTCCGCTAGCGTAATCATACAGAGATCTTAGCGCAACGCCAGCCGGCCGTATGAACGTTACGCCGCGAGCTTTTTGGCGACCGCGCGGCGGGCTCTCAGCAATCGGATTCGGACGGCGGTTTCACTCCAGCCGTTGTCCTCGGCGATTTCCCGGACTTGATAGCCTTCCAGATAATGGCGCTGCAGCACCATGCGGTCATTCTTCTTGCACGTTTTCAGTACACGATTCAGATCGATCACAGCGAGGTTGGTCTTACTTTTTGCGATCACTTCGGGAAGCCCTTGCAGAAATGGCTCGCGCCGCAGGCTGCTGCGATATAGATTGAGCGCGATGGTGTTCATCCAGGTGAACAACATCTTCACATCCCGTAATTGGTTGATGCGCTCCCAGCCACGGACCCAGGCCGCTTGCGCGATTTCACGCGCCGATTCACGAGACAATCCGCGCGAACATAGAAATCGGATGGTCAGTGTGAATCCTTTTTCGTAGGCGGCGCCGAATTCCTGCGTTGTCATTTGTTTCCTCCTGTGCTCCACTTTCAGTACCAGTTGACCCAGTACAGTGCAATTCGTTCCCCGTTTTAGCGGAAATGCAGGAAAGTACCGCCAATACTGGGTTTGAACAATTTTGGGAATGGAGGATCGAAATGAATTCCTAGGGACTTGCCTTGGTAGGTTAGGAAAGAAGTTCTATCGGGCGGGCAAAACTTCCCTGGAGAATCGCCCGCCCGTCGTAAATTGAAACTCGATTATGGTTCGCCGCGGACTTCGATGCTCGACAACAACCGGCCTCGATCGCCTCGTGTGAAATCGAATAACTGGAAAATGTACTTGGTGTGGTGAGTGATCCAGGGCGCGGCGCAACGATCTCCTTCGCACTCCCTGCTTTCGCTGAATTCGCGCTCCTTGAAAGTCCTACGGCCTTCGGCGGTCACAAAGACTTTCGCGCGCTCCACACCGCGCGTGTGCCAGTGCAGAAAAACGGTGCACTCCTCCCGGCCGCCCAACCGGCAAGGATTGGGTTCCGCTCTGATTTCTCCCCAAGGTTCTTGTGCGGCGAGCACTGCTGGAAACAGACACGCGCATAATCCCCCAACCAACAACAGGAATCGTTTTTTCACTCGCATCTCCTTTCAAGATGAGTAGCTATTTTACCGCGAGCAAATGCTAATCAGTGGATGCGTATGGTCCCCAAGGGTTTCATCCAGTAGCAAACAACTCCTGCGTGCCTCGTTTCTACCTGGAAGAACGCATGCAGGGCGGACCCCCAGGACCCGCTGTTGGACAGCGCCGACGCGTCGTCGGCCGCAGCCGGGGGGCCGCCCTACATAGGCACCACGGGATTATTTTGGCGTTCTGCGGGCGATTTCGTCGCGAAGGACCGCTTCGTTTGCCGCAACCTCGGGTCCAAAGTCGGCAGACTCGAAGACCTGCCTGATTTCGATTTCGCCCGGCTTGTCGGGGCCGTGCGGCATCGGACAGCGCATCGCCCAAGCGACGGCTTCTTCTTTCGATTTCACTTGGATCAACCAGAATCCGGCGATCAATTCCTTGGTCTCTGTAAAGGGGCCGTCAATCACGGTGGGCTTCGTGCCAGGCGCGAACTTAACTCGGGCGCCCTTTGAACTGGCCTGCAATCCTTCCCCGGCTAGCAGGACACCTGCCTTTACCAGTTCCTCATTGAACTTCCCCATTTCCTCGATCAATTCCATCGGCGGCATAACGCCCGCTTCCGTGTCGGCGTTGGCTTTGACGATCAGCATGAATCGCATACGTTTCTCCTTCTATATTCTGACTTCTATTGGGAAGTCGAACGGGAAGCGTGCGGTAGTGCGCTAAAAGTGTGTCCCTCTCGCTTGAACTAAAAGCAGCTTGCTGTTATCGTTAGCCCATGAACCAAGAGGCCGCTTTCGATAAGCTTTCCCATTGCCTGCACCAAGCGCAAGAAGCGCCAACCCTGGAGCAATCCCGCACGCTGATAGCGGAGGCACTACAGCGCGTGGAGCGGATCGCCAAGGCCGTCCTGACGGCTGCTGAGAAGCGCGGCCGCAAGGGCGGAACTAAGACTGCCCAACGCGGACCGGATTACTTCAGACAGATTGCGGCCATGCGTAAGGTTCGCGCTGGCGGCAGGCCGCGCAAGCCGGTGGAATAGACTATTTCGTTTTAGTAAGCAGTGCCCTCAGGTTTGTCGGTCGTATTTCCAACCGGTCGTAAGCTTCCACCGCTATAGCTAGATCACTTGCGGGTGAGGTCGTGATGCTCAACTCCGATTCCTGAAGTGGGAGCGACATCCAATCACCTTCCGTACGGACACCGCCTTTAGTTTTAACCAAGCGGCATCTTTTTCCATCATCAATTTGAACCTCAAGGCCTGAGACCTTAAAAGAATCCATCGGAACTAGTCTACTCGCTACAATAGTCCCTTACAAAACGAAAAGCCCGGCGCGAGGCCGGGGCTTCTCGATAGGATCTTAACACCCCCATCGTAGAGCCTCTTCGCGCTGAGCGCAAGAGGTACGATGCCACCCTCAGCATCTCGATTACCAGCGCTGCCTAGGAGTGTTCTGGCAGAAGTCGAGGATTGCGAACGCTTTGCTGTTAAGAGTCTGGTGGAGTGCAAAGGCGAGGGCGAGTATCCTCTTTCCTACAACTTCACGAAGGCACAGCGAGTTGTTAAGACTTGTGCCGTAGAAGCATTCGACATACAGGCACGACACTATCTGGACCAGGAAGGTTGCTGCGAGCACTGGATAGAATTGATCGAGTTCTACACTCGTCAGGCGATGAACAGTTTGGCACTGACAAACGGATTTCCTGACCAATACAAGGAGATGCTGGATAGTGAGCTGCGCCAGGAAGCACTGAAGGGCAAAGTCGAAGAGTGGAAAGAGAAAGTTCGGGCGCTATTGGAACGGTCACTCTTGGCAAGGTCGCGTGCGGTCAGTGCCCATCTTGAGGCAACCATGGAGCACGCTAGGGAAGTGCTAGCAGAACTGGAAGCGCCAATCCAAGCCACCCAGGAAATATCAAATAAGCCAACTGAAATACAGCCAGCCACCACTGACGAGAGAGCACGACGGGCGGCGTTGCTGGCTGATTACAAATTGGCAACCAAACATCCCTCCAATAGGAAAATCTACACAGCCAGAAACTCTGGCATTCATAAACCGGAGTTCTACGATTGGATCAATGCAATACTCCCAAAGACATCGCAGACCTGCGTTAACTTCGAGCGGTTTCTAGAGGAGAAAAAACCACCCGTCGCTAGGACGCCCAAGCCTTAATTTTCCTGCCATTCCTACCATGGTAGAAGGCATTTTCTACCATGGTAGAACCGGCTGTCTTCCAATTGACGCCCTTCCATTGAAGTGCCTTATCGTTGAGATACTTGGCGAAACGCCAATAGAAAGAGAGGTGCTTTAATGAGGCTGACCGTTAGACGGCAGCGGTCAGGCATCACGATCCGGCTGGAAATCGGTGACGTGACCCTGACCCTTGAACTGCCAAAACAAAATGCACAGACTGCGACTTAGCTCTTGAAAACAGCAATAAGCTTGCTGTATACTAGAGTCATGAACAACAAAGCCAAAGCCGGTGCTGAAACACCGGCCTTGGCTGTATCCAACACAGCTTTCGCCGCATCGGACGTGCAAACCCATTATCCGGCGAACGGCTGTGGAACTCAAGGAGAGTTTCACAATGACGTGCCACAACTGCCGTACCGAATGTAAGCGAAAAGGCTACGACCGCAAAGGTAACCAGCGGTATCAGTGCCGCCAGTGCTCTAAGACGTTCCTGGAACCGCGTGAGGATCACCTGGACGGGATGTACACGTCCATCGATCAGGCGGAGATGGTTCTCAAACTGTTGCTCGAAGGCAATTCCGTTTCGAGCGTGGAGCGCGTCACGGGCATCCATCACACCACGATCCTCAAACTGCTCGTGATGACAGGTGAAAAGTGCGAACGCATCATGGCTGAAAAAGTAAAAAATGTTCAGGTACGCGATTTGGAACTGGATGAGCTATGGAGCTACTGCGGTTGCAAGCAACGCCGCGTGCGCCCTGATGACGATCCGAATCGCGGAGACGTTTATACGTTCGTTGCCGTCGAAAGACACAGCAAACTGGTTGTGAATATCGCGATGGGTAAACGCGATCAGCGAACATGCAACGCATTCGTTGAAGGCATCCGGCACGCGACGATAACCAGCCCGAAGTTTCAAATCACAACCGATGGATTCGCGCCGTACCGCTCCGCGATAACCACGACGCTGCATGACAGGATCACCGGCTACGCGATGCTCATTAAGGTATACCGCGCTGGCACGGAAGGCGAAGGCCGCTACAGCCCCGCTGAAATATCTAGTGTTGAGACTGTCCCAGTTTACGGACAACCTGACTCCGAAAGGATCTGTACCAGCATCGTGGAACGCCAAAATTTATCCGTAAGAATGGGCACGCGCCGATTCACCAGACTAACGAATGCCTTCAGCAAAAAGTGGGAGAACCACTGGGCTGCTGTCGCGTGCTGGTTCGCTTTTTACAATTTTTGTCGCGTCCACAAGTCCATCCGCATGACACCGGCAATGGCCGCTGGAATTAGCGATCACATTTGGAGCGTGCGGGAACTCTTAGAATACTGAACAGCTCAACTGATAATATTGAGAACCATGAAAAACGCTGAGCCTTCAGCAGACATTAATGCCGCAATCGCTGAGCTTGTCCGGCTGCATGACGAACTTTTGTCACGCGTTTTGGCGATCCAATCTGTGCTGGTGAAGAAACGTGTAATTTCGCTTGCGAGCGTTGAGCGTGAGAAGAGACGCTTTGCGAAGAATTTGGCGAAAAGTCTAGAGCGTCAGATCGAAGATCTTCGGAAGAGGCTTTTAGAAGAGAAGCACAGACGTCAGCGACGGATGCTCGATGAACCCTTAGGGCCAATCCAATAGGGAAATCCTTGAACAATCGTTTGATTGTCAATTTTTTTAGCGGCTTGGTCTTGGCTTTCATCTTTTCAAGCCCACGATAGCACAGCCGTGATATGATCGCGCCGATGAGTGAAGCCACCGAACTAAAGGGACTGTGCGAAGCCACCGCCCGAATATATGCGGTTGATGTAAAGACTGGCGCAGACCGATGGATTGACCCGCCGCTACGATTCAATGTCATCGGAACTTCAGGACCATGGCCACCGTACCCCGATACCCAACTCTACTTCGACGTCTTAATCGGTAACGACAACCTCAAAGTTCTGGACAAGGAGATCGCGGGCAAAGCGAAAGTAGTCCCACTTTCCTAGGGACACACTTTTAGCGCACTACCAAGCGTGCGGATCGACAGCATTGCCCAGATTTTTTTTCGGCTTAGACGTGTTGATCGATAAGAATGGGGTTTCCGTCCGGATCCACGGCCAGCAAGCTCGCCGGACCAGTTGAGCTTTCGTCTGCTTCCGTAACAAGCGTGACGCCTTGCGCCTTCAGCCGCCGTTGGATTTCGCGCACGTCGGTGAAGGAACCTAGTTTCTGGGCGTTTTGATCCCAGCCCGGATTGAAGGTAAGGATATTTTTGTCGAACATGCCTTGAAAAAGGCCGATGGTGCGATCGCCGTTTTTCATGATCAGCATCTTCTTTCCGTCGCCGAAAAAAGCCTTGAATCCGAACTTCTCGTAAAACTGGCGCGATGCCGCGAGATCTTTAACGGCCAAGCTGACTGAAAATGCCCCGAGTTCCATGGACGCTCCTCCTGGTTGCGTGGTTTTTTGCGATTGATTGAATGCCGGCACTGCCGCGGCAGCGAGCGTCAGAGCCGCTCGACGGGTATACAAGCTTCGAGATCGTATGTTTCCCATCCTATTTCCTCCGGAGTTCGAACAAATAATTCCATGGCGGGCAAGTCGGCCGGCGCGTACCCGCCTGACGGCAACCAAATCCGGTAGAGATACTGCCAGACGTACCCAACCTGATCGATGCCCCCTGCGCAACGGAAAGCCACAACCGGTTGCGCAGGGAAATCGCGCACGGTGAATCCGGCCGCGGCGCATTCGGATTTCCCCGGCACGAATTCGCCCTGCGATTGCACGATCTCAGCCAAAATTCCGCCTCTCGTTTGCGGGAATGCCACGCCCAGATCGTAGCGATATTTGTCGGGCGGCGTAATCGACGGATCGTCAATCGACATGCCGATGAGCACCACGTTCCGCAGATCGGTGCCGCGCTGCTTGAGCCACGCGATGAGCGTCTCATAGCTCGCGAGCAAAGCTCCCTTCGCAAATGGCGCATAGATGCGGTGGTAAACATAGCGGAAATCTTCGTAACGGCCGACCCGAAGCCGTGCATTGCTCGCCCGTTTCCAACGTTCGAGTTCCTCCCCAGTATGGAAGGGGATCGCCTGCGGATCTTTGCAGATCTTGCTATTTTCGAGCGGACTGCGCCGGTCCCAGGAACTGGCGGTCCGGTTGAAATGATTCTTGAAAGCGCGTGAGAATTCGGCTGTTCCCGCGAATCCGGTTTCGAGCGCGACATCGGTGATGCGTTTTTCCGGCGACGTGCGCAACAGCAGGGCCGCGCGTTCCAGCCGCACGCGCCGGACGTGGCTGTTCAGCGTTTCGCCCGTAACGCCTTGAAAAATTCGGTGGAAATGGAATGGCGAGAAGCAGGCGATGCGGGACAAGCGTTTCAGCGAAAGTTCTTCGTCCAAGTGCTCGCCGATATAGTCGAGCACGCGATTTACGCGGTCCTGGTATTCCTTGATGGCAGCGCGCCGCCCGGCGGCCACTAATCCTGTTCCCCCAGCGTTTGTGTGAATGTTTTGCCGTACGGATAGAAAAGCTCCTTGCGGCCTTCCTTCCAGGCTTGACGAAGTTCCGGCGTTGTAATGTCCCAATCCGGCCGGCACTTCTTGTTGACGGCGCGCAAATCCTGGCGCAGATCTTCCACCGTCGGCCGTCCGAAAAACCAGTAGCCGTTGTAGATCTTATAAACAACCAGGCCGGGTTCCAACACAATCACGTGCGGGATCATCGGATTGTTCACCGGATCGGTATATTCGGCGATGTCGAGATCTTTTTGAACCATGCGTCCGGCGTCGGAAAGGAACGGCCAATGCGCGTCGACGCCGGTGCGATATTCGTTGGTCTGCGCAATGTTGTCCGTGCTGATGGTGACCATCCGGCAGTATCCGACTTCCAGCTCGCGGTGAAGCTGAACTAGCCCTTCCGCCTGCCGCCGATCCTTTGGGCAATAACTCCCGCGGCTCAAAACGAGAATCATTGGATCGCGTCCTTGCAGCTCGGAAAGCTTTCTACGTTTGGCGGTGTGATCGGATAACGCGTAGTCGGGGAAAATCGCTCCCGGAACAATGTCGGCTCGCATTTGAAGAAAATCCTCAATCGCTAAGATAACAGCAACTTGAAGCGATAAACGGAACGCTCTATGATGTCGAATGGTTACTATGAGATTCGTTTTGCCGGCCCGCATTAGTTGTGCGATTAGCTTGCTCTTCGGCGCTTGCAGCTTGCCCGCGCTGGCCGCAAGCGAAGCGATCACCCTGAATTTCGCCGGCACCGCTACCGGAGAGCCGAATACCGTAGCTGCAATGGGGAGCGGCACGCTGACGCCTTTTGGTGCGGCCACGGTCAGTGTTTCGAGCAGCGGCTCATCCATGCAGACGCTGACCGTTTCACTCGTCATCACGTTGAACTCCGGCGGAACGCTCTCGGCCTCGGTGACTCCGGCGACTTACACCGGAACAGATCTTACAGGCCTCATGAACGTGACCGGTGGGACCGGGCCGTTGGCCGGCACAACCGGATCCTTCTCATTCGATTTCAACGCTCCGCCGGGTGCGAACCCGAACGGTTTTCCTTTTAAGCTCACCGGATCCGGCAACGTGAACGTTTCTCAGCAATCGTCGCCGGTCACGCTGCCCGATGCGGTAGTGGGGGTGCCATATTCGGCGAGCATCACACCAGGCCTCACTTCCGTTCCTTCAGACGCGCAATTTGTCGCGTCGGGAAATCTGCCGCCGGGGCTAATGCTGGCTCCCAACGGAGTGTTGAACGGCACCGCAACGCAGACCGGAACATTCTCGTTCACTGCGGGCTACAGTCCATTCAACTCCGTCTCGGTCTCGGTGACCGTGGATCCGAATCCCGCTCCGCCCATCTCTGTGGCGCCGAGCATTTTGAATTTCTCGGCGACGCAGGGATCTACCACCCTTTTGACGCAATCGCTCCTCGTTGCGAATATCGGCAGCAGCCCGCAAACCATCGCCGCTTCCGCAAGCACGAGTTCGGGGGGCGACTGGCTTCAAATCTCGCCCAGCTCTCAAACCGCCGGGCCGGTTGCCAATGTCTCTGTCTCGGTTACGGTGGATCCATCCAAACTAGCGCCGGGAACTTATCTTGGGTCCATCGGGATTTCCGCATCGCCGGCGAATCAAGCTTTCACGGTGTCTGTGTTACTGACTGTGGGAAGTGGACAGGCTGAACTTCAGTTATCCAGCTCCGGACTTTTCTTTCAAGCGGTGGCCGGAGGAACGAGCCCGCCGTCGCAAAAGATCACGGTGGTAAATAACGGTGGAACTTCGCTTGATTATTCGGTTGCAGCCTCGGTCACATCGGACGGGCCTGCATGGCTCGTCGCTTCGCCGAACACGGGCACGCTGGCGCCGGGCTCATCGGACACGATTACGGTGGGAGTAATCGTGGATAAACTCGCCGCGAATGTCTATTATGGACAGATTCTGGTGTCGTCGCCGGGTGCGGCCAACTCGCCGCGCGTGGTGACGGTAGTCTTGAATATTTCCTCCGCCAACGCGGTGGTTGATCCGACGGTTTCGCCGACAGGCTTGATCTTCGTGGCCAACGCCGGCGGATCGGATCCCGCCGCGCAGACCGTTTCGTTGAGCAATCCGTCGCTTTCCGACATCGGCTATAAAGCAACTACGTATTTCATCAATGGGAACAAGTGGTACACCGCGCTGCCGGCTAGCGGAACGGTGGATACAGGATCGGCCGACACGGTCACCGTGCAGCCGCAGATTGCCGGTTTGGCTGCCGGAGTATATATCGGCGAGATTGCATTCACTTTCGACGACAACTCCACCCGCAATGTGGCGGTTGTGTTGATCGTGGTACCGGGGGGAGGGCCACGCACCTCGCATGCGGCAGCTCCCGCTTGTACACCCAGCAAACTGATTCCGGTGTTTACGGAATTGGGGGACAATTTCACCACGGTGGCCGCATGGCCTACGCCGCTCGAAGTTACAGTGGTGGACGATTGCGGAAATTTCCTG
>DATGIH010000075.1:0-3798 GCA_035295865.1 Bryobacteraceae bacterium
CAGGTTCGCCATCCCCGCGCCCGAAACCGCCACCTTGAACTCGTTTGTCTGCGTGATGGCCCACTCCGCCATGTAACCGCCATACGACCATCCGCCAATTCCCAGCCGCGCAGGATCCGCAATCCCGCGATCGACCACATCCTTCACGCCCGCCATCACGTCTTTATAATCGCCGCCGCCCCAATCCGCTTTATTCGACTCCACAAATTTCTGCCCATATCCTACCGATCCGCGAATATTCGGATAGAACACCGCGTATCCCCGCGCCGCCAACAGTTGCCCCCAAGGCTCGATCGCATCCGACCATCGTCCCGTCGGCCCGCCGTGAATCAACGCGACAAGCGGCAATTTCGTCGTCGCGCCCACGCCCGGTCCGCCAACTGGCCGCAGCAGCGCCGCCTCAATTTCCGTCCCATCAAACGATTTGTATCTGTAATACTCCGGCGTCGCCAGCTTGAACTGCTTCCACGCTTCGTTCACATGCGACACCTGCTTCGCCGCCGCACCGCCCTTTTCATTCCACGTCCACACTTCCGGCGGCGTGGTCCCCGTTTGCGCCACATAGGCGATCTCACTGCCAGTCGAAATCGCGATTGATCCCGTCGGCACCGGCGACGCCGCCAGCTCTCTCATCGAGGCGTTCGCGTCGAATCGGATCAATTTGCTCTTAAAGCCCTCCGCGGCCACCAACACCACGGTTCCATCCTTCTGCCACTCATACGCTTCCACCGGCCGGTCCAGGCTCGATCCTGTTAAGTTGTGAGCTTCGAATCCATTCACCGGCAGCAGCATCAAGTCGTGCGGCTCCGGACCATCTTCGCGCGATCCCACAAAACTGATCGTGTTGCCTGCCGTCGAAATCTTGATCTCCCCGAACGGTCCGCGTGGCGCCAGCAACAGCTTCGTCTCGCCGCTCACTGCCAGCACGCCGTAAATCTTCTGCGTGAATTGATCCGACTCCGGATGCTCGGTCGCCTCCATCACCAATTGCGTTCCGTTATGCATCCACACGATCTGACGCACATCCCAGCTCGGCTTCGTCAGCGCCCTCGTCTCTCCGTTATCGACGTTCACGATCCAAAGCCGCCCGCGCTTATCTTCCTTATCGACTACGTGCGCGTCGTCCTTATCCTTCTCCTTTTTCTCCTCCGCATCGCTCTTCGGATCCGGCGCAATATACGCGATGCGCTTTCCATCCGGCGACCATTCAAATCCGCGCACACCATTCTTTCCCTTGGTCAGCGCGACGCCTTCGCCGCCATCCCCGCGCATCAGATAAATCTGCTGTGCCTCGCCCCGGTCCGACAGAAACGCTAGCGTCTTTCCGTCTGGCGACCATCGCGGCCCGCTCTCCGACTTCTCCGAATACGTAAACTGCCGCGAGCCTTCCTCGCCCGCCTCGTGAATCCAGATATGCCGCTTTCGCCCTTGCCCCTTCGCCGGCTCCATCACCACAAACGCTAGGCGCTTTCCATCCGGCGAATACTGCAAGTCCGAAATCCCCCGCAAATTCAGCGACGCCTCCGGCGTCAACAATTTCTTCTCCGCGTCCCCTTGCGCCCGTCCATGCATAGGCTGCGCAAACACAACCACGCCGCCAACCACCGCGACCGCCGCCGCAACTCTTACGCCAACCCACCGTCGCGAAATGTTCCTGCGTGCCGAACCCTGCTGAATCCGGAGGGTTCGGGTTTTCCCGCAACTTAAACTCAAATCGCTCCCTTGCATCCCACACCTGTCCTCATCAGATTCAACCTCATCAATCAGCCCCGCAACTCTAAGTGCGCATGCGCGGCGCGTCAACCGCCTGGGCCGTTGTCGCGCGTCCTATACTCCCAATCGCCCAATCTTTTGTTCGCCGAGATGTGTGACGCGGACCACGCGCGAGTCGCGCGTTTTCGCGACCCAACTTAATTCCAGTAGCCGCGCGAATAGCGCAGCGCCGAGGCCCCCGGCCAAATGCGGCTTTCTCTCCGTCCAGTCCAAGCATCGCCGAGCGAACGCTCGCCGCCCGCGGCGAAGGGTTTCGACATCGACGCCGAGTCTCGCGAAAAATTTCTCACCGCTCCTTCCCAGCTCGTACTCCCACTCTCCGCAAGCGCGAATCGCTCCCGAGGTTTCCATTCGCTGCGTCAAGTCCACCGCGACAACACCCGCCAAATGGTCGTAGCAGGATCGCGCCATCCGGATATCCGAATGGGATAGCCGCGGATTCACAATGTGTGCCGCGATGCTGTTCGCGCCATTCGCGCCATTTGCGCGCCGCGCTCCAAGCGAACCGGCTGCCTCCAACGCGTGCGCCACCTCCGCGCTCGCCAATTCGTAATAGCGATGCCGTCCCTGGCTGCGCACCGTAAGCAGCCCGCCGGCGGTCAACTTCAACAAATGTCCGCTCGCGGATTGCGCCGAAATATTCCCCGCGAGCGCCAGTTCGCCCGCCGTGCGGGCTCTTCCGTCGAGCAGCGCCACCAAGATCGCGGCGCGCGCCGGATCGCCAAACAGGTCGCCGACCACGGCGACGCGTTGCGTCGCGCTGCCTGCGTCCGTGTTCATGTTCGTTGTTTTAATGCTCGGCCTGTTTTCATTCTTGAATTGTAGCGCCGCGGATCCCGCCACGTTTCATGTCGACATGAAACGTCATCGCAAGTCTGGCATTACGCTTGGCCAAGAGTGGGAGTTTCGCCCGAAGCCACAAGGTCGATCCGTTTGAGATCGCCCCGAGTTCTATCGCGAAGGAGAACATCATGATCACGGTCTGCATTTGCTACACGATCGATCTTCACAAGACCGCCGACTTCGAACAGTATGCGCGGCACTGGCCTGAGCCGATCAAGCGCTGCGGCGGGGATTTGATCGGCTATTTTTTGCCGACAAAATTTGCCGGGCCGACGAACGTTGCTTACGCGCTGATACCGTTCGTCAATCTGACGGCGTACGAAAAATATCGCGAAGCGCTGGGCAAGGATCCCGATGCCATCGCTAATGTTGCCGCGGCCGACGCGTCACGCTGCATCCTGGTAGAGGACCGCAGCGTCCTCCAGAAAGTTCCTGAATGACGGCCTAGCCTGTTACTGCTGGCGCTGGTTTTCGGTGCGCTCGCCAAGTTTCACGGGAATGTCGATCTTCTTGCCGGCGCGATAGACCGTCACGGTGACTGTGTCGCCTGGGCGCTTTCGATTGAGGATGACGCTCAAATCCATCGTGTTGGCGACCTTGTTGCCGTCGATGGCCACGATGACGTCGCCGCCGATCGCGATCCGCTGCATCCCGGCCATTACGACCCGATCCCCACCACGCACACCCGCCGTCGCGGCAGGACCGCCCTTCGCTGCGCTCTCCACGAGGAGTCCTTCTTCCACGGGCAACTCCAGCGCTTGCGCGAGGGAACCGCCTACCGGAATCGTTTGCACGCCAATGAACGCGAGATGCACGCGGCCTTCATTGATGAGATCTGTAGCGATGCGCTTCGCGGTGTTGATGGGAATCGCGAATCCGATGCCCGCCGTGGTTCCAGACGGCGTGTAAATCGCCGAATTGATACCGATCACTTCGCCATGCGAATTGATCAGCGGTCCGCCGGAGTTGCCGCGATTGATCGCCGCATCCGTCTGAATCGCTTCGTCGATCAGCGTGGTTTGGCTCGTCTGGACCGTGCGTCCGAGCGCGCTCACCACACCAGTTGTCAGCGTGCTCTGAAATCCGAATGGGTTGCCGATGGCCAGGACTTTCTGTCCCACCTGCAATTTCGCCGAATCGCCCAGCGGCAGCGCCGTGAGGTGTTTTCCTTTGGGATCGATC